>NZ_BADA01000415.1 GCF_000333395.1 Microbacterium sp. B19
GGCGCGAGCAGGAGCGCGATCAGCGGCGGATGCCGAGCGAGACGGTGCCGACGGCGACGGTGAAGCCCGCCCACCGCGACGAACGCGCCCTGACCGAGGGACGCCTGACCGGCGTAGCCCATGAACAGGGACAGCCCCGTGACGACGATCGCGGCGAGCGCGGTCTGCACGAAGAACGTCTGATCGATCAGCAGGAGCGGCGCCACGGCGGCGGCCACGGCGACCAGGATGGTGACGATGCGGGTCATTTCGCCTCCTCGGCGGTGAACGAGCGCGAGCGGGCGATCATCAGCACGAGCATCATGATCAGCGCGATCTGGGTCTGGTACGAGCCGTTGGCGTACCCGGCGACGAGCTGCCCGGTGACACCCAGCACGAGGGCGCCGACGAACGTCATCCACGGGTTCCGCAGTCCCCCGAAGACGGCGGCGGCCAGCGCGCTCAGCACGAACGGCAGGTCGGAGGTGACCGACACGGCCGTCGTCGGAGCGATGAGCACGCCCGCGAGGCCGCCGAGGACGCCCGCGATCGTGAAGGACAGCAGCCCCATCACGCGCGTGTCGATCCCCACGAGGCGCGCGGCGCGCGGATTGGATGCCGCGGCGGTGAGGGCGCGACCGACGTCGGTGCGCGAGAACAGCAGACTCAGCGACGCCAGCGCGGCGACGGCGACGACGAGCACGAGCAGGCGCTGCACCTCGATCGTGGCACCGAGCACGGTGAGCGTCCCTGTCAGTCCGGGCGGCGAGACCGGGTTCTGCCCCCACACCGCGATGATGACGGCCGCGGAGACCAGCGACATCCCCAGGGTGATGAGGAGCGACGTCATCGGGTGGGTTCCGGGCTTGCCGATCGCGACGGCGCCGACGACGAACCCGATGAGACCGACGACCACCACGGCCGCCAGCTCGGACAGTCCCGGTGGGAGCCCGATCTCCCGGAAGGTCTGCGAGAGGAAGGCCCCGAACACCACGAACGAGCCCTGGGCGAAGTTGAGGACGTGCGTGACGCGATACACGACGACGATGCCGCTCCCGACGAGGGCGAACGACCCGGCGAGCGCGAGGCCGCTGAGGAGGTAGGTGACGAGGTCGCTCATGCGCGGGTCTCCTGCCCGTCGAAGCCGCCGAGGTACGCGGCGCGCAGCTCGGGCGCGGCGGCGAGCCGCTCGGTCGGCCCCTCCGCCACGATGCGCCCGGCGTCGAGCACATAGGCGCGCGAGCACAGCTCGAAGGCCAATCCGACCTCCTGTTCGATGAGGAGGACGGCCGTGCCGCGATCGGCGTTGAGCCGGGCGAGGTGACGGACCAGGTCGGCGGCGATGAGCGGCGCGAGACCGAGCGAGAGTTCGTCCACGACGAGCAGATCGGGCTCGGCCATGAGCGCACGACCCACCGCGACCATCTGCTGCTGACCGCCCGACAGCGTGTCCGCCCGTTGACGGCGCACACGCTGCAGGTCCGGCAGCAGCTCGTACACGGCATCCGTGTTCCGTCGTCGTCGGCGCCACGCGCCGAGGCGCAGGTTGTCGTCGACGCTGAGGTCGCCGAACATCTGCCGCCCCTCGGGCACCTGCGCCACGGTCCCGGACACGCGGACGACACCCGCCGCGGGACGCACGAGTCCGCTGACGGCGTTGACGAGCGAGGTCTTCCCGGCGCCGTTGGGGCCCACGAGGGCGACGAGCTCGCCCGGCTCGACGCGGAGCGACACCCCGTCGAGGGCGGTCGCCGCGCCGTAGCGGACGACGAGATCGTCGACGTCGAGCATCATGCGGCGGCCTCGCTTCCCAGATAGGCGGCGATCACGGCGGGGTCCCGACGGATCTCGTCGGGTGTGCCGTCGGCGATCACTCGTCCGAGGTCCAGCACGGCGATGCGGTCCGCCAGCGACGTCACCATCGCGACGTCATGCTCGACGAGCAGGATCGTCGTGCCGTCCGCGTGCAGTTCGCGGATCAGCGCCGTGAGGTCGCGGCGCTCGTCGGCGCGCAGGCCCGAGGCGGGCTCGTCCAGGAGCAGCACCCGGGGCCGGGCCGTGAGCGCCCGCGCCACCTGCAGACGCCGCTGCTGCCCCAGCGGCAGCTGTTCGGCACCCCGGTCGGCCCAGTCGGACAGCCCGACGCGCTCGAGCGCGTCGCGGGCGTCGGACAGGATCTCCTTCTCCTCGCGGCGATGGCGGGGCAGGCGGAGCGCGGCATCCACCGCTCCCGCCCGCGTACGGGCGTGCGCGCCGACGGCGACGTTCTCGAGGACCGTCATCCCGGGGAAGAGCCGCGCGCCCTGGAACACGATCGCGATGCCGCGTCGGGCACGACGGTGCGGGGGCAGACGGTCGATGCGCGCGCCGTCGAGCAGGATCCTGCCCTCCTGCGGGCGCACGTGACCGCTGATCAGGCCGAACAGGGTGGACTTGCCGGCCCCGTTCGGCCCGATCACGCCGCGCACCTCGCCGGGGGCGACGGTGAAGGAGACGTCGCGGTTGGCGTAGACGCCGCCGAAGCGGCGGGACAGACCCGAGAGCGCCAGGCCCGCGGAGGGTGCGGTGTCGTTCACTGGGGCAGCTCGGTCGCGAACTTCTTCGTCGCGTACTCGGTCGGAACCCACTTCCCGCCCTTGACCTGGAAGATCGCCAGAGAGGTGGCATCCAGGCCCATGTGGTCGGTGGCGCTGTACGAGTAGTGCCCGTTCGAGGTCAGCAGGTCGGTCTGCTCGAGCGCGTCGCGGATCTTCTGCCGATCGGTCGAGTCGGCGCGGTCGATCGCGGAGGCGAGCAGCTCCACGCCCGAGGCGCCACCGAACGCGAACTCCGGCGGGTAGGCGCCGCCGTTGGCGTCCATCCACGGCTGCGCGACCGCCATGACCTTGGTCTTGTACGGCCCGTCGGGCAGCGCGTCACCGGCCAGCGCCACGGTCGCCGCGGCGACGACACCCTCGGCGGCGTCCCCCGCTGGCTGGAGGTACAGGTCGGACGCCTCGGCCCCGGTGAAGTATGTCGGGATGCCCTTGCCGGCGATCTGCTTGGTGATGATGACCGGTGCCGGTCCCGCTCCCCACACGACGAAGGCATCCGGCTTCGCGGCGACCACCTTGGTGATCAGCGGCGTGAAGTCGGTCGAGGTCTGGTCGTAGGCCTCGTCGAGGACGACCTGGATGCCGGCTTCCTTCGCGAACTCCGCGGTCGCCTTCTCGCCGTTCCCGCCGTAGAGGTCACCACCGGTGTATCCGATGGCGAGGGTCTTCACGCCCTGCGCGACCCAGTAGTCCACCAGGGCTCGGGCGTACACGGCGGGCACCGGCGGGGACGTGAACGCGTACGGGTTGCTGCCGTCGGCGAACGCGTCGACGGGGCCGAGCGCGATCGTCGGGATCTTCGCGGACTGGGCGGTGCTGCCCACGGCGGTCGCGGCCGAGACGAAGCTGCTCGCGAGCATCGCCGAGTAAGACGGGTCGGAGGCGAGCTGGTTGAACTGCTTCACGGACTCGGTCACGTCGGCCTTGTCGTCGACGACGGTGAGCTGGACCTGACGTCCGTCGATGCCGCCCGCCGCGTTGATGTCGGCCACGGCGCGCTCGGCGGCCTCCTTGTCGCCCTGCCCCAGTGCGGAGAGGAAACCCGTGAGCGGCACGACCATGCCGATCTTCACCGGCCCTGACGCGGAACCGGTGGCGGTGCCGCCCGAGCAGGCGGTGAGGACGAGGGCGAGGGCCGCCGTGGCGGCCAGAGGGACGGTTCTGCGCATGGAGTACTCCCGGTTCGTCGTTGAACACAGGACCCGGCGGGTCCGGCGGCCATTGTCGGAGGGGCGGCGATCCGTCCCGTCTATCCGTGAAATGACGTAATCGCCCTCGGATCCCCACCGGTGGCCTCCGCGCGCGCACATAATGAGAGCCACCGAGAGCAAGGACGCCCGTCGTGATCAAAGAGCCGCGCAGCGAGTTCGTGGGGCGTCGCCGAGAGCTGGCGGCGCTCGCCGACGAGCTGACCCACGCGCGCCTCATCACCCTCACCGGCGTCGGGGGTGTCGGCAAGACGCGCCTGGCCGTCCGCGCCGCGAACGCCCACGCCCGGCGCACCTCCATCCACGCGGTCTTCGTCGGCCTCGATGCCGTGAGCGACCCGCGCCGCGTGACCGACGCGATCGCGCAGGCGCTGCCGTACGGCGAGCTGTCGGCGCGCGAACCCCTCAGCTTCGTCGTCGACGTGCTCAGCGGCGAGAAGTCGCTGATCGTGCTGGACAACTGCGAGCACCTGATCGACGCCGTGGCCTCCGTGGTCGACGAACTGCTCGACGCGCTCCCCGACGTCACGATCGTGGCGACGAGCCGACGCCGCCTGGACGTGGATGGCGAGCAGGTGTTCGCGGTCCCACCGCTGGCCACCGACACCGCGGGCGACGAGCCCGCCGACGCCCTCGCCCTGCTGCTCGCGCGCGCCCGCGCGGGGGACGCGGGGTTCACGCTCGCGCGGACCGACCTCGCCGCCGCGGCGCAACTGTGTCAGGCGCTGGACGGCCTCCCGCTCGCGATCGAGCTGGCCGCGGCGCGGCTGCGGACGCTGTCGGTCACCGAGTTGGGGCGGCGGCTGTCGCACCGGTTCACGCTGCTCCGGTCGGGGACGCGCGCCCCCGTGTCACGGCAGCGGACCCTCCGCGCCGTCGTCGACTGGAGCTACGAGCTGTGCACGCCGGCGGAGCGCTCGCTGTGGGCGGCCCTCAGCGTGTTCGCGGGGCCGTTCGACCTGCCGGCGGCGATCGCGGTGGCCGGGGGCGACGACGCGTCGACCGTCGACACCCTCGATCAGCTCATCGAGCAGTCCCTGGTGGAGGCCGACCGCGACTCGGGGCGTTTCCACCTGCTCGAGACGATCCGCAGCTACGGGCGCGACCGCGCGGAGGAGTCCGGCGACCAGCCGCAGCTCGTCCGCCGCCACCTCGACCACTACACCGGTCTCGCGCACCTGGCCCGGACGAACTGGTACGGCCCGGCCCAGCGGAAGATCCTGCGCGGACAGCGCGCGGACCGGGCGGAAATGGATGCCGCTCTGCGCACG
>NZ_BADA01000414.1 GCF_000333395.1 Microbacterium sp. B19
TACTTCGGGCTCATGGTGACGCTGAAGCTCTACAACACCTACCCGGGCCTGATCCTCACCTACATGGTGTTCACTCTGCCCTACGCGATCATCATGATGACCGGCTACTTCAACACCCTCCCGAAGGAGCTCGACGAAGCCGTCCGGGTCGACGGTGCGGGATCGTTCACCGCCCTCTGGCGGGTGCTCGTTCCGATCTCCATCCCCGGGATCGTGTCGGTCGGCATCTACACGTTCATGATCGCGTGGAACGAGTTCCTGTTCGCGCTGACCCTCACGCGCACCATCGACATGCGCACGGTGCCCATCGGCATCCAGCTGCTCATGGGCCAGCACTCGTACGAGTGGAACCAGATCATGGCGATGAGCATCCTCGGCTCGATCCCGGTGCTCGTCCTCTTCCTCTTCTTCCAGCGCTTCTTCATCAGCGGCCTGACGGCCGGCTCGGTGAAGAGCTGACTCTCGACCCCCACCCCGACAAGGAGAAATCCGTGCTCTACACCGGCAAGTCCATCCTCGGTCGCGATCTCCAACGGCGCCGGGGCGCGGATCGTCCTCGTCAGCGCCGGGCTCAGCGTGGTCGCGTGGGTCGGCTACACGGGCGCTTCGGCCGTGGGATTCGAGGTCGCCGCGGCCAGCGGCGTGGGGGCGTTCCTCGGCAGCTTCATCGGCATGGTGGTCGCGTACCGCCTGCATGTGCCGTCCGTGGCCGTCACCACCGCCGCGATCCTGCCGATGGTCCCCGGCGCCGCGGTCTTCCGCGGGCTGCTCGGCATCGTGGAGTCCGGCGACGACGCGGCCGTGCTGATGACCGGTGTCA
>NZ_BADA01000413.1 GCF_000333395.1 Microbacterium sp. B19
GCCGCTGCGCATGCGCCTCGCGCTGCGGCTTCCGATCGCCAAGGCGCGCGAGGCGCGGTCCGCACTGACGGAGAAGACCACGGATGCCACGCCCTGGGCGCAGCTCCTCCGGCACGACCCGCTCCCCGAGACGCACCCGCGTCCGGCCACCGGTGACCTCGCGATCATCCAGTACACGAGCGGCACGACGGGGACGCCGAAGGGCGCGATGCTCACGCACGCCAATCTGCTCGCGAACGCGGCTCAGGCGCGGGCCTGGGTGCCCTCGATCGTCCGCGGCGAAGGGTGCGTCGTGTACGCGGTGCTCCCGATGTTCCACGCCTACGGGCTCACGCTCTGCCTCACCTTCGCGATGTCGATGGGCGCCCGCCTCGTGCTGTTCCCGCGTTTCGACCCCGACATGGTCCTCGCCGTCACGAAGCGGCATCCGGCGACCTTCCTCCCGCTCGTGCCGCCCATCGCCGAGCGACTGCTCGCCGCCGCGGAGGCCCAGGGCGTGTCGCTCGCCGGGACGGACATCGCGATCTCGGGTGCCATGGCGCTCCCGCACGAGTTGGTCGTGCCCTTCGAGAAGGCCACCGGCGGCTACCTCGTCGAGGGCTACGGGCTGAGCGAGTGCTCCCCCGTGCTCATGGCCAACCCCGTGGCCGAGAACCGCGTGCCCGGGACGGTCGGGCTCCCCCTGCCCGGCACCGAATGCCGCGTCGTCGACCCCGATGACCCGCACACCGACGTCGAACCCGGCGGTCGTGGCGAGCTCGTGGTGCGCGGACCGCAGGTGTTCTCGGGCTACTACGGCAAGCCCGAGGAGACCGAGGCGGTCTTCGTCGACGGCTGGTTCCGTACCGGCGACATCGTGACGATCGACGACAGCGGCTTCGTGCGGATCGTCGACCGCATCAAGGAGCTCATCATCACCGGCGGCTTCAACGTCGCCCCGACCGAGGTCGAGAACGTCCTGCGGCAGCATCCGTCCATCGCCGACGTCGCGGTCGTGGGGCTCCCGAGTGACCACTCGGGCGAAGAGGTCGTGGCGGCGGTCGTCGTGGCGGACGGATGCGAGCTCGACACCGACGAGGTCCGCGCGTTCGCGCGTGGCATCCTGACGCCGTACAAGGTGCCCCGCCGCATCGTCGTCGTCGACGAGCTGCCGAAATCGCTCATCGGGAAGGTGCTGCGGCGCCAGGTGAAGGAGCAGCTCCTCGTGAAGTGAGGACTTTGCCGGAATCTCGCCGCTCACGCAAGGGGCGGCGCTGCGGTCACGGTCACCCCGCTACGGTGGAAGCGGGGTCGATCCGGGCCCCGAAGTGACTCTGGGGGCATCACATGAAGACCATCCGCGCACCTTTCGCCGTCGGCGCCGCTGCCGCTCTGCTGCTTCTCGCCGGGTGCTCCGGCGGCGGCTCCGCCTCGAACCAGGGCGATGCGGCCGCGCCGAGCTCCGCGGCATCGAGCACGCCGTCGGCCGCCGCATCGGTGGCCGAGCAGTCGAAGGCCGACGCGTGCAAGATCATCATCGACTCGTTCACCGACGTGTCGCAGGCGAGCAGCTCCATGTCGACGTCGGATCCGACAGCCGCACTGGCCTCGTTCAAGGAGCTCGTGACCAAGGTCCAGACCGACTTCCAAGGCATCACGAACGCCGAGATCGCCCCGGCCGCGCAGGATGCGAGCACGACCCTGAGCAATTACGCGGCGTTCCTCGAGCAGATCGCCGCCGACCCCAGCAAGGCGAGCGAGCTGGGCAACCAGGTGACCGCGCTGCAGAACAGCTTCACCGCCGCCGGCAAGGCCTGCGAGGGCTGATCCTCAGCGCAGATGCAGCGGGGGCGGGGCGTTCGGCGCCCCGCCCCCGCTCTTCGTTGAGCGGGTGACGTCGGTTCAGGACGCCTCGGGCGCGGGCTCGAGCGCTTCGGGGCCCTGCTCAACGAGGATGCGGAACTGCGCGGCATCCAGGATGCGGATGCCGAGCTCTTCCGCCTTCGTGAGCTTCGAGCCGGCACCCGGGCCCGCGGCGACGAAGTCGGTCTTCTTCGAGACGCTCGAGGCCGCCTTGCCGCCCGCCGCGATGATCGCCTCCTGCGCGCCTTCGCGGCTGTAGCCCTCCAGCGAGCCGGTCGCGACGACGGTGAGGCCCGCGAGGACTCCCCCGGCCTCGGCTGCGGCGCCCGGCCCGGGGTGGCCGGGGATCGCGAAGCGGACACCCGCCGCCGTCCATCGCTCGACGATGTCGCGGTGCCAGTCGACCTCGAACCAATCGATGACCGCGTCGGCGATGATGCCGCCGACACCCTCGACCGCGGCGAGCTCCTCGCGTGACGCCGCGCGGATGGCATCCAGGGATCCGAACCACTGCGCGAGGGCGCGCGCTGCCACCGGGCCCACATGGCGGATGTTCAGCGAGACGAGGAGACGCCAGAGATCCTTCGTCTTGGCCTTCTCGAGCTCGGCGATGAGCTTGATCGCCTGCTCGGACGGCAGCACCTCGCGATAGTCCTTGCGGATGCCGCGCCTGCGGCGTTCGGCGAGGTCGAGGTTCTCGGTTCCGGGCGGGTAGGTCGCGGGACCGAGCTTCTGGAACGGCGCGCGCCGCACCTCTTCGCCGGTCTTCTCGTCGATCTTGCGCTCGCCGGTCTCGGCATCGCGCACGACGACCTCGATCGGGACGAGCTGCTCGACCGTGAGATCGAAGAGTCCGGCCTCGGTGTCGAGCGGCGGCTCGGCGGGGACGTCGGGCTGCGTCAGCGCCGCAGCCGTGACCTCGCCGAGCGCTTCGATGTCGAGCGCACCGCGGGAACCGATGTGCTCCACTCGACCGCGGACCTGCGCGGGGCACGACCGCGCGTTCGGGCACCGCAGGTCGATGTCGCCCTCCTTCGCGGGGCGCAGGGGCGTACCGCACTCGGGGCAGTTCGTCGGCATGACGAACGGGCGCTCGGTGCCGTCGCGCAGCTCGACCACGGGTCCGAGCACCTCGGGGATGACGTCGCCCGCCTTGCGTAGCACGACGGTGTCGCCGATCAGGACGCCCTTGACCTTGACGACGTCCTGGTTGTGCAGGGTCGCCTGCCGCACGACGCTGCCCGCCACGCGCGCGGGCTCCATGACCGCGAACGGTGTCGCCCGGCCGGTCCGGCCCACCGACACGACGATGTCGAGGAGCTTCGTGTTCACCTGCTCGGGCGGGTACTTGTACGCGATCGCCCAGCGCGGCGCGCGGCTCGTGGCACCGAGCTCGTCGTGCAGCGCGAGCTCGTCGACCTTCACGACGACGCCGTCGATCTCGTGCTCCACGTCGTGGCGGTGCTCACCGTAGTGAGCGACGAAGCCGAGCACACCGTCGACGCTCGACTCGACCTTGCTGTACGGCGACGTCGGCAGGCCCCACGACGCCAGCAGGTCGTAGATCTCGCTCTGGGCGGCGACCGGCGGGTCGGGCCATGCGCCGATGCCGTGGACGTACAGCGCGAGCGAGGCGATCCGGGCGAGGCCGGCCTCGAGCTCGAGCCCCGTCTTCTTCTCGATCTGCTGGCGCAGGCCGCCGCTCGCGGCGTTGCGCGGGTTCGCGAAGGCCGGGAAACGCCGCGCCGCGGCCTGCTCCGCCTTCTCGATGTCGAACGCTTTCGCGCCGCCCCGGCGCGCGTTCGCGCGCTCCCGCGCCTCGGCGACGGCTCGCTCGCGATACTCGCCCTGGAGGCGATTGAGGTTCTCGAACGCGGCGACCGGGATGAACACCTCCCCGCGCACCTCGACGAGCGCGGGGTGCCCCTCGCCCGACAGCTCGCGCGGGATACCGGCGACGCGCAGCGCGTTGTCGGTGACGATCTCGCCGACGCGCCCGTCTCCGCGCGTCGCCGCCGAGGTCAGCACACCGTTCTCGTACCGCAGGCTGATCGCGAGGCCGTCGATCTTCAGCTCACTGAGCCAATTCACCGGCCGCCCAGCCGACGCCTCCGTCTTCACCGCCCAGTCGCGCAACTCTTCCGGCGAGAAGACGTGTCGAGGCTCAACATCCGCTCGGCGTGCTCGATCGTGACGAGGTCCGTCGCCTCGGCCGCGCCCACGGACAGCGTCGGGCTGTCCTGCCCCTGAAGTTCGGGATACAACCGCTCGATGGCCTCGAGCCGATGCATCCATCCGTCATACGTCGCGTCGTCGACGAGCTCGGCATCCCGCCCGTAATACGCATCGCGCGCGCCGACGATGCGCTCCGTCAGATCGGCGGCCTCGGTGCGCGCTTCGTCGAGGGTCAGGTCGGGAAGCTGGTCGTGCTCGGTCACGGCTCCAGCTTAAAGAGGGCCCCCGACATCGCCCGCGGGGTTGCCACCGGCTCGCGGGCGACGGGAGGGGATTCTGCGGGCGGAGGACGGATGCCGGGATCCCGATCCTCCCGTGCCCGGATCTCCTCCCCCGGGCCGCGGCGACAGCCAGCCGCGACCCGCCACCGCGGCCCGACCTCCGAGGTTCCGCCCGGGCAACGGGAGGAGATCCTGCGGGCGGAGGACGGATGCCGGGATCCCGATCCTCCCGTGCCCGGATCTCCTCCCCCGGGCCGCGGCGACAGGCAGCCGCGACCCGCCACCGCGAGCCGACCGCTGAGGTCCCGCCCGGGCGACGGGAGGGGATTCTGCGAGCGGAGGACGGATGCCGGGATCCCGGTCCTCCCGTGCCGGTATCTCCTCCCCCGGGCCGCAGCGACAGCCAGCCGCGACCCGCCACCGCGAGCCGACCGCCGAGGTCCCGCCCGGGCAACGGGAGGAGATCCTGCGGGCGGAGGACGGATGCCGGGATCCCGGTCCTCCCGTGCCCGGATCTCCTCCCCACACGGGAGCGCCGGCGCAGCCGGGGCCCCACCCCGCGGGCTCAGGCTTCGACGGGGACCGCCGACACCGTCCGCGCGATCGTGAACTGGCCGATCACTCGCGTGCCGTCGTAGAGCACCGCCGTCTGTCCGGGCGCGACGCCGTCGAACGGCTCGTCGGGGCGCACGGTGAGCGTGCCGTTCTCCCACGTCGCGGTCGCGGGCACCGGGTCGGCGTGCGCACGGATCTGCGCGTGGCAGTCGAACGTGGACGCGGAGGGCGCACGGCCCGCCCACGTGAAGCGGTCGCCGGAGATCTCGGCGCACGCGAGCGCCTCCTTGGGACCCACGACGACGGTGTTGTTGACGGGCCGCACCTCGAGCACGAAGCGCGGCTTGCCGTCGGGCGCGGGGACGCCGAGCTGCAGCCCGCGGCGCTGCCCCACGGTGAACGCGTGCGCGCCGTCGGACTCTAGAGGTCCCCCGGGACCGAGC
>NZ_BADA01000412.1 GCF_000333395.1 Microbacterium sp. B19
CAGCGCGAACTCGGTCAGCGCCACGGACTTCGCGCGGATCGCCGCGATGCCGGCGTCCTCGATGAGATCGAGCGTGTCCTGCATCGCGAGCATCGCGAGCACCGGCGGCGTGCCCGAGAGGAACCGCCGCATGCCGTCGGCGGGACGGTACTCCGGTCCCATCGCGAAGACGTCCGCCGCGCCCATCCACCCCTGGATCGGCTGCGTCAGGGTCCGCTGGTGCCGGGCAGCGACGTACGCGAACGCGGGGGAGCCCGGGCCGCCGTTCAGGTACTTGTACGTGCAGCCGACGGCGAGATCGACGCCCCACGCGTCCAGCTCGACGGGCACGGACCCGGCGGAGTGGCACAGGTCCCACAGCACGAGGGCGCCGGCGTCGTGCGCGATCCGCGTCAGGGTTTCGGCATCCGCGAGATATCCGGAGCGGTAGGACACGTGGCTGAGCAGCACGACCGCGGTGCGCGGCCCGACCACGGCGCGGAGCGCGGTGGCATCCACTCCGCGCGACGTGTCGACCTCGACCCACACGACCCGTGCGCCGCGTTCGGCGGCGATCCCCTCGACGAGGTAGCGGTCGGTGGGGAAGTCGTCACGGCCGACGACGATCTCGAGGCGTTCCGGGTCGGCTTCGGAACGCTCCGCGAGCGCGGCGCGCAGCAGCTTGTAGAGCAGCACGGTCGTCGAGTCGCCGATGATCGTCTGCCCGGCCGCGGCCCCCAGCGTCGATCGGCCGAGGCGGTCGCCGATCCGGAACGGCAGGTCCATCCACGACTCGTCCCAGCCGCGGATGAGGCGCCCGCCCCACTCGTCGGTCACGAAGGTGCTCAGCCGGTCCGCCGTGGCGCGCGGCGGTCGACCGAGCGAGTTGCCGTCGAAGTACACCAGCGACGTCTCGGCGCCGACGAACGCGTCGCGGTATCCGGCGAGCGGGTCGGCGGCATCCAGGGCGGCGGCCTCGGCGGCGAACGATTCAGTCGACACGGGTGAGCTCCTCGGTCGGGACGACGGTCGCGCGCGACAGCCACGTCGCGAGATCGTCGGGGTCGGTCGGCGCGGGACCCGCGAGGAAGCTGCGCACCGCGTCGGTTCCCGTCCTCTGCGGCCACGGATCGGTGAGGGATGCCACGAGCGCGTCGCCGCGGATCCCGGCTTCCTGCAGTGCGAGGAGCTCGCGGCGATTGACGCCGAGGGGGAGCGGGCCGTTGCCGAGGTCGGTACCGTACAGCACGCGTCCCCCGCGAGCGGCGAAGGCGCCGAGGTGGGCGATCGCCCGGGTGCGGGCCTTTCCGCGGTGAATGTCGAGCGTGGAGATCCACACCTGGCCGCCCTCTGCCGCGCGGGTGAGGGAGTGCCGGGAGAGTGTGGCGTCGAACGGGGTGTGGGCCAGTGCCGCCACGCCCCGGTCGATCGCGCGCTCGACCTGCCCGGCGCCCTGGGCGTGGGCGACGACCGGAAGACCCCGGTCGGCCGCCGCGGCCAGCACGGCGTCCAGGACAGCGTCGGGCATGACGGGGCCCGCGTCGGCGTTCAGCGCGACCTTGATGACGGCGGCGCCGGCGTCGGCCTGCGCATCGACAGCGGTGCGCGCGCCACCCGGAACCCCCGGGTGCAGCGACGGGTCGGACACGGTGTGCACGATGGCATCCGGTGCCCACGACCGTCCGCTCGGGTATCCGCCGGGCGCCGTGAGGAAGGCCCCGGCGAACGACACCCGCGGCAGCCCCGCCGCGCGTCGCGCGAGCACCGCCGGGTCGCCACCGAGGTCCACGACACCGGCGATCCCGCGAGCGGGGAGGGCATCGATCTCGACGAGGTGCGCGTGGACGTGGTGGTCGGTGAACGCCGGGAGCGACGTCCCGATCTCACCGGTCGCGTGACGGCGAACCGGCCACGCGGCGGTGAGCATCGGGAGCGTCAGATCAGCGAGAGCTCGCGCAGCTTGGCTTCGACGTCGGCGTTCGACGGCTCGACGTGGTGCGAAGCATCGGGGTACACCACGACGGGGATGTTCGTGCGACCGGAGATCTCCTTGGCCACATCGGCGGCGGCCGGGTCGGCTACCAGGTCGACGTACTCGTAGGCGACGCCGAGTTCGTCGAGCTGCTTCTTCGTGCGGATGCAGTCGCGGCACCAGTCGGCGCCGAACATGCGGATGGATGCGTCAGACATGGTTCCAGGGTACGCCGCCGGGACCGAGCCCGGCCGGGGCCGTTCAGGCGGCGATCTCGTCCTCGAGCGTCTCGGGGAGGGGCATCTGCGCCAGGCGGCTGCGCTTGGGGGCGTAGACGACGAGGGCGTGGTAGACGAACCGGACGACGAACGCCGCGAGCAGCGTCACCGCGGTGGCGATGACCACATGCAGGTGCGCGGCGCTGACGAGCAGCCACAGCAGGGGGATGCGGACGAGCGCCTCGATGCCGTTGAACGTGAACGACTTCACGAACCGATGGCGCATGAGCCCCGACTCCGCGCGCATGTCGGCGAAGACGAGGTACTCGAGCGCGAGGAAGTTGCCGATGATCGTCAGGACGCTCGCGATCACGGAAGCCACGAGGTACTGCACGCCGATCCCCGTCAGCGCCCACGTGATGAGCAGGTTCGCGACGGCGCCGATGCCACCCACGACGGCGAACGCCGACATGCGGCCGAAGCGCAGCATCGTGAGCTGCGTGAGGAACCGCATGCCCTGGCTGAAGGAGGCCTTCGACTCACCGGCGAAGCGCGGGGCGAAGGAGAACGGGACCTCGGCGACGCGCATCTGCTTGCGGGCGAGGATCTCGAGGAGGATCTTGAAGCCGCGCGGACGCAGACCCTCGACGTCGAGCGACGTGCGGTCGATCAGGAAGAACCCGGTCATCGGGTCGGAGCAGTTGTGCAGCTTCCGCGGGAACATGGCCTTGGTCAGCATCGTCGACCCGCGCGACACGAGCGTGCGCACCGCGTTCGCGAGCCCGTCGGAGGTTCCCCCCGCGATGTAGCGCGAGGCGACCACGACGTCCGCGTCACCCATCTCCGCGCGGGCGAGCAGTTCGGCGATGACCTCCGGCGGGTGCTGCAGGTCGCCGTCCATCACGACGCAGAAGTCGGATGCCGCGGCCCGGATGCCGTCGACCACGGCTCCGCCGAGGCCGCCGACGGGCTGGTCGCGGTGGAGGAGCCGCACCGGGATCGACGCCTGAGCAGCGACCGCCCGGATGATGTCCGGCGTGTCGTCGGTGGAGTCGTCGACGAAGAGGATCTCGACGGCACGACCGGGAAGCGCGGCCGTCGTTCGACGGACGAGTTCGGCGACGTTCGGACCCTCGTTGAAGGTCGGAACGATGACGGATAGGTCCATGGATGCTCGCGTTTCGGTGGTTCCGGAGATACAAATCGTAGACGGGCCCACGCGTGGCCCAACTTAGGATTGTGAATCATTCACCTGTGAGATACCGGCACGCGGGACACAGGGAGCGGTTCCACGCGCCTCAGCCGATGGCATCCTTCAGATCGTCCACCGTCATCCCGTAATTGATGCGGATGACCGGGAGTGCGAGCTTGTCGGTTCCGACGTGCACGTATCCGTGCTCGACGGTGCGTCCGAGCTCGAACCCGGCTCGACGCACGCCTTCCTTCGTCGTGTCGTTGTAGTGGCCGAACGGATACGCCACGACCTCCTTCGCGCCGAGGATCTTCGCGGACTGCTTGAGGTCCGCCGCGATCGTGTCTGCGTCCTCGTTCACCATGCGTCCCTTCCCGTTCGCGCCCGCGCGGTGCATGTCGTGGGTGTGCGAGCGCTGCTGGACGAAGCGGTTGGGCGGACCTTCCGTGCGGGCGGAGGTGATGACGAACGACGTGGTGAGCAGATTGCGCCCGTCCACGACCGGTGCGGCCTGCTCGAGCCAGGTGGTGTCGGCGTCGTCGTCGGTGATGATCACGGAGTGGCGGGGGAGGAAAAGTGCCCCGTCGATGAAGGCGCTCACCTCGTCCCAGGTCGGCAGGTAGAAGCCGGACTGCTGGATGTACGCCATCTGCGCGTCGAAATCGCCGATGTACGTGTAGTTCGCACGGAGCCAGCTGTCCTCGCCCTCGGGGTTCCGCGTGAACTGGTGGTACATGAGGATCGGGATGCCGGCATCCTCCGCCGCGTTCTTCTCGGGAGTCGTCCACGCCCCGTACAGGGTCTTCTGCCGGCCGGTGCAGGCGACCAGGTCGGCGCCGTTGATGCGAGCGGGGAGCGTGAGCGCCGCGGCGTCGGCGTCGGTGGCGTACCAGCCGGCGAACACCCGGCCGTCGGAGCGCGGCAGCGGCAGCGCCGCGTAGCGGGTGTCCTGGGTCTGCAGCTGCGGGTCGAGGGCGATCCCGTCCCCCGCGAACGAGATGGCGCACGCCTTCGGATCGGCGCTCGTCGACAGGAGCCTCTGCGCCGCGGTGAGGGGCGTCGGCGTGGGGGTCGGCGTCGAGGTCGCGACCGGCGTCGGGCTGTTCTCGGCCACGGGTCCGGCGGACGAACCGCGCAGCAGCGCGAACACCGTCACGCCCCCGCCGATCAGGGCGATCGCGACCACCGCCGCGACGGTGCGGCGCAGGCGTGCCCGCCGTGATGCGCGTCGGCGTGCCTGCGTGCGTGTCCCCATCGATTCCGCCCCCTGATCGTGCCGATCGTCCCCACGATCAGGGCGATCCTAGTGGGACGTTTCGCGAAGGACGTGGACGAAGACGCAGGACGTCGCCGCCATGATGGGGGGATGATCCGCATCGGCATCGTCGGGACCAGTTCGATCTCCGAGCGTTTCGCGGACGCGGTCCGCACGGTCGACGGCGTCGAGCTCGGTCGGGTCGCGTCGCGAGATGCGGGACGCGCGCGGGAGTTCGCCGCGCGCATCGGCGCCCCGGGTATCGCGGAGGGCCTCGACGCGCTGCTCGCCGCGGGCGACGTCGACGCCGTCTACCTCGCGAGCCCGAACGCCGTGCACGCGGCGCAGGTCCGGGCAGCGGTGGATGCCGGCATCCCGGTGCTCGTCGAGAAGCCCGCGACCCTCACGGCGGGGGACTGGGATGCGCTCGTGACGCGGGCACGGGAGCGCCGCGTCGTGCTGCTCGAAGCGATGCGGACGGCCTACGACCCCGGCATCCGGGTCGTCCAGGATCTGCTTCCCCGCGTAGGTCGGCTGCGCCGGGTGTCGGTCCGCTACGAGAAGCGCTCGCCGCGGTACGACCACGTGCTCGCGGGCGAGCAGACGAACATCTTCGACCCGGCGCTGGGCGGCAGCGCGCTGCGGGACCTGGGCGTGTACCCCCTCCACGCTCTCGTGCTGCTGTTCGGCGAGCCGAGCGAGATCGTCGGGAGCCGGGTGGGCATCGCGTCGGGCACCGACGGGCTCGGCAGCGCCATCGTCGGGTACGACGGGTTCCTCGCCGATGTCGCGTGGTCGAAGATCACCGACACGTCGCTGCCGAGCGAGATCCAGGGCGAGGACGGCTCCCTCTCGATCGACGCCATCGACGCCCCGCGCCGACTCGTCCTCGCGCCGCGCGGCGGGGCGCCCGAAACCGTTGAGGTGGACGCGCCCGAGAACCCGATGATCGGCGAGGTCGAGCGCTTCCGCGATGCGGTCAACGGTGCCGACATCGCGGCGGATCAAGCCCGGACGGCGGCGACCCTGCGGCTCGTCGACCGCGTCCTCCCGCGGCCCCTGCGGTGAGCCCGGTTCACCTGTCGTTTCCCCTGGAACGTTAGGAAGAGCGGATGACACGAGCCGGCACCGTTCCCGAGGTGTTCCTCGCGTTCCTCCGGCTGGGGGTCACGTCGTTCGGCGGGCCGATCGCGCACCTCGGCTACTTCCGCGACGACCTGGTCACGCGGCGCCGGTGGATGGACGACCGCGCCTACGCCGACCTGGTCGCCCTGTGCCAGTTCCTCCCCGGACCGGCGTCCAGCCAGGTCGGTTTCGCGATGGGACTGCAGCGCGCCGGGTTCCTCGGTGCTCTCGCGGCGTTCCTCGGGTTCACCCTCCCCTCGGCCGTGCTCCTCGTCGCGTTCGCCGCCGGGGCGTCGCTGTTCGGCGGGCCGGTGGGCGGCGGCATCCTGGACGGGTTGAAGATCGTCGCCGTCGCGATCGTCGCGCAGGCCGTGTGGGGGATGGCGCGCACGCTCACGCCGGACCCGCCGCGCGCCGCGATCGCCGTCGTCGCGACGGCGCTGGCCCTCGTCGCCCCGGGGGCCGTGGGGCAGCTCGGCGCGCTCGCGGTCGGGGTGCTCGCGGGCCTGCTCCTGCTGCGGGAGGTGACCGACCCGCCCGGGGAGTCCCTGCCGTCGTTCGGCGTCCCACGCGCCGTCGCGATCGGATGCCTCGTCGTCGCGGTCGTCGCGCTCCTCGGGCTTCCCGTTCTGGCCGCGGTGACGGGATCGGGGGTGGTCGCGCTCGCCGACGCGTTCTACCGGTCCGGTGCCCTGGTCTTCGGGGGCGGTCACGTCGTCCTGCCCCTCCTGCAGGGCGCGGTCGTGGAAACCGGCTGGGTGTCGCCCGATGCGTTCCTCGCCGGCTACGGCGCCGCACAGGCCGTCCCGGGTCCCCTCTTCACGTTCGCCGGATACCTCGGCGCCGCCTCCTCGGTCGGTCCGGGCGGGGTCGCGGGAGCGGCCGTCGCGCTCGCGGCGATCTTCCTGCCGGGCTTCCTCGTGCTCGTCGGCGTGCTGCCGTTCTGGGATGCGCTGCGCGGCCGCCCGCGGGTCCGCGCGGCCATGCGCGGAGCGAACGCGGCGGTCGTCGGCATCCTGGCCGCGGCGCTGTACACACCGGTGTTCACGACGGCGATCACCGGTGCGGGGCCGTTCGTGCTCGCGCTCGCCGGCTTCGTGCTGTTGACGACGTTCCGGACGCCGGCGTGGGCCGTCGTCATCGTCGGAGCCGCGGGCGGGGTCGCGCTGTCGCTGCTCTGAGAGTCGGCTGAACCTCCGTCTCGAAAGGAGTGACACCGAGTTTCGCCTTTGGCAGGATGGGCGCACGGCGACGGCGCCGCATCCGGTATCGAAGGAGATCCCGTGTTCCACAGCCCCTACTCGCGTATCGAGATCCCGTCCGTCAGCGTCTATGACCACCTCTTCGGCTCGCTCGAGGAAGCCGACCTCGACCGGGTGGCGATCATCGATCCCCAGACGGGAGCCGAGACGACCTACGGCACGCTGCGCGCGCAGGTCGACGCCTTCGCCGGTGCCCTGGCTCATCGAGGTGTCGACACCGACACGGTGGTCGCGCTGCTGTGCCCGAACGTCCCCGCCTTCGCGACGGTGTTCCACGGCATCCTGCGGCTGGGGGCGGTGGTGACGACGGTCAACTCCCTCTACACGGCCCATGAGATCGAGACGCAGCTGAGGGATGCCGGCGCCACCTGGCTCGTGACCGTCTCGCCGCTGCTCGGGCCCGCCGCCGAAGCCGCGCGCGCGGTCGGCATCCCGGACGAGCGCATCGTCGTCCTGGACGGCGCCGAAGGTCATCCCGACCTGCGATCGTTGCTTGCGGAGCAGCGGACCCCGCCCCAGGTCTCGTTCGACCCGGAGACGCACGTCGCTGTGCTGCCGTACTCCTCCGGCACCACCGGCGTCCCGAAGGGCGTGATGCTCTCGCACCGCAACCTCGTCGCCAACGTCGACCAGTGCCGCGTGAGCATCCGCCTGAACAGCGACGACCGCGTGCTCGCCGTGCTGCCGTTCTTCCACATCTACGGCATGACCGTGCTGCTGAACCTCGCGCTGCGCCAGCGCGCGACGCTCGTCACGATGCCGAAGTTCGATCTGCTGGCGTTCCTGCGGTGCATCCAGGCGCATCGCTGTACGTTCCTGTTCATCGCCCCGCCGATCGCGCTCGCCCTGGCCAAGCATCCGGTCGTCGACGACTTCGACATCTCCAGCGTCCACACCGTCTTCTCCGGCGCCGCCCCGCTCGACGGGGAGACGGCCGAGACGGCGGGCCGTCGCATCCATGCCCGGTTCTTCCAGGGCTACGGCATGAGCGAGCTCAGCCCGGTGTCGCACGCGATCCCGCCCGAGCGCGAGGACATGCCGGTCAGCTCGGTGGGCGTCCTGATCCCGAACGTCGAGGCCAAGCTCGTCGACATCGAATCCGGTGCCGAGATCGAGGAGCACGGCGACGACGGGTTCACCGCGCCTGGGGAGCTCTGGATGCGCGGACCGAACGTGATGCTCGGCTACCTCAACCGCCCGGATGCCACGGCGGACACGATCGACTCCGACTGCTTCTTGCACACCGGCGAGATCGCCACCCACCACGAGGACGGGTACTTCACGATCGTCGACCGGCTCAAGGAGCTGATCAAGTACAAGGGGTATCAGATCGCCCCCGCCGAGCTGGAGGCGCTCCTGCTGTCGCATCCGAAGATTCAGGATGCCGCCGTCATCGGCGTCCTGGACGAGGAGAAGCAGGAGATCCCCAAGGCCTTCGTGGTCCCGGCCGCGGGTGCGGAGCTCACGGCCGACGATGTCATGGCGTTCGTCGCGGCGGAGGTCGCGCCCCACAAGAAGGTGCGGCGCGTGGAGTTCGTGGATGCCATTCCCAAGTCGGCATCCGGCAAGATCCTGCGGAAGGACCTGCGCGCGCGGGAGGCGTGACGCGGGCGGCGGGCCGGTGCTCCCGCGAGGGCGGTGCGTGCGGGGGGCCTGTGCTCGTGCGACGGTCGCGCGTGCGAGTGCTGCGCGTGGCGGGGCCGGCGTTCGTGTTCGTTGACACTGAAACGGGGTGCGGGCGCCCGAGCGCCGAGCGCGTGGCGTGGCGTGGCGTGGCGTGTCGTGGCGGCGGGACGAGCGGGAAAAAGACGAAACCCCCGCGATGTAGAAGCTACGCGAGGGTTCCTGGGGTGACTGTAACGGTCACCCGTGTGGCTCCGACCGGCATCGATCCGGTGACCTTTCGATTTTCAGTCGAACGCTCTACCAACTGAGCTACAGAGCCGAGCGGCATGTCTGCCGCTTCCTAAACGAAAGGCCTCCTCGAAAGAAGGCCCGTCGCTGTGGAGCGACCCTGACGGGACTTGAACCCGCGACCTCCGCCGTGACAGGGCGGCACGCTAACCAACTGCGCTACAGGGCCATGCTTGTTTAATTGTGACCGGTGAGTGACCCCAACGGGATTCGAACCCGTGCTACCGCCGTGAAAGGGCGGCGTCCTAGGCCGCTAAACGATGGGGCCGGATGAACCCCGAATCGTGCGATTCCGTGCTCACTTGCCGACGACCGAGCCTACTTCATGATTCTTGAGATTGCCAATCGGGGGCGTGGCGCTCCGCATCCCTGGCGTGTCGGCGGTCCAAACTGGTCCCCGGCAGCGGGAACTCGCCCTGTTGTTCGTGTGATTCGTGTTGCTACTGTGGTGCGAGTTGCGAACCGGTGAGATGAGGTATTCCCGTGACGCCTGAACCCCACGACGGCGCTGACGACTGCGGTTGCGCGCCGAGCCCGAGCGAGCGGGCACGGCTCTGGCCTTCCGTCGATCGCCGTGGTGCCCTCATGCTCGGCGCGTTCGGTGCCGTCGCCCTCGGTGCGGTCGGGGCCACGTTCCCGTCGCTGGCATCCTCGTCCCCCGCCTTCGCCGCGGATTACCCCTCGTGGGCCGACGTCGAGGCCGCTCGGGCGAACGAGGCGGCCAAGGCTGCCGAGATCACCCGCATCCAGGGCCTGATCGCGGGACTGCAGGCCGACGTCGACCGCACCCAGGCCGAGGTCGTCGCACGCTCGAACGAGTACTACGCGGCGCAGCAGGCGTTCTTCGACGCCGACTACCGCGCGCAGCAGCTCCGGACGCAGGCGGATGCGGAAGCGGCCAAGGCGACGGATGCCGCGACCAAGGCCGGCAAGGTCGCCGCCCAGCTCTACAAGACCGGTGGCGACGACACCTCGCTGGACCTGTTCTTCTCGGGGTCGGCGGCCACGGCCGACGATCTGCTGGCGAAGCTCGGCACGATGGACAAGCTGCTCGAGCGCAACCGCTCGGTCTACGCTGCCGCGGTCGCCGCGCGGGACAACGCGAAGAACCTCAGTGGTCAGGCCGATGACGCCAAGGCCGAGCGCGACCGCCTGCAGAAGATCGCCGAAGACCAGATGGTCGCCGCTCAGCAGGCCGCCGACGCCGCGCAGGCGGCTCTCGCGGCCCAGCAAGCGAACCAGGTCGTTCTCCAGGCCCAGCTCGCCGCACTGCAGGACACCACGGCGAAGACGGTGGCGGACTACCAGGCCGGTGTCGAGGCGGAGCGCAAGGCGCGCGAGGAGCGCGAGCGCAAGGCGCGCGAAGAGGCTGAGGCACGCGACCGTGCCGCGGCGGCCGCGGCAGCGGCCGCAGCCGCGAACAACGGCGGCGGCGGTGGCGGTGGCGGCGGTGGCGGCGGTGGCGGCGGCGGCGGAAGCGTCGGCGGCTCCGGGTGGGCCCGGCCTTCCTCCGCGGGCACGACGTCGGGATATGGACCGCGAACCGGTGAGTGCGGCCCGAACTACTGCGCGAGCACGTGGCACCTCGGCCTCGACTTCGGAGCGGGGTGCTGGTCGCCGATCTACGCCGCGTCCAGCGGCCGCGTCACGTACGCCGGGTACAACGGCGGCTACGGCAACTACATCCGTATCCAGCACGATGACGGCTCGGGTACCGGCTACGCCCACATCGTCAACGGCGGCATCTACGTCTCGAGTGGTCAGCGCGTGTCCGCCGGTCAGCAGATCGCCGCAACGGGGCAGACGGGCAACTCGTTCGGGTGCCACCTCCACTTCGAGGTCTACCCGCCGTGGGGCGGGACGACCGACCCGGCTCCGTGGCTCCGCGATCGCGGCGTCTGGGTCTGAGCAACGCGAAAGCCCCCGGTCGAGGACCGGGGGCTTCGTCGTGACCGGGAGGGTCAGAGCGTGTTGGGCGCTTCGCCCTCGCCCTGCGTCTTGGTCTGAGCGTCGTGCTCCTCGAAGCGCGCGAACGCCTCGCCGACCAGGCGCTCGGCTTCCGCGGCATCCGCCCACTCGTCGACCTTGACCCACTTGTTGGGCTCGAGGTCCTTGTAGTGCTCGAAGAAGTGCGAGATCTCCTTCTTGGTCCAGTCGTCGATGTCGCCGACGTCCTGGATGTGGTCCCAGCGGGGGTCCTTCGCGAGAACCGCGACGACCTTGTCGTCGCCGCCCGCCTCGTCGCTCATCTTCAGCACGCCGACGGGGCGCACCTTCGCGAGGATGCCGGGGTACAGGTCGCGGTCGAGGAGCACCAGCACGTCGAGCGGGTCGCCGTCCTCGCCGAGCGTGTTCTCGAAGAAGCCGTAGTTCGCCGGGTAGCCGAACACCGTGTACAGGATGCGATCGAGGAAGACCCGACCGGTGCCGTGGTCGACCTCGTACTTCACGCGGCTGCCGCGCGGGATCTCGATGACGGCGTCGTACGCGCCCATACGTGTGCTCCTTAGATCGGTGGATTTCCGCGCCCAGCCTAGCCGGGGCGGTTCGGCTGCCGTCGGCTCCGGTTCTCGCCACGACACAACGATTAGCGTGGATGCCATGCACGAGCGACGCCCCGGTCTCGATCCCGCCGTCGCCGAGGTGCGACGGGCGGTGCGCACGAGCCTCGACGGGCGCGACGGCGCGGTCCTCGTCGCACTGTCGGGAGGAGCGGATTCGCTCGCCCTCGTGGCGGCGACCGCGTTCGAGGCGCCGCGGCTCGGCATCCGGGCCGAGGCCGTCGTCATCGACCACGGGCTGCAGGACGGGTCGGCGGCGATCGCCGAACGTGCGGCCGACGTCGCGCGCGGGCTCGGGCTCACCGCTCGGGTGGTCGCGGTCGAGGTGCGCGGGGCGGGTGGTCCCGAGGCCGTCGCCCGCGACGCGCGGTATGCCGCCCTCGCGCGTGCCGCCGCGGAGACCGGGGCCGACGCCGTCCTTCTCGGCCACACCCTCGACGACCAGGCCGAGACCGTGCTCCTCGGCCTCGCGCGCGGGTCGGGCGCGGCGAGCCTGTCCGGCATGTCTCCCGAGCGGAGGGATGCCACCGGCCCGGTGTGGCTGCGCCCGCTCCTCGGCGTCCGCCGGGAGGTGACGGCGGCCGCGTGCGTCGCGGAGGGGTTGGATCCGTGGCGCGACCCCCACAACCTCGACCCCGCGTACGCGCGGGTGCGCGTCCGCGAGACCGTGCTGCCGACGCTCGAGCGCGAGCTCGGGCCGGGGGTCGCCGAGGCGCTCGCCCGCACCGCGGAGCAGCTGCGGGAGGATGCGGCGGCGTTCCAGGACATGATCGACGAGACGATCGAGGACATCGTCGAGCACGCCGAGGCCGGCATCTCGGTGTCGGTCGCGGCGTTGGCGGCGAATCCCGCGGCGCTCCGGAATCGCATCGTGCGCTACGTCGTCGGCAGCGAGTTCGGCGTCGCCCTGACCCGTGCGCAGACGCTGGAGGTCGCCCGCCTCGCGACAGACTGGCGCGGACAGGGGCCGATCGACCTGCCCGGCTGCGTCGCGCGCCGCGTCGGCGGGCGGATCGAGATCGTCGCGCGGGCGGCATCCTGACTCCTCCTGCGTAGACTTTCAGGATGCGCGCGGCCGATATTTCCGACGACATCAGCGAAGTCCTCCTCACCGAGGAGCAGATCCACGGCAAGCTCGCCGAACTCGCCGCGCAGGTCGCGGAAGATTACGCCGGGCGCGACGTCGTGCTCGTTGGCGTGCTGAAGGGCGCCGTCATGGTGATGGCCGACTTCGCCCGTCACCTGCCGATCCACATCACGATGGACTGGATGGCGGTCTCCTCGTACGGCGCGAGCACGCGCTCGAGCGGCGTCGTGCAGATCCGCAAGGACCTCGACACCGACATCACGGGGAAGGACGTCCTGATCGTCGAGGACATCATCGACTCGGGCCTGACCCTCAGCTGGCTGCTGGAGAACTTCGCCTCGCGCGGTGCCGCCTCGGTCGAGGTCCTCGCGCTGCTGCGCAAGCCCGACGCGATGAAGGTCGAGGTGGAATGCCGTTACGTCGGGTTCGACATCCCCAACGACTTCGTCATCGGCTACGGGCTCGACTACGCCGAGAAGTACCGCAACCTGCGCGACGTCGCCGTCCTCGCGCCGCACGTCTACTCCTGACGGTGGTCGGGATGCCGCGCGCCGGGGCGTGGCATCCGTGGTCCCGGTACGCCCACGACGAACGCACAGTCTCGGCATAGCCGTCGGGCGTTACCCTGTTTGAACCGCTTTTCCCCGAGCGGATCACGAAAGGGCTGGGCTCGCCCACCATGGATTTCAAGAAGATCACGCGCAATCCGATCATCTACGTTCTGCTGGTCGGTCTGCTTCTGGTCATCGGTTTCTCGCTCATCACGAACCTCAGCGGCGCGCGCCAGATCTCCACTCAGGAGGGCCTCGAGCTGCTCAAGGGCAACACGGTGGCATCCGCGACGACCAATGACACCGATCAGCGCGTGGATCTGAAGCTCTCCCAGCCGTACGAAGGCGCCGACAGCGTGCAGTTCTACTACGGCGGTGCGCGTGCGTCCGAGGTCGCGACCGCGATCGACAAGGCCGCCCCGAAGGACGGCTTCAACGACGTGGTGCCGCGCCCGGGCTGGTTCGACGGGTTCATCTCGCTCATGCTGCCGCTGGTGCTGCTGGGCCTGCTGTTCTGGTGGCTGCTCTCCAGTGCCCAGGGCGGTGGAAGCAAGGTCATGCAGTTCGGGAAGTCGCGGGCGAAGCTCGTCACGAAGGAGACCCCGACGGTCACCTTCCAGGACGTCGCGGGCTCCGACGAGGCCATCGAAGAGCTCGGCGAGATCAAGGACTTCCTGAAGGACCCGAAGAAGTTCGAGGAGGTCGGCGCGCGCATCCCCAAGGGCGTGCTGCTGTACGGCCCTCCCGGCACGGGGAAGACCCTTCTCGCCCGCGCTGTCGCCGGCGAGGCGGGCGTGCCCTTCTACTCGATCTCCGGTTCGGACTTCGTCGAGATGTTCGTCGGCGTCGGCGCGAGCCGCGTCCGCGACCTGTTCAACCAGGCCAAGGAGAACTCGCCGGCGATCATCTTCATCGACGAGATCGACGCCGTCGGCCGCCACCGCGGCGCCGGCATGGGTGGCGGGCACGACGAGCGCGAGCAGACGCTGAACCAGATGCTCGTCGAGATGGACGGGTCGACCCCAAGGTCAACGTCATCGTCATCGCCGCGACCAACCGTCCCGACATCCTCGACCCCGCGCTCCTGCGCCCGGGCCGCTTCGACCGGCAGATCGGCGTCGACGCCCCCGACCTGAAGGGGCGCCAGCGCATCCTCGAGGTGCACGGGCGCGGCAAGCCGCTGTCGGACTCCGTCGACCTCGAGGTCGTCGCGCGCAAGACGCCCGGTTTCACCGGTGCCGACCTCGCGAACGTCCTGAACGAGGCCGCTCTCCTGACGGCGCGGTCCAACGCGCAGCTCATCGACAACCGCGCCCTCGACGAGGCGATCGACCGCGTCATCGCCGGTCCGCAGCGCCGCACGCGCGTGATGAAGGACAAGGAGAAGCTCATCACGGCCTACCACGAGGGCGGTCATGCTCTCGCGGCGGCGGCGATGAACCACACCGACCCCGTCACCAAGGTCACGATCCTCCCGCGCGGCAAGGCCCTGGGGTACACGATGGTGCTGCCGCTCGACGACAAGTACTCCGTGACCCGCAACGAACTGCAGGACCAGCTGACGTACGCCATGGGCGGCCGCGTCGCGGAGGAGATCGTCTTCCACGACCCGACCACCGGCGCCTCGAACGACATCGAGAAGGCGACGAGCATCGCCCGCAAGATGGTCACCGAGTACGGCATGACGAACGAGGTCGGCCCGGTCAAGCTCGGCTCGTCGTCGGGCGAGGTGTTCATGGGCCGCGACATGGGTCACGGTCGCGACTTCTCCGAGCGCATCGCCGAGCGCGTCGACGCCCAGGTCCGCGGACTGATCGAGCAGGCGCACAACGAGGCGTACCAGGTGATCAACGCTGCACTGGACGCGCAACGACGGCGCCGTCGTCCCGGGCGACCTCATCCTCATCGACGCCGGCGTCGAGGTCGACAGCCTCTACACGGCCGACATCACCCGCACGCTCCCCGTGTCCGGGCGCTTCACCGCGGTGCAGCGGCGGGTCTACGAGGCGGTCCGCGAGGCCGCCGACGCCGCCTTCGCCGCGGCGCGTCCGGGCGTGCCGTTCCGCCGCATCCACGAGGCCGCCATGGAGGGTCATCGCCGCCCGCGTGGCCGAGTGGGGTCTGCTGCCGGTGACGGCGGAGGAGGCTCTGGATGCCGATCGCGGCGGTCAGCACGGGCGCTACATGGTCTACGGTACGAGGCACCACCTCGGCATCGACGTGCACGACTGCGCGCAAGCGCGTCGCGACATGTACTACAACGGGCTGCTCGAACCGGGCAT
>NZ_BADA01000411.1 GCF_000333395.1 Microbacterium sp. B19
ACGCGATGAGGTCGTCCGCCTCGGCGACCGCGGGGTCGGCGAGCAGTGTATCGATGAACGCCGACGGGTCGCCGTGGATGACGGGACTCATCGTGTACGCACCGGGCGGCGCCGCCGTCGGGGCGACCGCACCCCGCGGCCGCGACGCGGCGGGACCGTTCGCCCGTCGATCGGCGTCGTACGCGGCGTAGCGACGCGCCCGCTCGGGCGACGTGGTCGGAAGGATCGACCGGCTCACCGACACCCGCGCACGCTCGACGCTCGGGTGGAGGCCCCGGAAGACCTCGATCGCCGCGCGCTGCTCGGCCTCGTACTCGGCGATGTCGCCGGTGAGGATGGTGCTGAGCATGAGGTTGATCCCGCGCTGCCCGACCCGCTCGGCCGACGCGATCGACCCCGCTCCGTACCAGGTGCGCGCGAGCAGGTCGGTGCTCGCGCCGCGCACGGTGAGCGGATCGCCGTTGGGCGCGGTGCCGACGGCTTCGCCGCGCAGCGCTCGGAGGAAGGCATCCAGTCGGGTGAGTGACTGCTGACGTCCGTCGTTCGGCTCCTGCCCGAACGCGCGATCGAATCCGCCGAGTCCCGTTCCGAACCCGAGCTCCAACCGGCCGCCGCTGAGATGGTCGGCGGTGGAGGCGGCCTCGGCCAGCAGGACGGGGTCTTCGTACCGGATGCCGATGATCGCGGTGCCGAGCCCGATGCGGGTGGTGTGCTGGGCGACGACCGGCAGGAACACCAGCGGCGCCGCCAGGTAGTTGTCGAAATGGCGCTGGTACACCCAGCCCCGATCGAAGCCGAGGTCCTCGGCCTCACGGAACAGCGTGATGCCGTCCTGGAGGCCCTCCGCGGCGCGCCCCGACTCGAAGGGGACGCGGGTGTGGAAGCCGATGTTCAGCTCGCGGCCCGACACGCTCGCGGGCGGCACCGAGACCGTGGGGGCGCTCACGAAGCCACCCCCGTCCGGGCGGCGTGGGCGACCTCGGCCGGCAGGGGCACGCGGCCGGGACGGTCGCCGCGCGCGGCCAGGACGCCGAGCGCGCGCTGGATCGCCTCCGCCAGCGGCACCGTTTGTCCGGCCTGGCGGGCGAGCAGTACGAGGTCGCCGACGAGATAGTCGCTCTCGATGCTCGTTCCGCGCTCGAGGCTCTGCCACGTCGACAGGCGTCCCGGCACGTGACCGGGGACGTCCTCGACGGGGAGGAACCCCTGCTCGGCGGGGGCGACGGCCAGGTCGAGCCGCGCGAAGAGGGCCTCCGCTTCGCGCCGCAGCGCGTCGGTGGCGGCATCCCGCTCGTCCGCGTCGACGGCGAAGACCTCGACCACGTTGCGCAGGTTGCCGAGGAGCTTTCGCCGTTTCGTCGCAGCGATGTCGTCGACGACGGATGCCGCGAAGCCCGCGCGTGCGAGATCGTCCCGGACCGTCTCGACGAGAGGCGCACCCGCGGCCGTCGCCGCACCCACGCGGGCGACCCCGATCGTCGGCCACGAGGGCGAGACGACCTCGCCCGGACGTAGGTGGCTCGCCGCGATCCCGACGGAGACGCCGACGACCGCGGCCGACCGCCGGGTGGCGATCGCTTCCGCGGACAGTCCGTTCTGGAGCGTGACGACCGGGAGGTCGGCCACGGCTCCGCCGCCGCTCAGCGGCCGCCACGCGATCGCGGCCAGCGCCTGTTCGGCATCCTGCGCCTTGACGGCGAGCACGACGGAGTCGCCCTCGGCCGGCTCGGCCTCGTCGATCGAGCCGACGACGTCGACCCGCACCGTCTCGTCACCTCGCGGGCGGCGGACGGTCACGCCCCCTTCACGGATGACGTCGAGCGCCGCACCCCGGGCGACGAGCACGGCCGGGATCCCCGCCGCCTGCCACTGGGCAGACAGCAGGGCCCCGAGCGCACCCGCGCCGACGATGAGTCGGCGGCCGATCACGCGACGTTCCGTCGCCCGAACACGATCTCGGGGTCGATGCCGCGGCGCGCGACCTCCTCGCGCACGAGCGGGATGACCAGGCGACCGGCATCCACCGCGTCGTTCAGGTCGCCGAGGGTCGGCAGCGACACGATGTCGGCGCCGAGTTCGACGTACCGGACGATCGCCTCCGCCACCGTCACGGGCGAACCGACCAGGAGCGACGACGCGCCGCCGGATCCGGCGACCCCGCGCGGGGTCCAGAGGACGCCGCCGTCGTGCTCCTCGGCCTGCTCCGAGATCTCGCGCAGGCGCACGGAGCCGATGTTCGTGCGGTTGAGGTCCTGCACCTTCTCGTAGAACGGGCGTGCGGCCTCGAGGATGCCACGGGCCTTTTCGCGCGCGAGGGCGTCGGTGGCGGCGACCACCGGGCGGAACGTGACCCAGAACCGGAGGCGGTCGGTGCGTCCCGCGGCGCGGGCGTGCGCGTAGACCCGGTCGATCTGCTCGGCCGTCTGCGCCAGCGGCTCGCCCCACAGCGCGAAGATGTCGGCGTGCGCCCCGCCCGATGCGTAGGCGAACTCGCTCGAGCCGCCGAGCGACACCGGAAGTGCGCCGCCGGAGAACGTCTGATAGCCGGGGCCGAAATCGTCGAAGCGATAGAACTCGCCCTCGTGCGAGAACGGCTCCTTCTCCGTCCACACTCGCCGCAGCAGCTGGATGAACTCGGACGAGCGGCGGTAGCGCGCCTCCTTGTCGAGGTAGTCGCCCTGGCGAGCCTGCTCGTCGTCGCTGCCGCCCGAGATGATGTGGATGAGCGCGCGCCCGCCGGAGAGCTGGTCGAGGGTCGAGAGCCCCTGTGCGGCCACCGTCGGGAACGCCGAGTTCGGGCGCACCGCGACGACGGTCTTCAGCTTCTGGGTCGCGGCGAGGACCGTCGCGGACAGGGCGTACTGGTCGGCGCTGGCCGAGGCGTACGGGATCAGCGTGTAGTCGAAGCCGAAGGCCTCGATCGTGCGGGCGTAGTGCCGGAGCCAGTCCACGTCGATGGGCGTGGTGAAGGTGTTGCCGCCCGGAGCGACGGACCCCGGGGGACGGCTGCCGACCATGTTGACGAATTCGACGGGCATGAGAGTTCCTTTCTCGGAGAACGGGAGAAGTCAGACCGTGACGGGCACGGCGGGTCGGATGCCGCTCGGGTCGGGGACCGCGGCGACGAGAGAGCGGGTGTACGCGTGCTGCGGGTTCTCGAGCACCTCAGCGGCGGCGCCGTGCTCCACGACGCGGCCGTGACGGAGCACCGTGACGGTGTCGGCGATCTGCCGCACGAGCGCGAGATCGTGCGACACGAACAGGTAGGTGAGTCCCCGCTCGACCTGCAATCGCGCCAGCACGTCAAGGATCTCGGCCTGCACCGTGACGTCGAGCGCGCTCGTCGGCTCGTCGAGCACGAGCACGTCGGGTTCGAGGACGAGGGCGCGGGCGATCGCGACACGCTGGCGCTGACCGCCCGAGAGCGCGGCGGCACGGCGACCCCACAGGTGCTCGCGCAGGCCCACGGCGGTCAGCGCCGCACGGGCCGCTGCGCGCCGCGCGCGCCGGTCGCCGACGCGGTACCGGTCCAGGGGCTCGCGGACGAGGCTCTCGACGTGCCACGACGGGTCCAGCGACGTGAACGGGTTCTGGTACACCAGCTGCAGGTGGCGCCGCACCGCGCGGAGGTCCGCGCGGGACCGCCCGTGCACCGACTCTCCCGCGACGCGGAGGTCGCCGGCATCCGGAGTCTCGAGCCCCAGGAGGAGCCGCACGGTGGTCGTCTTGCCCGAGCCGGACTCGCCCACGAGCGCGTGCGTGCTGCCCGCCGCGACCTCGAACGAGACGTCGTCGACGGCGCGCAGCTCCTCGCCGCCGACGCGGAACGTCTTCACGACGTCCGACACCCGCACCGCGGGGCGGGCCGGATCGATGCGACGGCCGGCGAGGACGGCGCGGTAGCGGTCGGGCGACAGCGCGGGGACGTCGGCGCGCAACGCGGCGGCGTACTCCGACCGCGGGGCGGTGAAGACCTCGGCCACGGGTCCCGCCTCCTGGATGACCCCGTCCCGCAGCACGACGAGGTCGTCGGCGCGCTCGGCGGCGAGGGCCAGGTCGTGCGTGATGAGGAGCAGACCGATGCCGAGGGACGTCCGCAGCTCGGTGAGGAGGTCGAGGATCCGCTTCTGGATCGTCACGTCGAGGGCGCTCGTGGGCTCGTCGGCGACGAGCAGCGCGGGTTGCGGCAGCACGGCCAGCCCGATGAGCACTCGCTGGAGCATGCCGCCCGAGAGCTGATGCGGGTACGAGCGGTACACGCGCTCCGGGTCGGCGAGCCCCACGCGCTCGAACACGTCGAGGATGGCGGCACGGCGGCGCGCGGCATCCCGCTCTCCGGTGAGGGCGGCGGCCTCGTGGGCCTGCGAACCGATCGTACGGACGGGGTTGAGGGCGGATGCCGGGTCCTGCGGGACGAAGCCGAGTCGACGCCCGCGCAACGGACGGAACCGGGCGAGGGACAGCGCGAGAACGTCGTCACCCTCGAGCAGCACGCGCCCCTCGGCGCGACCGGAGTCGCGCGGGAGCAGGCGCAGCACGGCCTTCGCGATGGTCGACTTGCCGGAGCCGGACTCGCCGATGAGGGCGAGACTGCGCCCGCGCTGCAGGTCGAACGACACATCGGTGACGACGCGACGCCCGCCGTACGACACCGACAGGTCGCGGACGGAGAGGAGGGGTTCGGTCACGGCTTCAGTCCTTCGCTCGCAGCCAGCGGCTGACCCGGTTGATCGAGAGCACGACGGCGACGATGACCGCCGACGGGGCGTAGACGAGCCACGGGCTCGACACGAGGTAGTCCTTGCCCGCCGAGACCAGCAGTCCCCAGTCGGATGCCGGCGGCGGGTCGCCGTAGCCGAGGAAGGCGAGTCCCGCGATCACGAGGATCGACACCCCGAACTGCAGCACGGCGAGCGACAGCACGGACCGCGAGGCGTTGGGGAGGACGTGCGTCAGCAGCACGTGCCACCGCGAGCCGCCCTGCAACTGCGCGGCCTCGACGTACACGGTGCCGCGGACCTTGAGCGCTTCCGACCGCATCACGCGGGCGAAGACCGCCACGGCCGAGACGCCGGTGGCGATGGCGGCGTTGATGGTCTCGAAACCCAGCGAACTCACGACCACGACCGCGAGGAGGAAGCTCGGGATCGCCAGGAGCACGTCCACGACGCGGGCGGTGACGACGTCGACCAGTCCGCCGAAGAACCCGGCGACGAGTCCGAGCAGTCCGCCGACGACGACGGCGATCCCCACCGCGACGAGGGCGCTCAGCACTGACGATCGCGTGCCGTAGACGACGCGCGTGAAGAGGTCACGGCCCAGGTTGTCGGTGCCGAACCAGTGCGCCGCGCTCGGTCCGAGGAGCTTCTCACCGGTGTCCCCGACCACGGGATCGGCGGACGTGAACAGCGACGGAGCGAGGGCCCACGCCGTGACGATCAGGATGATCGCGAACGCCAGGACCACGGCGACCGGGATGCCGCGGCGGCGACGTCCGACGGAGTCGGCGCCCGCGAGCACGGGTGAGAGGACGGCGGTCATCGGACGCTCGCTTTCTCGGGAAGCTTCTCGGGAAGCGCCTCGTCCCCGGCCGGGGCCGGCACGGCGGCGCGGCGGGGCTCGAACAGCGAGACGCGCGGGTCGAGCAGGGGATAGAGGAGGTCGGCGATGAGGTTCACGGCCACGAACACGACCGCGGCGAGCGCCACGACGGCCTGCAGCACCGGGAGGTCCTGCGTCGTCACGGCCGTCTGGACGACGCTGCCGATCCCCGTGCGACCGAAGACCGTCTCGGTGATGAGGGCGCCGCCGAGCAGCTCGCCCACGGTGAGCGCGATGATCGTGACGACCGGCAGCGCCGAGGGCTTGAGCAAGTGGGCGAAGAACAGGCGCGCCCGCCCGAGCCCCCGGGCGTAGGCGACGACCGCGTAGTCCTCGCCGAACTCGTGGTCGAGTCCGGTGATGAGCACCTGCGCGATCTGGGCCGACACGGGGATGCCGAGCGCCACCGCCGCGAAGAACGTGGCGACCGGGGCATCCGGGTCGATCACCGAGAACAGGCTGAGCTGGAACGCGAAGACGTTCAGCAGCAGCAGACCGATGACGAAGTTCGGGACCGAGAGGAACAGGGCCGGAACCGACCGCAGCAGCTGCGCCGCCCGACGCGGGAGCACTTGGGTGCCGTACGCGAGGGCGAACGCGAGGACCAGGGCGACGCCCAGCGCCGAGGCCGCCAGGGCGAACGTCGACGGCAGGGCGTCTCCCACGATGGTGGCCACCGGCTGGCTGGACCTCAGCGAGATTCCCAGGTCGCCGCGGACGAAGCGCCCGAGCGCCTCGACCAGCTGCACCCACACCGGGCGGTCCAGTCCGTAGAACTCCACCATCTTCTGGATCTGGTCCTCGGTGAAGCCGTTCTCGGGGTTGCGCAGGGTGCTCGTCAGCGGGTCGCCGGGGAGCACGCTGATCACCACGAAGGTCAGCACGTAGGCCAGCAGCACCACCACGACCGCTTGGCCGAGGCGCTTGGCCGCGAAGACCGGATAGGCGGAGTTCATCTCGGACGTCCTACGTCTTACTTCTGCAGCCAGGCGGTCGCGTAGTCGGCGATCGCGACGCCGTTGTACGTGACGCCCTGCAACTTCGGGCTCTGGACGTAGATGCGCTGCACGATCTGCGTGATCGGCACGAACAGACCCTGCTGGAGCACGTACGTCTGCAGCTCGTCGACCGCCTTGGCGCGCGTGTCCTTGTCGGTCGCGCGGGCGATGCGGTCGCGCAGGTCGTTCAGAGTCGTGTCCGTCTGGCCGAGACCGAACCAGTTCTCGCCCTTGTTGGCGTCGGTGAGGATGCCGGCGACCGTGCCCACGTCGATGAAGGACCGGGTGACCTCGTACAGCGGCGTGTTGGGACCGACCTTGACCTTCTCACCGAAGGTGGACACGTCGTACGTCTGCACCGTGACGTCGAAGCAGAGGTCGCCGAGCTGCTGCGACAAGAGTTCGTCGATCGACGCGGACGTCCCGAGGTAGGGGTAGGCGTAGAGGGTCACGGACAGGGGCTGTCCGTCCTTGGTGCGATTGCCGTCGGCGCCCTTGACCCATCCGGCCTCGTCGAGGAGGGCGGCCGACGCCTTGGGGTCGTACGCGAAGTCGGACGAGTGTTCGGTCGCCTCGGGGACGCCGCTCTGGATGAAGCCCTGCGCGGCCTCCCACCCGTCGGTGTAGACGGTGTCGAGGATCTGCTGGCGGTCGATGCCGTGCTGGAGCGCCTGGCGCACCTTGACGTCACCGAACGGTGCCGCCTGCACGTTGACGGCGTACCCGTTCGTGAAGCCGAGGTAGCGCGGCAGGCCCGCGACGAAGCCCTTGTCGGTGAGGCTCGCGATCTCGCTCGGCTGGACGTTGTAGATGACCTGCGCCTGGTTCGAGCTCAGCGCGCCGATGCGGGTGCTGGACTCGGCGACCTGCTTGTACGTGAGCGTGTCGAGGTAGGCCGGGCCCGTGTGCCCGAGGGCCTCGGGTCCCCAGTTGTAGTCGGCGCGCTTCTCGAGCACGACGTCGTCGCCGTCGGCCCAGCTCTTGATCGTGAACGGACCCGAGCCCGAGAAGTTGTCGAGGTTGCCCTGGTCCTGCTTGCTCAGGGCGAGGGTCTTCGGCGAGACGAGGATCGAGCCGTGGTACCCGAGGGTCGGGATGAACCCGAGGGTCGAGGCGGAGAAGGTCACGGTGACGGTCTTCGCGTCGACGGCGGTGGCCTTCTGGTACGTCTTCGGGAACAGGCCGATCGGCGCGATGCCCTTGTCGGGGCTGCCGAACGCCCAGTAGTCGAGGTTCGCGACGACCGCGGCGGCGTCCAGCGGCGTGCCGTCGGAGAACGTGACGCCGTCCCTCAGGTGCAGCGTGAACTCGGTGGCATCCGTGTTCTGGTCCCAGCTCTCGGCGATCCAGGGCGAGACGGCGCCCTTGTCGTCGACGTAGACGAGCTTGTCGGTGACCTGGCCCCAGATGTTGCCCTGGTAGCTCGAGATCGAGCTCTCGTTGGGCACCCAGCTCGTGCCGAGCGAGTTGATGAGGAAGACGACGTCGCCGCCCTCGGTGGGAGCGGCGCTCGTGGGGGCGGCCGCGGTCGTCGTGCCGGCGCATCCGGCGAGGAGGGTCAGGGACAGGGCGAGGGCGGCGCCGAGGGCGGCTCGCCGTCGGCGCTTCAGGGGCTGTGACATGGGCTGTGTTCCTTGGTCGGGGCCGACCGCCGGGCGCGGTCGGGAACTCTCCAGCGAGTCTCAGCGGGCCGCGCGGGAGCGTCCAACGACGAGGGCGGATGAGAAACGATCGGTGCGGATGATGGATGCCGAAACCCCCGGGATCCGCGGGATTCCGGGGGTTTCGAGGGTTCCGGGGCCGATCGTGCGCCCGCGCGGGCGGCGGCTCCGATGACGCCGTGTTGCGTCAGACGCCGAGGACCTTCCGTCCGGCGCCGAGCAGCGCCTGGTCCTCCTGGGGCGGGTGCACGCGCGAGGACAGCACGTCGCGCAGGTGACGCTCGAGGGGGTTGTGGCGACTGAGGGCAGGATTGCCCAGCGCGGCGAACGCGGCTTCGACGGCGGCGATGGCCGAACGGACGATGAGGACCTTCGCCAGCGGGACGCGGGCGACGGCGTCGGGGTCGCCGCCCACCGCCTTCTCGGTCACGCCGTACAGGAGCGTCTCGGCCTGGACGAGCTGAGCCTCGATCTCGCCCGCGACGGTCTGGATGCGCTCGGTCGTCGCGATCGGTCGCCCGAGGCCCGCGGGGACCCGGTCGTGGGCGAAGCGCGTGAAGAAGTCCTGCGCGGCACGGGCGACGCCCACGTACAGGGCGGCGTGCGTGAGGCCGAGGGCGCTGGCCTGGGCCGCCGGGTCGCGGTAGACCCCGGTGTAGGGGATCTCGAGGAAGTGGTCGGCGGGAGCCTCGACCCCGTCGTAGACGACGTCGTGCGTGGAACTCGCGCGGAGCCCCAGGTGGTCCCACGTCGGGATGATCGTGATCCCGGGGGCGTCGCCGCGGACGATCAGGTGGCCGACGCGCGGCTCCGGGTCGTCGGTCTTCGCCCAGACGAGGTGGTAGTCGAGACCGGTGCTCGCCGTGACGTAGGCCTTCCGCCCCGTGAGGGCCCAGCCGGTCGCCGTGCGGCGGACCGTGGTCGCGGGGAGCCCGCCGCGCGCCGGGGCGCCCAGCTCGGGTTCGGCGCGCGCGGTGTTGATCGAGACGGGACGCTCGGCCGTCTCGGCGATGACCCGCTCGTACAGGTGGGCGGGCCACACGTCTCGGTCGATCTGCGCGATGTGGGTCGCGAGCGTGTTCGCGACGATGAGGGCGACCGAGGGGTCGCCGCGACCGATCGCCTGCAGGATGCGCAGGCGCTCGAGGGCGTCGACCTCGTCACCGCCGAAGCGGGCGCCGATCACGGCCTGGAACACGCCCGCCCGGTGGACGGCATCGAGACCCTCGGCGGGGAAGTCGCCCGAGCGGTCGTAGCGCTCGGCGGTTTCGGCGACGGCAGAGGTGAGGGCGTCGAGGTCGACGCGCGAGAGGGTCGGGGAAGCAGTCATGCTCCCCATGCTCCGCGCGCGGGAGCGGTCGCGTCCAACAGCGATCCGCGAACCGCATCCATCGGGGTTTCCGATGAGCCGGGGGGGCGGGGGTGCCGGATGCGGGGGCCGGGGTGCGGGCGGGGGGGCGGGTTCGGCGCGGGGTGCCTGCGTGGGGGCGGGGTTCCGGGTTCCGGGGCGTCAGGCCGAGACGGCGTGGATGTGCCGGCGGACCGAGAAGAACCCGTCGAGGGATGCCAGAGCCGCCTGCTCCACGTCCGGTTCCAGCCCGCGCCGCGTGATGAGCCGCACGAAGATGCGGCCGAGGTCGGGGAAGTCGCGTCGGACGACGAGTCCGGCGGGAGCGCGGCCCGCGGTGGGGAGCACCGCGACGCCGAGCCCCGCGCGGGCGGCGGCCATGACGCCCTCGAGGCTGCCGGACTCCGCCGCGATGTCGACGCGCGCGCCGATGTCGCCGAGCTCCTGCAGTGCGCGCTGCCGCATGCCGCACGGCTCGACGTACGCCACGAGCGGCACGGCCTCCCCATGTGCCGGCGGTTGCCACGACGGCGACGCGTACCAGTTGAGCGGAAGCTCCCCCACCTCGACGCCCGCGACGGTCGAGCCCGTGTCGAGCACGACCGCGAGGTCGATGGTGCCCTTGGTCACGGCATCCGTCATCTTGGTCGAACGGTCGATGTGGAACTGCACCTGCCGGTCGGGGAACGCGCGGCGGAGGGTCCCGAGGAGCTCGGGCAGGATCTGCTCGGCGGCCGTTTCGGTCGAGCCGACGACGATCGTCCGGGCGCGCGTGACGTCCAGGCGTGCCAGGGCTTCGTCGTGCACCGCCAGGATGCGGCGGGCCTCGGCGAGCAGCTTCTCGCCCGCGAGCGTGAAGCGGGCGCGGCGCCCGTCCCGCTCGACGAGCGGCTGCTGCAGTCGCTTCTCGAGCGACCGGACGTGCTGGCTCACCGTCGGCTGGCTCATGTGGAGAGCCACCGCGGCACGGCCGAATCCTCCGCACTCGTCGATCGCGACGAACGTGCGGAGTTGGATGATGTCCAGGGTCTCGGCCATCCCTGGACGATAGACGCGCGCACGCCTCGCGCGCTCGCGCGAGGTCACGCGCGTTCACATGGCATCCATCGCGCCCGGCGATGAGTGGTCATCACGGACCCGGCATTGCTCGATCGCGGGCGCGGTTCCTAGGCTCGGACGGGTGCGCGCCCACGGAGCGGCGCGCGACAGGAGTGAGAGATGAGCGACTTCTTCGACCGCGAGGGAGACCGCGCGTACACGCGGGACTACAAAGAGACGACGCCGGACGTGCTGGCGGCGTTCACGGCCTTCAACGACACCGTCTTCGCGCCCGAGGGTCGCGAGATCCCGCTGAAGTTCCGTGAGCTCATCGCCCTCGCCGTGGGCATCACGACGCAGTGCACGTACTGCATCGACGGTCACTCGCAGGCCGCCGTCCGCGCCGGCGCCTCGAAGGCCGAGCTCGCCGAAGCCGCCTGGGTCGCGACCGCGATCCGCGCCGGCGGGGGGTTCGCGCACGGCCGTCTGGCGTTCAAGCTGTCCGGCATCCACGACCACGACTCGGTGCACGCGCATGTCTGACGTCCTCGTCACCGCGACCGAACTGCGCGACGCCCTCGCGGCGGGGCGCTTCGCCGACGGCGGTCCCGTGCGGGTGCTCGACGTGCGCTGGCGCCTCGACCGTCCGGACGGGCTGCCCGAGTACCGCGACGGTCACATCCCCGGCGCGCAGTACGTCGACCTCGACCACGAACTCGCGGCGCACGGCGAGCCCACCGAGGGTCGGCATCCGCTTCCGCCCGTCGAGGCACTGCAGGAGGCGGCCCGGCGCTGGGGCATCGACGACGGCGACACGGTCGTGGTCTACGACGACCTGAAGAACCTCTCGAGCGCGCGCGCCTGGTGGCTGCTGCGCTACGCCGGTGTCGCCGACGTGCGCCTGCTCGACGGGTCGCTCCGCGCGTGGACCGACGCCGGGTTCGACGTGGAGACGGGGGATGCCACGCCCCCCGCGCCCGGATCCGTGACGCTGATCTACGGCGCGCTGCCGGTGCTGCCGCTCGACGACGTGGCCGGGTTCGCCGACGGCGGCCTGCTGCTCGACGCGCGTGCGGGTGAGCGCTACCGCGGCGAGGTCGAGCCGATCGACCCGCGGGCCGGCCATGTGCCGGGGGCCGTGAGCGCACCGACCACCGAGAACGTCGGCGCCGACGGGCGCTTCCACGACCCGGACGCCCTGCGCGCCCGCTTCACCGAGCTCGGTGCGCTGCCCGGCGTCGAGGTGGGCGTGTACTGCGGCTCCGGCGTGACTGCGGCGCACCAGGCGGTCGCGCTGACGCTCGCGGGTTTCACCCCGCGGGTGTTCCCGGGGTCGTGGAGCCAGTGGTCCAACCACCCGGAGCTGCCCGTCGCGACCGGCCCCGAACCGCGCTGAGTCAGGCCCACAGCTCCTCGATCGGCACCGCGCGGCCGAGCACGTGCTCGGCGGCGCGGTGCCCCGAGAGCAGGGCTCCCGGAACCGTCGCGGGGTCGTCGCCCCACGTCGCTTCACCGGCCAGGTGCAGGACGCCGCCGACGGGTGCGGCGAGTTCGTCGTGGTCGGGACCGACGGACCCGGGCTTCATGTAGCTGTAGGAACCGCGGGCGAAGGGGTCGTCCTGCCAGCGCGTGACGACGACGCTTTCGGGCTCCGGGATGCCCTCGCCGTACAGGCGCCGCAGTTGCGCCACGGTGGACGCGGCGATCTCGTCGTCGGTCCAGTGCCGCGTGGCGACCGCCGCCGGACCGGCGGCGAAGGTCAGCAGCGCCGCCTCGTCGTGGATGCGACCCAGGTCGTACCAGGAGTGCCACCACTCCCCCTCGTCACCGAACTGGCGGATGCCATAGACCCCGGCATCCCAGAACCGCTCGGGGAAGCGCAGCACGACCTTCTCGAAGGCATTGGCCGCGAGAACGCCGAGCACGCGCTGGTGCGTGTCGGGAAGCGGGGGCGTGATCGTGACGTCGCCGGACTTCAGGACACCGATCGGGAGCGTGACCACCGCCGACGCGCCGGAGAACGTACCGTGGTCGGTCGTGACGGTGACCCCCGCGTCGGACCAGTCGATCGCAGTGACGACGTGCTCGAGCCGGACGTCGAGCCCCGCGGCGAGGTTCGTGGCGAGTTCGTCGTAGCCGCGCGGGAAGACGACCTCGATCCCGTTGACGGTGTCGTCGTCGAGGCCGTGCGCCCCGAGCACCGACATGTGGACGCCGTACTGCTCCTCGGCGCGGCGACCGTTGTATTCGCGCACGCGCTGCGCCCTCTCGGGCGCCCAGTCGCGGGCGGCGAGCGCCTCCTCCACCACGTCGGCGTAGGTGGCATCCGGAGCCGAGCGAGCGATGACGTCGACGAGGTCGGCGTTCAGGGCACGGACGTCGTCGGCGAAGGCGCGGATCTCGTCGGGATCGAGTCGCTCGCCCTCCGGACCGAAGTAGGTCAGTGGCCGGCTGTCGGGCTGGTAACCCCCGACGGTGAACTCGGCCATCGGCATCCCGAACGCGCGCGCGGCGGCCTCGACGGGGCTGTCGTCGATGCCGTGGATCCAGGACGCCCCGCGGTCGGTGACGTGGTGCCCGTCGCGCTGCGAATGGACGCGACCGCCCACCCGGTCGCGGGCCTCCAGAACGACGACGCACTGCCCCGCGCGGGTCAGGAGCCGGGCGGCCGACAGTCCGGCGACGCCCGCTCCTACGACGACGGTGTCGAATTGGTCTTGCATGACGGCTCCCTCGGGTAGACGACCGTGTGACGAGGCTAGTGTGAGCGCATGATTCCATGGGAGAACCTGGTGGCGTTCGTGCTCGCCTCCGCCGTGATCATCGTGATCCCAGGGCCGAGCGTGCTGTTCGTCATCGGCCGGTCGATCGCCCTCGGGCGCCGGGCCGGAGTGCTCAGCGTCGTCGGCAACTCCCTCGGCACGATCCCCGCGGTCATCGCGGTCGCCTTCGGCGTGGGCGCGATCGTGGCGTCGTCGGTCGTCGCCTTCACCGTCGTGAAGATCGTCGGCGCGGTGTACCTGGTGTGGCTCGGCATCCAGGCGATCCGGCACCGGCGGGACGGCGCCGCCTTCGCGGCGGTCGGGACCCGCTCGACCTGGACCCTGCTCCGCCAAGGGATGGTCGTCGGGGTGACGAACCCCAAGACGATCGCGTTCTTCGTCGCCGTGCTGCCGCAGTTCGTGGCACCCGCGGCCGGACCGGTCTGGGCGCAGATGCTCGCGCTCGGGCTGCTCTTCCAGGCCATGGCGTTGGTCTGCGACAGCACGTGGGCGCTCGCGGCCGGGACGGCTCGGGCGTGGTTCGCGCGGTCGCCGCGGCGGATCTCGGGGCTGGCCGGGGCCGGTGGGGTCATGATGATCGGGCTCGGCGGCGCGCTGGCGCTGACCGGGGCGAAGAGCTAGCCGGGGCCGGGAGCGGAACGCGGCGCAGGCACGCCCGTCAGTCTTCCGGTGCGGGTGGCCGCTCCCCCGCCTCCCACGGCGGCGGGTCCTCGGCGAAGCGAACGCCCTGCACGGCCGCGCCCGCGGGATACGGATCGGCGAAGTCGGTGTAGACCCGGCCCGTCGGTGAGGTCCATTCGATGACCCCACCGTCGAGCTGTCGGACCTTCCAGCGCGTGAACTGCTTCTGGCTGTGGTGGCGCTGGCAGAGGCACGCGAGGTTGCTCACGTCCGTCTTTCCACCGAGCGCCCAGTCGGTCGTGTGGTCGATCTCGCAACGGATCGCGGGGGCCGTGCACCCGGGCCATCGGCAGCGCCGGTCACGGGCCCGGAGGTGGCGATCGATGGCCGCGGTCCGGGCATACGTGTCGGTGTGGAGGACTGCCCCGCTGACGGGATGGGTGATGACGCGATCCCAGGGGACGGACGTCGTCTCGGCGAGAGCGCGAGCGGTGGCCGCGTCGATGGGTCCGCGCCCGACGAGGTCAGCCGGAGCCGTGTCCTCTTCGGACGGGGAGAGCATCGTCAGCGCCGGAACGACGACCTGCACCCGCGCGCGGATCTTCCCGAGCGTGCCCGGCCCGTCGCCCGGCCCCGTCGTGTCGACTGCGGGGTCGCCGGTGAGGAGCATGTCGGCGAACACATCGGCGCGGACCTCATCGATGGTCCGGGTGTCCGCCTCGGGCGGGACGGGCCCGGCGACGGGATCCCCGTCGGCGCGGGCATCGCGGGATGCCCCGACCCGCGCATCCACGATCACACGAGCCTGCTGCGTCAGCCGGTCGTGAATCGCGTCGGCCAGCACCGTCGGGAGTGTCGCGATCAGGTCGGACATCCCGTCCGCACCCGGAACGACCCGAACGCACCGCGCCTCCCGGCCCGCACGGTGCCGTTCGGTGGCCGTCCGCGGGTGCAGGCGGTGCGCCACCACGGGCAGTCGACTCCTCAACCGCCCCGGACTGGACGCCTCACGCGCCAGCGCAACAGCGGACCGGTCGAACTCGCGCCGGCGATCGAGCGGCAGCGCAGCACCACATTCGGTGATCACTCGCACGTGACGGCGCGAGATCGCCCCCGCCTCCCACGCCCCCACGACCGACGGATACGAGTCGACGAGAACCATCGCTTCGTCGATGTCGCGTTGAACCGTCCGATCCGAGAGGCGACATGCCGCTGCTATCTCGGACGCAACCTCCCTCATCGCCATGTCGGATGCCCGCACCGACGCGCGCGCCGAGGCCGCGGCATCCACCGGGAACTGCCCCGCCGCAGCGAGTGCCCGCACCCGAGCGACCTCCGCGGCCGCCAGCGCCGCCTCGGCCGCGACGACATCGGCCACGAGGTCGGCCAGAACCCTCACATCCCCCACCGGAACTCCACGGTCGGCTCCCGACGACGACGCGGGGCTGCCAGGATCCGGTGCGGAAGGATGTCCATGCTCGGGCTCCCCGGACGGCTCATGCGCGCCGGGCGAAACATTCGAAGACATATTCGAAGGCTAGTCGAGCGCCGAATATTCCCCCAGGCCAGGCGCACAATCTGTGAACAACTCGCGCACGCCCGCAGCTGTGGAGGAACAGTCACGGCATCCACAGCGACACAGGCCGAAACCCCGTCGCGCCCGCCGGCACCCCCGAAAACGCACCCGCGCGCGCCCCCGCGTCAGTCGACCTCGTCGACCGGCGCCTCTTCATTCACCGGCACCGGCCGCGCCCCGCGTCGGCCGTAGCGCAGCCAGAAGTACCCGTAGCAGAGCAGGACGAACGGGATGCCGAAGTACAGCGCCGGAGCCTGATCGGGGTCGAACGCAATCGCGACGATGGATGCCGTCAACAGCACGAACGCGAGGATCGGGACCGCGGGATAGAACGGCGTCCGATAGGCGAGAGTCGACGGATCTCCCCCGCCGCGGACGAACGCCCGGCGGTGGAAGAACTGCGCGGCGACGATCGACATCCACACGGCCACCGCCGCGAACCCGGCGATCGACACGAGCACGAGGTACACGGTCTCGGCCGCGATCACGCTGGAGATCAGCGACACGAGCCCGATCGCCAGGCTCACGAGGAGCGCGACGATCGGGATGCCACGCCGGGTGAGGCGCGTGAACGTGCGCGGCGCATAGCCCTCCTCGGCGAGCGAGAAGAGCATGCGCGCGCACGAGTAGAGCCCGCTGTTCCCCACCGACAGCAGCGCCGTGATGACGACGAAGTTCATGATGTCCGCCGCGTACGGAACCCCGACGTACTCGAAGACGTCGACGAACGGGCTCGAGCTGAGGCCCGCCTTCTCGTACGGCAGCAGGGCGGCGATCACGGTGATCGACAAAACGAACAGCACGAGGAGTCGGAGCACGGTCGAGCGGAGCGCACGCGGGATGTTGCGACCGGGGTCCTTCGTCTCTCCCGCCGCCACCCCCACGAGCTCCGCGCCGCTGAAGGCGTAGAACACAGCGAGCGAGGTGATCAGCACGCCCCCGAGCCCCGCGGGGAGCAGTCCCTCCGGGGTCATGAAGTTGCTGAAGAGCACGGCCTCGTGCGGCGACGACGACAGTGGGGTGAACCCGAAGATCGCCAGTCCGCCGAGCACGATGAGCGCGACGATCGCCAGCACCTTGATGAGCGAGAACCAGAACTCGGTCTCGCCGAACACGCGGGCCGAGATGGCATTGAGGGTGAACAGCACCGCCGCGAAGACGAGACACCACACCCACACGTCCACGCTCGGGAACCATCGCTGCATGAGGATCCCGGATGCCGTGAACTCCGAGCCCAACGCGACCACCCAGCACAGCCAGTACAGCCACGCGGTGGCGAAGCCCGTCGCCGGCCCCATGGTGCGCGCCGCGTACACGTGGATCGACCCGGACACCGGGTAGACGACCGCCAGCTCGCCCAGGCACACCATGACGAGCCACACGACGAACGCGCCCAGGAGGTACGCGAGCACCGCGCCGAGGGGTCCGGCCTGGTGGATCGTGTATCCCGAACTGAGGAAGAGCCCCGAGCCGATGACCCCGCCGAGGGCGATCATCACCAGGTGTCTGGCATCCATCGCCCGACGAAGGGAGCGCGGCGGCGCCGTCGCGGTGGTGTCAGTGGGCAGGGCGGACGAACCCGGGGAGGTTGTCATCGGGGGACTCGCAATCGTGGAGAGGCCGGGAGCGGGGGCTCGCACGGCCGACCGTTCGGCTCTCGGACCGAATCACGGCGCACGCCAGGGTAACGGATGCCGGGAACCCCTCGGCCGCGGGGCGAGAGCCGATCAGCCGCCCGCCGCGCGCCGAGGCGGTATCGAACCACCCCCGGAACCGTCGCGGGCAGGTTCGCCCGATTCGTCCAGAACGCTCACACCTCGCATCCAGCGGAAGATGAGAGTCCTGCCATGAAATCGCTCCCAACTGATGAGCCCGGTTGATCCGCGGCAACGGGCAGAGAAACGTCGAGGGCAACGCGTCCCGCCACGACGACGGGGCGGTCGGCAGAGACGAACGACGGATCTTCGGATCCGCACGACGATCGGAGACATCGTGACCGAGAGCCAGCCCACCGAAACCGAGACCCAGTCCCCCCGCCGTCGACGCCGTCTGCTCGGCGGCACGGCGGCCTCCGTCGGACTCATCACCGCGATGCTCACGGCCGGGTCTCTCCCCGCGCAGGCGGCGTGCGAGGAGTCGGGCCAGTGGCTGTTCAGCCCGGAGACCGAGAGCGCCGAGTCGCTCGTCTCCGCGGGGCCGCCTCAGTCCAACTACAACGGCACCGGCTCGACGGCGTCGACGACGTTCAGCGCCCAGGCGTCTGCGACGGTGGAGGCGAGCGTCAGCGGAAGTGCGAACGTCAGCCTGGATGCCAAGCTCGCGAGCATGTCCGCGACCTACGGCACCTCGTTCTCGGCGAGCCTCACGGCAGGCCTCGGCAACGACATCACGATCGACATCCCGCCCGGGCAGACCGGCAACGGAGAGTACGGCGTCTACACGGTCACGGTGACAGGGACCGAGACGCTGTACGGCCCGTCCTGCGAGGCCGTCGAGAGTCGCACCTCGACCGTCACGTCGCCGGTGCGGGTCGGCTGGAACACCTGGCTGTCATGACGGGCGCGGCCGAACTGATGAGGACGCTATGAAATCACGAAAAGATAACGGCTCCTCTTCCGCTCCGTTATCTCACCGTTATAGAGTGCTCGCACGGTAGTTGTTTTGCTGTGGCAGCTACCGGACATGTGATTGCAGGACACTCTGGTGCAGGGAAAAGGGCCGGTCGACACGCCTCGACCGGCCCTTCGTCCGTCTCCGGCCGCTGCCCCCTCCCGCGAGGGAGGATGGGTGAGTGAAAGATGAGGATCTGACCGACCCCGACGGGCGCCTCGTGCTCGTGCGCCACGGCGAGACCGAATGGAGCCGCACCGGGCGGCACACCGGACTCACCGACATCCCGCTCACCGAGACCGGTGCGTACAAGGCCGAACTCGCCGGCACCCTCCTGGCGACACGGCACTGGGACCTCGTGCTCACGAGCCCGCTCCAGCGGGCGGTCGAGACCGCCGCTCGCGCCGGGTACCCGCGCGCCGAGCTCGAGCCGCGCCTGGTCGAGTGGGACTACGGCGCGTACGAGGGACTCACGACCCCCGAGATCGACGCGCAGCTGGGCCGCCCGTGGACGATCTGGCAGAACGGCGCCCCCGCGGGCGCGACGCCCGGCGAGACCGTCGAACAGGTCACGACCCGTGCGGAGTCGCTCCTCGACGAACTGCGCCCGCGCGTCCGCGCCGGCGAGCAGGTGCTGCTGTTCTCGCACGCCCACTTCCTGCGGGCACTCGCGGGCGTCTGGCTGGGCCTCACCGCCGCGGGCGGACGCTACTTCGTGCTCGGCACCTCCGCCGTCAGCGAGCTCGGGTTCGAGCACGGCACCGAGGTCATCACGCAGTGGAACCACGTGCGCGGACGCTGACCCGGCGCCGCAATCAGGCCCCGACGAGGCGGCCGTCGTGGATCTCGACGACCCGGTCCGCGGCGTCGGCCACGGTCGGATCGTGCGTCGCGACGAGCGCCGTCATCCCGTCGCGCCGCGCGCGTTCGCGGATCAGGGCGACGATGGATGCCGCGGTCACGCTGTCCAGCTGCGCGGTCGGTTCGTCCGCGAGGAGCACGCGCGGACGGTGCACGAGCGCCCGCGCGACGGCGACCCGCTGCTGCTGACCGCCGGAGAGTTCGTCCGGACGCTGACCGGCGTGGTCCGACAGCCCCACGGCCTCGAGCATCTCGGCGACCCGGAAGCGCCGTTCCCGCGCTGCCGCTCCGCGAGCGCGGAGCGGCAGCTCGACGTTCTCGGCCGCCGTCAGGAACCCCACGAGCGGGAACTCCTGATCCACATAGCCCAGGGCCGTGCGCCGCAGCTCCGCCACCTCGCTCTCGGGCGCGCCCGTCACCCGCCGGCCGCCGATCCACGCCTCCCCCGCGTCGGGATCGTCGAGGCCCGCGGCGAGCCGCAGGAGAGTGGTCTTGCCCGAGCCCGACGGCCCCCGGAGCACCACGAACTCGCCCGCCCTCGCCGTGACGTCCGCGGCGACGAGCGCCGTCGTCCGCGCTGCGCCGACCCCGAAGGTCCGGGTGAGCCCCGTCAGCCGAATCGTCTCGTCGCTCATCTCTCCTCCTCCGACGGCTCGACGCGGACGTGATCGCTCTCGAGCTGCAGGCGCACCCGGTCGCGCATGCCGAGGCGGTCGATGTGCTCCCGCGGCAGCTGCAGGCGGCCCGCGCGGTCGAGCACCGCATACTCTCGCGCGTGGTCGCCGACCTCACCTCCGCGCCACACCTCGACCGCCGTCCGCCCGTCCCGGATGCCGACCGTCCGGCGCACGTGGTCGGCGACACCGGCGTCGTGCGTGACGATGAGCACCGTCACCCCCGACTGCTCGTTCACCTCGCGCAGCGCCTCGAGCACCTGCGCGGAGTTCGCGTCGTCCAGCTCACCGGTCGGCTCGTCGGCGAAGAGCACGCGGCATCCGTTCGCCAGCCCCAGAGCGATCGCGGCGCGCTGCCGCTCGCTGCCGGTCACCTGCCCCGGCCGCCGGTCCGTCACGGCGGTGACGCCGAGCAGGTCCAGTACCTCCGCCGCCCGTGCCGCGCGCCGGGCGCGGGGAACGCGCCCGACCGACAGCGTCAGGTCGAGGTTCTCCGCGATCGTGAGGTGCGGAAGGAAGTTGCGGCCCGTCTGCTGCCACACGAAGCCCGCCGTCGTCCGGCGGTACTCCGCGCGCTGCCGCGCGGATATCGCGAGCAGGTCGTGACCCGCGACACGGGCGGTGCCGGCGCTCGCAACGTCGAGGGCCGAGAGGATCGCGAGCAGCGTCGACTTGCCGGACCCGGACGCGCCGACGATCGCGGTGAGCTCCCCGCGCTCCACCCGCAGGTTCAGTCCCTGCAGCGCCTGCACCTCCACCCCCGCCCCGCGGTAGATGCGGACGAGGTCGACGCATTCGATCTCGGGTGCCGTGTGCTCCATCAGTCCTGCCCTTCTCTGCGTCGGCGACCGCGTCGCGCGGCGATCACCGCGACCCCCACGGACACCCCGACCACGACGGCGGCGACGGCCGCAGCCGCGCCCACCGTCGTGGGCACCACGATCGACGGGATCTCCGCCGCGATCCCCAGCCGTTCCCCGAGGCCGCCCGCCCCCGCGACCACGACGATCGTCGCCCACCCGACGCCCCCGCCGAGCAGCGCGGCCGCCGCAACCAGCGGAACCGACTCGGCGAGCACGAGTCCGCGCGCCCGCGTCACACCGATCGCCGACAGAACGGCGGCCGTGCGTCGCCGTTCGGCATCCGCGGCGAGCGCATCGAAGACCGCCAGCGCGAGCGCGGCCAGCACCGCCACCGCGGACGCGCCCACGAGCACGTGGGAGAGAGCGGATGCCGTGGGGAGAGCGGCGCGGCGGGCGGCCTCGCTCGCGACGTCGACGATGTCGGCATCCGGCCGGTCGGCACGCAGGTGGGCGGCGAAGCCGGCGATGTCGACGCCGGGCTGCACGCGGATCAGGTCGCATACGGAGTCGGCGGGCGCGTCGAGGGCGTCGGCGAACGCGGCGTCGACGAGCACCCACGCCGGATCGGCGGTCGGCAGAGCGTCGTCGGGGGCGACGGCCGAGGAAGCCACCGGGCGCCCACCCACCTCGAGGTCCCCCGCCAGGACTTCCGCCGCTGAGGCGGACAGGATCACCGGCGCCTCGACGCCCGCCCCCGATGGCGCCGGGATCGTCAGCTGCACGCGGCGGAGGTCGTCCATGTCCGCTGCAAGGACCGTCACGGCGCGCAGCCGCCCGTCGTCGGTCACGGGGATGCCGGACAACGTGCGCAGCGAAACGGACGCGGCCGTGCCCGCGGGGAGGGCACCTCCGGCGCCGCCGCACGCGCGCACATCGGCGCCGACCGTCCGCTCCGAAGGGTCCGCGATGCCCGCGTCCGCGACCTGCAGGAGACCTAAAGGGGAGGTCAGCGTGGCCACG
>NZ_BADA01000410.1 GCF_000333395.1 Microbacterium sp. B19
CGAAGACGTCACCCGCGACGAGGACGACGTCGACGTCGTTCTCGCGCACCTGCTCCCGAGCACGTCGAGGACCTCGGCGAGCGCGTCGAGGGTCGAATGGCCGTGGAACGAGCGCCCGATGTGCCAGTCGGAGGTGTGCAGGATCCGCATGCACACACGGTACGTCGGGCCTCCGACATCGGTGCTCAGCCGGCGCGCGGTTCGCTCGCGCCGGCCGAGGACACCGAGGGCCGGACAGCCTCATCGACGGGGGTCAGCCGGCGGCGACCTCCGCCGCGAGCGCGCGGATGCGGTCGTCGCCGAGGTCGAGCCCGATGTCGGAGAAGCGCTGACGCAGGACGTCGGCGATGCGTTCCTCGGAGGCGTCCCCCACGTCGGCGCGCGTCTGCACCACGACTCCGGCGATGCGTTCCTCGTCGGTCGTGGTGTGCGTGTCCATCGCGGGAGCGGACTGCTCGTCGGGGCGGGTGACCTTGCCGTCCTCGTGGACGGCGCCTCCGACGGAATCCGCGGGCGACGCGCCGCCCTCGGGGCCGTTCGCGGGTTCGGGGCTGTGCGTGTGGTCGGTCATGGTCACTCCTCCGTGCTCATGTCGGGATCGATGCCCTGGCTCGCGGCGTCCCCCTCGATGGGATCGGACGGCTCGGCGTCGTTCAGGCGCGGAGAACCCTTCGCGTGGTCGTTCTGCTCCGCCGTCTCGGTGTCGGCGACGTCGCCGCTCTCCCAGCCGCCGGGCGGGTTCGCATCGATGACACCTTCGGGAAGGTCGTTGTCGTGGGTCATGCCATCCCCTTTCACCCGGTCCAGCCTGGTCGCCGGGTGCGACGGACCGCCGGGGGTTGACGGCCCCGGGGAGCGCGGGTAGCGCGGCGCGTCAGCTGCGGACGTGGAGGAGGTGCGCGCGCTCGGGGTGGGCCTCGAACCACTCGCCCACGTACCAGCACACGGGCAGGATCTCGCGGTCGCCCGCCTGCTCGATGGCATCCACCGCGTGCTCCACCACCACGGCCGCGTAGCCGTGTCCGCGGAACGTCGGGATCGTGAAGGCACGGGTGAGGGCGATTGTGCGCCCGTCGTCGCGGTAGTCGAGAACGGACACCAGGTCGTCGCCGTCGTGCAGGGTGTAGCGCGAGGCGTCCCGGTCGTCGGCGAAGCGCAGGTCGGTCATGGCACCCACGGTACGCCGCTGCAGCCCACCCGGCGCCGAGAGCGCAATGTGCTCGGTCCGGAACCGATATGTGACGAAAGATGAAGCAGGATGCCACATTCCTCGACGTCATCATTTGACGCCGAAGGGCACGGTAGGTCATAATCAGCCGCATGACTGTCAACGCGCTTGCTCTGTCCGCCCGGGAGGCGAACGGGACTGCCGGCATGATGATGCCCGGCCGCGTTGTCATGTGTTGTCGAATGTGCCGCTAACAGCGACCCTCGCCTTGCCGACCTCGAGCTTCTGAACGCTCGCGTCGACACCCGGTCGTTCGCGGTACGCGTCGATCACGCGTACCCGGACACCGCGCTCCGGCCCTCGGCCACACACCTCCCGTAGAACCCCGCATCTGACGCCCGGGTTCACCACTGAAGGACACCTTCCTCATGTCGATCTCCGCCGTTCTCTACCGCCCCGCCACCTCGACCACCGCCGCCGCCGCCGCCGTCCGCCCGCAGCCGGTCCGCCGCCCCGCCGCACAGCCCGCCGCCACTGCGACCCCCGCGGCCCCCGCGGCCCCCGCCCGCCCCGCGCTTCCCGCCGGAACCGCGCCGCGCGGCTTCTCCCTCTACGTCGGCATCGACGAAGCCAAGGCCGCCGAATCCTGCGAGAGCCTCGTCACGCTCGTCTAGGCCCTGCGTCGCACGCTGAGCGAACTCGCCCCGGCCGCCGAGACGTACGCGACCGTCGCCCTCGCTCCCGCCGGTGCCGGCGGCCGCGACGTCGATGTCGTGCGCCTCGCCCTGCACGAGCCCTCCGCGGTCGCCCGCACGAAGGAGGAGCCGGCCGAGGAGGACCGCGCCCCCCGCGGCGTCGTCGTCGACATCTCGCGCAAGCGCGTGCTCATCGACGGCGAGTCCGCCGCCTTCACCTTCAAGGAGTTCGAGCTGCTGCAGTACCTCGTCCTCCGCGAGGGCCGCACGATCGAGCGCACCGAGCTCGTGTCGTCGCTGTGGGAGGGCGCGACCGACGACGAGGCTCCCGGGGAGCGGACGATCGACGTGCACGTGCGCCGCCTGCGCGCGAAGCTCGGCATCTACGAGGACATCGTGCGCACGGTGCGCGGCGTCGGCTACCGCTTCGACCGCCACGCCGACGTCTCGATCCGCTACGGCCACGGCACGCCGTCGCCCGACCGCTTCTGATCATCGCGCCCCGTCCGGCCGCGATGTCGGTGGGGCGACGTAGGGTGTCGGCATGAGGTCGACCCGGGTACGTGCGCACCAGCGCGACTCGCACCCACCGGTCACCGACCCCCTCCGCACCGAGTACCGTCCGCGCACACCGGTGGATCTCGATCGCACGATCACCGCGCAACGCCACGGCCGCAACGATCCGACCTTCGTGGCGACCGGAGCGCTGAGCGCGGGCGGCGTCATCTGGCGCGTGAGTCGCACGCCCACGGGCGTCGCGACCCTCGCCCTCCGCTGCCGTGCGGACGGCACGGTCCTCGCCGCCGCGTGGGGTCCGGGCGCCGCGTGGGCACTCGACCAGTTGCCCGCGCTCTGCGGCGCGCACGACGACCCCGACGGATTCGACGCGTCGCGGCATCCCTCCGTCGCCGAGTGGTACCGACGGCATCCCGACCTCCGGATCGGTCGCACCGACCTCGTGTTCGACGCGCTCGTCAGCGCGATCATGGAGCAGAAGGTCACCGGACTCCAGGCGTTCTCCGCGTGGCGCAGCATCGTGACCTGGTACGGCGAACGCGCTCCCGGGCCGACGCCGCAGCCGATGTTCGCTCCGCCCGACATCGAGGGATGGCGGCACGTGCCGTCGTGGGCGTGGCATCGCGCGGGTCTCGAGCCGCCGCAGTCCCGCACGATCGTCGAGGCCGCGCGACGCGGCGCCTCCCTCGAGCGCGCCGCGACCGAAGCCGTCGACGGCGAGGCGCGCGACCGCGTCTTCATCAGCCTGCGCGGCGTCGGCGTGTGGACGAGCGCCGAGACGCGCATCCGGGCCTTCGGCGATCCGGATGCCGTGAGCATCGGCGACTACCACCTCGCTCACCAGGTGGGCTACGCCCTCACCGGGCACCGCACCGACGACGACGGCATGCTCGAGCTGCTCGAGCCGTTCGCGGGGCACCGTCAGCGCGTCATCCGACTGATCTACGCGGGAGCCGCGCTCGAACCGCGGCGCGGCCCGCGGCTTCACCCCGAAGACCACCGCGATCGCTGAGAGAACGCGCTCGCCCGTAGGCTGAGGCGCATGACGCAATCCGGAACCGGCTGGCCCCGCGGACGCACCTACTGGCTGCTGGGTTCGGTCGTCCTCTTCGCCGGGGGCGTGCTCTTCGGCCTGGTGTTCCAGAACGTGTGGCTCGGGGTGATCCTCGCCGCGGTGGTGTCCCTCGGGTGGCTCATCGCGTTCGAATCCAGCCGCGGACGGAACGTCGGGGTGAACGACCCCGACAACGGCGTCGAGCTCTGAATCAGGACGACCGCTCCGAGACGAACAGCGCGCACGTCGTGTCGTAATAGTCGCCGGTGAATCCGGCGGCCTGCATCCCGATCCTGGCGGCAACCGCCTGGGACGCGACGTTCTCGGGATGGGTCACGGCCACGACACGGCGGATGCCAGCGTCTCGGGCCAGCGCGAGCACCGCCGCGGCGGACTCCGTCGCGTATCCCCGACCCCCGGCATCCGGGTGGAAGTGCCAGCCGATCTCGATCTCCTCGGGCGCTCCCCCGCCCGCGCCCGCCGACCACGGGATCGACTTCAGGAGGATCGCCCCGAGCCGCGTGCCTTCGAGGGTCGTGACCGCCCTGATGCCGAGCACCCCGTCGGCGCGCGCCGTCCAGCGCTCGAGCAGGTCGTCGACCTCGTCGCCATCCGTCATCGTCCGCCCGTCGCCGATGTACCGGCGCACCTCGGGACGGCGGTACAGATCGAACAGGAACGCGCGGTCGTCGGCGGAGCGCGTCCACTCGCGCAGCACGAGGCGCTCGGTCGCGAGGTGCGTCCGCCGCATCGGGAGGTGCGGGATGCCGTCCTCGGCGAACGGCTCCCCCGCGACGACGAATCCGAACCGGCCGTACCAGTCCGCGAGCTGCGCCTGCGCGTCCAGCAGGATCGGGATGCCGGGCGCCTCGGCGTCGAGGACCTCGATCGCGGCGCGCATAAGCTCGCCGGCCAGCCCGCGTCCGCGCGCGGCCATGGCCGTCGCGACGCGGCCGATCCGGTTGTTCCGCTCCTCGCGCAGGATGCGCAGCGTTGCGAGCACCTCGCCCGAGGGGTCCTCGGCCCACATCAGCTCGGCGTCGGACTCGATGTCGCGGCCGTCGATCTCGGGGTAGGCCGCCTCCTGCTCGACCACGAAGACGCTCACTCGCAGCCACAGCAGGCGGTACAAGGTGAGCGGGGTGATCGCTGCGACGGGCGCGCGGTGAAACGTGACGACCATCCCTCGACGCTATCGCGCCTCCCCGCTAACCTGACCCCGAGCACCGCCCTCACTCACCGCCGCCCACAGGAGAATCGATGTCGTTCCAGGCCTACCTCGATGCGGTCGAGAAGAAGACCGGACTCACCCCGCGCCAGCTCATCGACCTCGCGCAGGAGCGCGGGTTCGGCCCGGGCACGAAGGCGACCCCGATCCTGGAGTGGCTCAAGGAGGAGTACGACCTCGGGCGGGGCCACGGCATGGCTCTCGTGCACGTCATCACCAAGGGACCGCAGATCAGCGACACCCATGTCGGCTCGGGCGGGACGCACAGCGATCCGACCGACACGCTCTGGCTCGACGGTGCCGCGACGAACCCCGACCGCTGAGTCTCAGTCGTGCCCGAAGCGGCGTGACGCCGCGATCTGCTCGGCGACGCGCCGCAGCGCGAGGATGAGCGGCTCGACGAGCGCCGTGCCGAGGACGACGTAGCGGAGGGCCGCCTCGGCCGAGTCCGTGGGGGTCGCGTCGAGCTCCGCGGCGGCGATCGCGCCGAGGTGTTCCACGTACGCGTCGAGCACCGGCTCGGGGACCGTGAACCCCGCCCGATCGAGGGCGTTCAGCGCCCGCGCGACCGCGGCCACCTGCGCGGGGAAACAGTCGTCGGGGTCGCCCCCGAACCGCGCCAGGAGTGCCCGGGCGGGCCCGAGGTCGAGCGTGTCGTCATCGGCCCCGGACGGGTTGACGGCGGCGCTGGCGGCGCCGAGGAGGTCGTACGGATGCTCGGGCGGACTCTCGAGCACCGCCACGACGTTGCGGACGCCGGCGATCCCCACCCCGGCATCCACGAGGGCGCGGATGACGCCCAACCGCCGGACGTGCTCCTCGCCGTACGTCGCCTGGGTCGCCGAGGTCCGCTCCCCCTCCGGCAGCAGGCGCTCGCGCAGGTAGTACTTGATCGTCGCGACCGAGACGCCGCTGCGGGCGGAGAGTTCCGAGATCCGCATGGATTCCCCCTTGACTGGATACCTCCACTATCCAACACTAGATAGTGACACTATCGAGTGAGGACGAAGCCATGGCATCCATCAATCCGGGGCGAATGACGCACCGACACGACGGCGAACTCGTCGTCTTCCACATCGGCATGACGATCAACAAGTGGTGGCGGCCCGACGCCTGGCTCCCGGTGTTCGGGGAGATGGGCCCGATGCTCCGCGAGCTGAGCATGGACCCCGACTCGGGGCTCCTCGGCTTCACGACGCTCCTCGGCGCGCGCGGACCGTACCTCGTGCAGTACTGGTCGTCGCTGGAGAAGCTGTACGCGTACGCGTCGGCTCCCGCCCAGGCGCACCGCCCCGCGTGGACGCGCTTCAACCAGCGCGCACGGAAGGCGGCCGGAGCCGTCGGCATCTGGCACGAGACGTACCTCGTGGACCGCGCCGAGTCGATCTTCGTCGCCACTCCACCCATGGGTCTGCCTCGGGCGACCGCCATCGTCCCGGTGGGCTCGCGGCACGATCGCGCGGCGGCGCGGGCGGCCGACGGGCGCACCACCGCGCGCCCGTCGGCCGACCAGCCTCAGTAACCGCTGCCGGGGTTCAGGATGCCGAGCGGGTCGAACACCCGCTTGATCTCGTCGTGCAGCCGCACCACGTCGTCGCCGAGCTCGCGTCGCGCCCACTCACGCTTGAGGCGGCCGACGCCGTGCTCCGCCGTCACGGTGCCCCCGAGCGACAGGGCCAGGGCGAAGATGTCGTCGGCGGCGCGGACGGCGGCTTCGGGAAGCTCGCCGTCGCCGTGCTCGACCACGATGATCGGGTGCAGGTTGCCGTCACCGGCGTGTCCGAAGACGAAGATCGGAACCGCGTGCCGGTCGGCGATCGCCCGGATGCCGCTGATCGCCTCCGCGAGCCGGCTGCGGGGCACCGCGATGTCCTCGATCAGCGGGCGACCGATCCGTTCGAGGGCCGGCAGGGCCTGACGTCGGGCGTTGAGCAGGTCGGCGGCGCGCTCGGCATCCTCGGTCCACTCGTGGTGCGCGGCGGTGGGGGCGATCGCCTCGATGACCACCGCCATCTCCTCCGCCGCGCCGAAACCGTCGGTCTGCGCGAGCAGCAACGCTTCGCCCCGGGCGCGGAGGTCGGTGCCTTCCGCGGCGTCGATCGCGGCGAGCGTCGCCCCGTCGAGGATCTCGAGCACCGCGGGGCGCGCACCGCTCACGGCGATCGCGGCGACCGCGTGCGCGGCGTCCTCGAGCGAGGCGAAGAACGCCGAGGCCGTGGCCAGGCGCCGCGGCGCGGGGAGAAGCCGCACGCGCGCGGAGACGACGATGCCGAGCGTGCCCTCGGACCCCACGACGAGCCCCGCGAGGTCGTAGCCCGTGACGCCCTTGATGGTCGGGCGACCGAGCCGCACGAGCGAACCGTCAGCGAGCACGACGTCGACGGCGAGCACCGCGTCGCGCGTCACGCCGTACTTCGCGCCGCGCAGGCCCCCCGCGTTGGTGGCGATGTTGCCGCCGATCGTGGAGATGCCGACGCTGCCCGGGTCGGGCGCGTACAGCAGGCCGTGATCTCGGGCCTCGGCATCCAGGTCGGCCGTGATGACCCCGGCCTCGACCTCGGCCGTGCCGTCGACCGGGTCGATGGCCCGGATGCGGTTCAGCTGCGACAGGTCGAGCAC
>NZ_BADA01000409.1 GCF_000333395.1 Microbacterium sp. B19
GCTTGCGACGGTCGTCGAGGGCCGCGGCGTACTGCTCGTACGACCGCGTGCCGAAGAGCGTACGCAGCAGCGCCTGGCGCTCGTCGTTCTTGGCGAGCAGGAACCGCGCGAAGCGGTTCTGCGCGAGCAGGATCACCTGGAGGAACTGCTGCTGGGTGAGACCGAGGATCTCGTCGAGCCGCGCGGCCACGTCGACAGGTCGTGCGGCGACGCCCGTCCATCCCTCGGGTTCGAGCACCTCGAGGCTCGCGCGATGGGGTTCCTTCGTCGTGCCCGAGCCGGTGCGCTTGGGTCGCTCGTACTCCGGCGACCGCGTCACCCGCCACCGGCGACCCTCCGCGGTGAACTCGACCGTCACGCTCGTCGGATCGTCGAGTCCGCAGTGGTCGCTGCGCAGCCGCCGTTCGGCGCCGTCGTACCGCGGCACTCCCCCGTACAGGCCGTAGCAGACGCCGTCGAGCACACTCGACTTCCCCGCGCCCGTCCGCCCGGCGATGAGGAAGATCCCGTCGTCCGCGAACGCGTCGAAGTCCACCACCTGACGTTCCAGGAACGGGCCGAAGCCCTCGAGTTCGAGCCGGTGCAGCTTCACGACCGGGCCTCCGCCACCGTGCGGGCGTCGAGCACGTCGCGGATGAGGTCGCGCTCCGCCTCGGACGCCCCCTCGCCCTCGCGGACGTGAGCCAGGAACGCGTCGATGATCTCGGTCTCGTCGCGCGCCGCGCGGACGCGGCGGGCGTAGCCGAGCCCGTCGTCCTTCCGAGACTCTGCGGGCAGATGGGCGACGGTGGCGCACCACGGGAACCGCTCCTGCAGACGACGCATCGGGTCGATCTGCGGGGTGGCGTCGGTGTACTCGGCGCGCACCCAGTGATCGGCGAAGGCGTCGTACGCGGGGTCGCCGAGCAGGTCGTCGAAGGACGCGCGCAGCGTGACGAGAGGGCCCGGCACC
>NZ_BADA01000408.1 GCF_000333395.1 Microbacterium sp. B19
GCCGTCGGCCATACCACGCCGTCGCGGATGACGCGCGCCTTGGCGTTGCGTGTGATCGTGCCCGAGCGGACGATGACACCGGCGATGTTGCCGAACTTCGAGGAGCGGAACACCTCGCGGATCTCGGCGACACCCGACTGCACCTCTTCGAACTCCGGCTTGAGCAGGCCCTTGAGCGACTGCTCGACGTCGTCGATCGCGTTGTAGATGACGGAGTAGAACCGCACGTCCACACCCTCGCGGGCGGCACGCTCGCGGGCCTTGGTGTCGGGGCGGACGTTGAAGCCGATCACGATCGCGTTGTCGATCGTGGCCAGGTTGATGTCCGACTCCGTGATCGCACCCACACCGCGGTGGATGATGCGCAGCTGGACACTGTCGTCGACCTCGATCTTGAGCAGCGACTCCTCGAGCGCCTCGACGGCACCCGACACGTCACCCTTGATGATGAGGTTGAGCGACTCGACCTTGCCCTCTTCGAGAGCGCGGGTGAAGTCCTCGAGCGAAATGCGCTTGCGGGCCTTGGCCAGCTGGGCGTTGCGCTCGGCGGCTTCGCGCTTCTCGGCGATCTGGCGCGCGGTGCGGTCTTCCTCGGTGACGATGAAGACGTCGCCGGCGCGCGGGACCGAGTTGAGACCCTGCACCTGCACCGGACGCGAGGGGTAAGCCTCTTCGACCGCGTCGCCGTTCTCGTCGATCATCGCGCGGACACGGCCGTAGGCGGTACCCGCGACGATCGCGTCGCCGACGCGCAGCGTTCCGGACTGGATGAGCACCGTGGCCACCGAACCGCGGCCCTTGTCGAGCTTCGCTTCGATCGCGACACCGCGCGCCGCCTTGTTCGGGTTCGCCGTCAGGTCGAGACCGGCGTCGGCGGTCAGCAGCACGGCGTCCAGGAGCTCCTGGATGTTCGTGCCCTGACGGGCCGACACGTCGACGAACATGACGTCGCCGCCGTACTCCTCGGCGACCAGACCGTACTCGGTGAGCTGCTGGCGCACCTTGGCGGGGTTGGCATCCGGCTTGTCGACCTTGTTGACCGCGACCACGATCGGCACGTTCGCCGCCTGGGCGTGGTTGAGGGCCTCGACCGTCTGGGGCATGATGCCGTCGTCGGCCGCGACCACGAGGATCGCGATGTCGGTCACCTGCGCACCACGGGCACGCATGGCGGTGAACGCCTCGTGACCCGGGGTGTCGATGAAGGTGATGGCGCGCTCGATGCCCTCGTGCTCGGTCCAGACCTGGTACGCACCGATGTGCTGCGTGATGCCGCCGGCCTCGCCCGCCACGACGTTCGTCTGGCGGATGGCGTCGAGCAGTCGCGTCTTACCGTGGTCGACGTGGCCCATGACGGTGACCACGGGAGGACGGATCTCGAGGTCGTCCTCGCTCTCGGCCTCCAGTTCCGCGTCGAGGTCGAGACCGAAGCCCTCGAGGAGCTCTTTGTCCTCGTCCTCGGGCGAGACCATCTGGATCTTGTAGCCGAGTTCGGCGCCGAGCACCTCGAACGTGGCCTCGTCGAGCGACTCGGTCGCGGTGGCCATCTCGCCCAGGTTGAACAGGATGGTCACGAGCGTGCCGGGCTGAACGGTGTACCCGCGCAGGGCCTCGAGCTTGTCGGCGAAGTCGGCGATCGACGCGCCGCGACGCAGGCGGATGATCTCGCCGTTGCCCTTCGAGACGTTGACGCCGCCGACGACCGGCGCCGACCGCATCTCGAATTCCTGCCGCTTCGCCCGACGCGACTTGCGCTGCTTGGACTTGCCGCCGCCCTTACCGAAGGCACCCGCGGTACCACCGCCGGGACCGCGGCCACGGCCGCCACCACCACCGGGACGGCCGGCGAAACCGCCGCCACCCGGGGCGCCGGGGGCGCCACCGGGGCGCTGGAAGCCGCCACCGGCACCGCCGGGACGACCGGGGCCGCCGGGACGCTGCTGGAACGGAGCGCCGGGACGACCGCCGCCACCGGGACGACCGGCACCACCCGGGCGCGGAGCGCCGGGACGGGGGGCACCGGGACGCGGAGCCTGCGGGCGGGGGATGTTGCCGGGGGTCGGGCGCTGGCCCATGCCCTGCGCGGACGCGAAGGGGTTGTTACCCGGACGCGGGCCGGCGGGACGCTGACCCATGCCCTGCGACGAGGCGAAGGGGTTGTTGCCGGGGCGTGCGCCACCCGGACGCGGGGGCGCGCTCGGGCCGGGCTTCGGGCCCCCGGGCTTGGGCGCCTGCGACGCGGGGGTCTGCGCCGCGGGAGCCGACGGAGCCGGAGCCGACGAGGCGGGCTTGGCCGGAGCCGCGGGGGTGGACGCCGCCGGAGCAGCCGTCGCCGGGGTGGATGCCGCGGGCGCGGCCGGAGCCGGAGCGCTCTGGGGTGCCGCCGGACGAGCCGGGCCGGGCGTGGGGCCGGACGGACGGGCACCGGGCGTCGCCGCGGGGCGAGCCGGGCCGGGACGGGCGCCGGGGCGCGCCGCAGCGGCGGCGGGCTTGGCATCCGAGGATCCCGACGCACCTTCCGCCGCGAAGGCAGCGCGGAGCTTACGGGCCACCGGGGGTTCGATGGTCGATGAGGGGCTCTTGACGAATTCGCCGAGCTCCTTGAGCTTCGCAAGCGCGACCTTGCTGTCGACGCCGAGCTCGGAAGCGATCTCGTGCACGCGTGGTTTTGCCACAATTCTCCTGTCTGAGGGCCTACCCCGGACAGGGCAGACCGTTAGTTGCGGACGGGTCTCATTTCGAGCCGTTCACTTCGTGTCCATAGCCGTTCAGCCGTTTCGCTGGAGGGTTGATTCGAAGGTCTGCGTGTCAAGCGGGCCTGACACACGCAATGCTCGTACGAAGGCGCGGCGCGCGAGAGCTTTCCCGACGCACGCGTCCGTCTCGTGCACCCACGCACCCCGTCCCGGCAGGATCGCCCGCTCGTCTCTGACGAGGACCGACCCCTCCGCGACCACGCGCAGAAGCGATGATCGGGGGGCACGTGCGCGGCATCCGACGCACGTTCGTACAGGTTCCATGGTACACCTCGCCGTCGCCCGGACGACGGACGCTCAGTTGTCTTCGAGGATGCTGTCGGGCTGGATGTCGATCTTCGCGCCGGTCAGCTTGGCCGCCAGACGAGCGTTCTGACCTTCCTTGCCGATCGCCAGGGACAGCTGGTAGTCGGGCACCAGCGCGCGGACGGCCTTGGTGGTGGCATCCAGGACGAAGCTCGAGGTCACCTTCGCCGGCGACAGCGCGTTCGCGACGAACTTCGGCAGGTCGGCGTCGTAGTCGATGATGTCGATCTTCTCGCCGGCCAGCTCCTCGGTCACGGCGCGCACGCGGCGGCCGAGCTCGCCGATGCAAGCACCCTTGGCGTTGACGGTCGGGTCGTTGGCCTTCACGGCCATCTTCGTGCGGTGCCCGGCCTCGCGGGCGAGCGAGACGATCTCGACGAGGCCCGCCGCGATCTCGGGCACCTCGAGGGCGAAGAGCTTGCGGACCAGGCCCGGGTGCGTGCGCGACACGGTGATCTGCGGACCCTTGTTGCCCTTGGCGACCGACGTCACGTAGACGCGCAGGCGCGAACCGTGCGCGTACGTCTCGCCCGGAACCTGCTCCTCGGGAGGGAGGATCGCCTCGACGGTCCCGAGATCGACGTGCACCATGCGCGGGTTCGGACCCTGCTGCACGACGCCGGCGACGATGTCGCCTTCCTTGCCCTTGAACTCGCCCAGCACGGCGTCGTCGGCGATGTCGCGCAGACGCTGGCTGATGACCTGCTTCGCGGCGAACGCGGCGATGCGGCCGAAGTCGTCGGGCGCCTGCTCCTCCTCGCCGATCACGGCACCCTCGTCGTCGAGGACGGGCGTGAAGATGCCGACGTGACCGGTCTTGCGGTCGAGCTCGGCGCGTGCGCCGGCCGGGATCTCGCCGCTGGGCGAGATGTGCTTGGCGTAGGCGGTGAGGATCGCCTGCTCGATGATCCGCGCGAGTTCGTCGAAGGGGATCTCCTTCTCGCGTTCGATCGTCTTCAGAAGTGCGAGATCGATGTCCACAAGACCCTCCGTATTCAGCTCTCGTCGGCACGAACGGCGCCGACAACCCTCCTACGATACCCGGACGCCGACTCCCCCGCGACCTTCCCGCGCATGCCGTGTCGGCCCGCCGCGGACACAACTCCTGCATATCGAGCCGTTCACCGGCTCGAGCCCGGTGGGGGCCACGCTCCGCAGGAGTTGTGCGCCGTGCGCGGCTCACCGTGACCGCGTGACCAGTCGGAACGACGGATGCCACGACCCGGGGGCCGTGGCATCCGCTGCTCAGTTGACCGGGGTGGCGTGCCAGATGCGGTCGAGGTAGTCGCGCATCGCCCGGTCGGAGGAGAAGAAGCCGCTGCGCGCGACGTTGAGGATCGCCGACCGCACCCAGGCGTCCTTGTCGGCGTAGGCGAGGTCGACCCGCTCCTGCGCGTCGATGTACGAGCCGAAGTCGGCGAGCGCCATGAAGCGGTCGTCGTACAGGAGGTTCGAGATGAGGGGCTCGAACACCGTGCGGTCGCCGCCGGAGAACGCCCCCGCGGCGATCAGGTCGATCGCCCGGCGGAGGCGCTCGTCCTCGTGGTAGAAGTCCGCGGGTCGGTAGCCCTCGGCCCACAGCGCCTCGACCTCGGGCTCGCTCATGCCGAACAGGAAGAAGTTGTCGTCGCCGACGAGCTGGCGGATCTCGACGTTCGCACCGTCGTCCGTGCCGATCGTGAGCGCACCGTTCAGCGCGAGCTTCATGTTGCCCGTGCCGGACGCCTCCTTGCCCGCGAGCGAGATCTGCTCGGACAGGTCGGCGGCCGGGATGATGCTCTCCGCGAGCGTCACGTTGTAGTTCGCGGGGTACAGCACCTTCAGGCGTCCCTGGACGCGCGGGTCGGTGTTGACGACCTCGCCGACGGCGTTGATGAGGTGGATGATGTGCTTCGCCATCGCGTACCCGGGGGCGGCCTTGGCACCGAAGAGGAACGTGCGCGGCTGGACGTCCTCGACCGGGACGCGGCCCGAGACGATGCCGTCGTAGGCACTGACGATGTGCAGGACCTTGAGCGTCTGGCGCTTGTACTCGTGCAGGCGCTTGATCATGACGTCGAGCAGGTGGTCGTCGTCGAGCGTCGAGCCGTCGCGGGCTTCCAGGACCCGGCTGAGGCGTCGTTTGTTCGCCGCCTTGACCGCGGCGAAGCGCTCGCAGAACTCGGGGTCGTCGGCGAACGCCTCGAGACCGCGCAGACGCTCGAGGTCGACCGTCCACCCGGCGCCGAGCGTCTCGGTGATGAGCTCCGACAGGTCGGGGTTCGCCAGCCGCAGGAAGCGGCGCGGGGTCACACCGTTGGTGACGTTGGTGAACTTCTCGGGCCACATGCGCGCGAAGTCCTTCAGCACGTTGTCGCGCAGGAGCTGCGAGTGCAGCTCGGCGACGCCGTTGACCTTCGACCCCGCGACCGTGGCGAGGTAGGCCATCCGCACCGAACGGAACGGGTGCTCGCCGATGATCGACATGTCGCGGATGAGCATCTCGTCGTCGCCGAAGCGGTCGCGCACCTCGAGGAGGAACTCGTCGTTGATGCGGTAGATGATCTCCAGGTGGCGCGGGAGCAGACGCCCCAGCAGGTCGACCGACCACACCTCGAGCGCTTCCGGCAGCAGCGTGTGGCACGTGTACGCGAAGCACTTCTGCGTGATCGCCCACGCGGCATCCCATTCCAGGTGCTTCTCGTCGATCAGCACGCGCATGAGCTCGGGCACGCCGATCACGGGGTGGGTGTCGTTGAGCTGGAAGATGACGCGATCGGGCAGCTTCTCGAGGTCGAAACCCTCGGGGAGGACGTTCTCGACGAAGTCGGCGATGGATGCCGCGACGAAGAAGTACTGCTGCTGAAGACGCAGCTCCTTGCCCTGGGGGGTGGAGTCCTCGGGGTAGAGGACCTTGGAGATGTTCTCGGCGAACGTCTGCGCGCGGACCGACTCGACGTAGTCGCCCGAGTTGAAGGTGTGGAGGTCGAAGGCGTTGGTGGCCACCGCGCGCCACAGGCGGAGGGTGTTGACGCGGCCGTTGTGGTAGCCGGGCACCATCATGTTGTACGGCACCGCGAGCACGTTCCAGTCGGGTACCCAGCGGGTGCGCTCCACGCCCTCGTCGTCGTACGTCTCGGTGCGGCCGCCGAACGAGATGGTCTGCGCGGCCTCGGGGTGCGGGAAGTCCCACGGCGAGCCGAGACGGAGCCACGCGTCGGGCTGCTCGACCTGCTGGCCGTCGGCGAAGGCCTGACGGAAGATGCCGTACTCGTAGCGGATGCCGTACCCGATGGTCGGGATGCTCATCGTCGCGAGCGAGTCGATGAAGCACGCGGCCAGACGGCCGAGACCGCCGTTGCCGAGTCCGGGCTCGATCTCGAGCGCGCGGAGCTCGTCGATGTCGATGCCGCACTGCGCGAGGGCCTCGGTCGCGATGTCGGTCAGGCGCGCGGCGAGGAGGTTGTTGTCGAGCTGGCGCCCGAGCAGGTACTCGGCCGAGAGGTAGCAGACCGTCTTCGACTGCTGACGGCTCTGCTGCGCCTGATCATCGAGCCAGCGGGCCATCAGATAGTCGCGGACGGTCCCCGCCAGCGCCAGGTAGCGGTCGTTGTCGTCGGATGTCGACAGCGCCACGCCCTGGTCGAAATTGAGGTTCTGCAGGAAGCGGCGGACGAAGCCGTCGACCGACGCCGGAGGCGCCGCCACGGGAGCGAGAGCGAGCGGGTGAGTCGGGCGGAGCTCGGACGCGGAGGAAGAGTTCTCGGGCACGGTTCGACCGTAATCAGAACCGCCCGCGTGCGCCAAGAGGCAACGGGATCGACACAGGATCTTCACCCCGCCGCCGCATGTCGGGGCTCGCTCGCGGAAGATGCGACGGACGCGCCGCGCAAACGGTTTGCCGCCCCGACGGGCGACGCGTACGGTGCCCCCGTGCCCTCCCCCGCCCGCGCCGCCGCCCGTGACGCCGAGGCGAACCCCGCCTTCCGCTTCGCCGCCCGCGCGGGGTATGCCGCGAACGGCATCCTCCATCTCCTCATCGGCGGGCTGGTGATCGCGGTCGGGGCCGGTGCCGTCCAGGACACCGACCAGACCGGCGCGTTCCGGGCGCTCGCGGCGGTACCCCTCGGCGCCGTCGCGCTGTGGGCGCTGGCCGCGGGGCTCGTCGCGCTCGGCGCCTGGCACCTGCTGCAGGCCGTCGCCCCGCGCGGGCTCTCCGGACCGCGGCGACTGGCGCGCATCGCCGCCGAGGCACCCCAGGGCGTCGTCTTCCTTGCGGTGGGCGTGGTCTCGGCATCCGTCGCTCTCGGTGCCCGCCCGCACGCGGAGCAGGCGACGGAGGGCCTCAGCGCGGGCGTGCTCACCCTCCCGATCGGCGGCTTGGTGCTCGGAGCCGTCGGCGTCGCGGTGGCCGCGGTGGGTCTCGGTTTCGCGTGGATGGGCGTGCGCCGGTCGTTCCGCTCGAAGGTGCGGATCCCGGCCGGCGCGCGCGGCGTCGCGGTGACCGTGCTCGGCGTGGTGGGCTTCCTCGCCGAGGGCGTGGCGCTCGTGATCGTCGGCGTGCTGCTGGTCGTGGCCGCGATCAGCGTCGAGCCCGACACCGCGGGCGGCCTCGACGGTGCGGTGTCGGCCGTGATCGCGCTCCCCGCCGGTCCCTTCGTGGCAGCGCTCGTCGGCGCCGGGTTCCTCGCCTACGGACTGTTCACGATCCTCCGGGCCAGGTACGCGCGGCTCGACGTCTGAGCCTCAGTCGAGGTCGGGGTTCCGTCCGGTCCGCTCGCCCGTGTCGAGCGTCGCGATCCGCGCGTGGTCGTCGGCATCGAGCGTGAAGTCGAACACGTCGCCGTTCTCGCGGAGGCGATCGAGCGACACCGACTTCGGGAACACGACGAGCCCGCGGTCGAGGTGCCACCGGATCACGACCTGCGCCGGCGTCTTGCCGTACCGCGCCGCGATCTCGGCGAGCACCGGCGCGTCGAGCAGCCCGCCCCGGGCCAGGGGCGCCCATGACTCGGTGACGATCCCGTGCTGCGTGTTCCACTCGACCAACTCGCGCTGCGGGAACCGGGGGTGCAGCTCCACCTGGTCGACCACGGGGAGCACGCCGGTCTCGTCGCGGAGCCGCTCGATGTGCACGGGCGAGAAGTTGCTGACCCCGATCGAGGTGACGCGGTCCTCCTCCTGCAGACGCACCAGGGCGCGCCAGGTGTCCAGGTAGCGGTCGGCGCTGGGGATGGGCCAGTGGATGAGGTAGAGATCGACCCGGTCGAGCCCGAGCCGTTCGGCGCTCGCATCGAACGCGCGGAGCGTCTCGTCGAACCCCTGGTCGTCGTTCCACACCTTCGTCGTCACGAAGACGTCCTCGCGCGCGAGACCCGACGCCCGGAGGCCCTCGCCGACCTCGCGCTCGTTGCCGTACAGCGCGGCCGTATCCACGTGCCGGTACCCCGCGGCGAGCGCACCGGCGACCAGATCGGCGGTGACCTCGGCGGGCACCTTGTACGTCCCGACACCGAGCTGCGGAATGGAGGAGCCGTCGGACAGGGGCACGCGGGGCGCTGCGATCATGGCATCCACGCTATCCGCCGTCGGCCCGCGACGGCTCCGCGGGCCCCGGTCGAGCGCTCGCACGGGTCCCGGCGAGCCGCAGACCGCGAGACTGCATCCGCGTGACATCTCCACTGCAGCCTGCAGTGCAGATGTCGGCCCGATGCAGTCTCGCGGAAGAAACCGCGGCCGCGTCAGCCCTGCAGGCGCGCGAGCGCCTCGGCGACGGGGAGCGTGTCGCGCTCGCCCGTCCGGCGGTCCCACAGCTCGACCTCTCCGTCGGCGGCACCGCGGCCCACGATGAGGATGCGCGGGATGCCGACGAGCTCGGCGTCGCCGAACTTCACACCCGGCGAGACCTTGGGGCGGTCGTCGTAGAGGACGTCGAAACCGGCGGCCTCGAGCTGTTCGGACACGGATGCCGCGAGGTCGAATGCGACCGCGTCGCGGCCGGTCGCGACCACGTGCACGTCGAACGGAGCGACCGAGGGAGGCCAGATAAGACCCTTCTCGTCGTTGTTGAGCTCGGCGATGATCGCGAGGATGCGCGTCACGCCGATGCCGTACGAGCCCATCGTGACCGTCGCGAGCTTGCCGTTCTCGTCGAGCACCTTGAGACCCAGGGCTTCGGCGTACTTGCGACCGAGCTGGAACACGTGCCCGATCTCCATGCCGCGCGCCAGCTCCACGGGGCCCGAGCCGTCGGGGGCGGGGTCGCCGGCGCGCACGGTCGCGGCCTCGACGAATCCGTCGCCCACGAAGTCGCGGCCCGCGACGAGCGAGTGCACGTGCTTCTGGTCGATGTTGGCACCGGTGATCCACGCGGTCCCGTCGACGACCCGCGGGTCGAGCAGGTACCGGATGCCGGTCGCCGACTCCTCGCCGAGCACGGGCCCCGTGGCCGACCAGGGTCCGATGTAGCCCTTCACGAGAAGGGGGTTCTTCTCGAAGTCGGCCTCGGTGGCGGCCTCGACCTCGGCCGGCGCGAACGCCACCTCGACGCGCTTGTCGTCGATGTCGCGGTCGCCGGGGATGCCGACGACGACGATCTCGCGCGTGCCGTCGAGGTGCGTGAGCGCGAGCACGACGTTCTTCAGCGTGTGCGCGGCCGTCCACTCGGCGGCGTCCGCCGTGGCAGGGCCCGCGATGCCGGGCGCCGGTGCGTCGAGGTGCGCGTTGACGTGGTCGACGAGCGTCGCGATCGTGGGGGTGTTCGGCGAGTCGAAGATCACCGGCTCGGGCTGCCCCTCGATGGGGAGAGCGTCGGGCACCTCGGTCGTGAACGCCTCGACGTTGGCCGCATACCCGCCCTGGGACCGCACGAACGTGTCTTCACCGATGGGCGTCGGGTGCAGGAACTCCTCCGACTTCGATCCGCCCATCGCGCCGGCGTCCGCCGCGACGATGACGTACTCGAGCCCGAGGCGCTGGAAGATGCGCTCGTACGCGTCGCGCTGCGCCTGGTACGAGGCATCCAGTCCCGCGTCGGTCGCGTCGAACGAGTACGCGTCCTTCATCGTGAACTCGCGACCGCGCAGGAGACCCGCGCGGGGCCGTGCCTCATCGCGGTACTTGTCCTGGATCTGGTAGATCGTCAGCGGCAGATCCTTGTACGACGAGTACAGGTCCTTCACCAGGAGCGTGAACATCTCCTCGTGCGTGGGGGCGAGGAGGTAATCGGCGCCCTTGCGGTCCTGCAGGCGGAACAACGCGTCGCCGTACTCCTCCCAGCGGCCGGTGACCTCGTAGGGCTCACGGGGCAGCAGCGCCGGGAAGTGCACCTCGAAGGCTCCGGCGTTGGCCATCTCCTCGCGCACGACCGTCTCGATCTTGGCCTTGACCCTCAGCCCCAGCGGGAGCCACGCGAAGATACCCGGGGCGTTGCGACGGATGTAGCCGGCGCGCACGAGCAGACGGTGACTCGTGACCTCGGCATCCGAGGGATCTTCGCGAAGCGTGCGGAGGAAGTAGTTCGAGAGACGGGTGACCACGATCATCGAGTCTAGAACGGTGGATGCCACGGGCCGACGCTCCCGCCCGCGACGGCGACGTGCCGAGCGGCTCATGCCACCCGGAGCCGCGGCCTCGTGACGAACGGCCGCTCAGCCGTACACGCGCTCAGCGATGGCCGATGCGATCTCGGAGCCGACCGTCATCCGATCGGCGGGGGCGACGATCTCGGGCAGCGAGAACCGGATCCACGTTCCGTCGACGAGGAGGTCGATGTGACAGACCTCCACCCCCGTGTTCACCCCGCACGAGAACACGGCCCGATCCGATCCACGCGCCCGCTCGAACGGCACGGCGTCTCCCGTCGCCCCTACATCGAACGCCCACTCACCGCCGGGCAGCCAGACGAATGACATGCCCGCGGGATCCTCGAACGAGCTGATCGGATCAGTGCTGTCCGCGAAGCACGGCGGCGCCTCCCATTGGCCGAACAGCATCCAGTACTCCAGGCTCCACCCGCCGCGTCCCCCGGACTTGATCTCCATACCGCCGTTGCCGAGGATCGCACTCAGCCGGTCGGCCCGCAGGAAAGTGGTGCAGTCCCCCGTGAGGGGTGTCGTCCCCGTCGGCGGGACCCAGCTCGACGGCCCCGGCGGGGACGCGAGCACGAGGTCGCGCATCTCGCCCCACGCGGCGTTCACCGCGGACCTCGCAGCGTCAGGCGGCTGCCCGTCGTAGTCACCGTCCACCCAGATGAAGGTTCCGGCCACCAGTTCGCACGGCGGGTACGCCGGATCGCACGTGCCACTGGTAAAGGAATTGCGGTCCTCGATCACACCCTGCCCGTCGGCGACGACCGCGACGGTGAGGTTGGTCCCCCCGATCTCACCGAACTCGCAATAGACGTCCCCAGCCTGCGCGAAGGCGTACTGCGCCGGACCAGGAATCATGAAGTTTCCCCGCGGCCGGGGAAGTGCGAGGGCCGTCTCCGGTACCTCCCCGCCGAAGAAGCCGCGGACCGTCCGCGCGACGTCATCGCACCCGAAGGAGAAGCGCGATGCCGGCTGAGTGACAACGTGCGGGGGCGGTGTCGGCATCGCACTTGGCGTGGGTGTCGGTGTCGGTGTCGGGACCACCGGTTCGGTGGTCGCCGTCGGTGAGGGCGTGTTCGCGATCTGCGGCGCCGACAGCGTCGACGTCGCCACCACACCGCCCGCGATCGCCGCCACCAGCACCGCCGCGACCGATCCCGCGATCCACGCGTTCCGATGCGCACCCACCGGCTTGATATCCCGCGCACCACCGAGAATGCGAGAGCGCATCGCCGCGCGCTCACTCGGAGTCAGCTCATCGTTCATGCTCGTGCCCCTTCCAGGGACGAAAGATCCTCACGCAGCCGCGCCTTCGCCCGCGCCAACCGCGACTTCACCGTCCCCGCCGGAACCCCCAGCGCCTGAGCGACCTCCCGCTCCGAATACCCCTCCAGCACCGACAGCACCACCACCGACTGCTCCCGCTCCGGCAGACGCTTCAACGCCGCCAGCACCCCGCTGTCGTCCTGATCGTGCGCCACCGGCACCGCCACGGGCGCCCGATCCAGCAACGCCCGATACCGCCGCCCCGACCGCTCCAGATTCCGCGCACAATGCGCCACCGTGTTCAACAACCACGGCAACGGCGACCCATCCACCACACGCACCGACGCACGCTTACGCCACAACTCGAAGAACGCCACCGTCACGGCATCCTTCGCATCCTCCCGATGCGTCAACAACCGCGACGCATGCCGGAACAACCGCCCCTCATACCGATCGAACAACCCCGCGAGCGCAAGCTCATCCCCCAGGCGCACCCGGGCCCACAGCCCGGCGTCGTCATCTTCCACACCCTGTAGTGTCCGCGACACACGGATCGGTTCCCGCCCACCCGGCCGATTCGATAACGAAACGACAACGGCCACCGACCCGCCGCGCGCCCTAGGGTGAGGGCATGCGCCCCCGCTGGATCGCTCTCCTGAGCGCCTCTGCCGCCGTCCTGGTCGGCGTGATGACGTGGGTGGCGATCGGCGCCGGAGTGAGTGTCGGAACCGCGCTCGGCGGGCTCGGGCGGGAACGCACCGAAGCCTCGCCCGAATTCGCCGCGACCGACGTCTTCTCGGTCTCGGCCGACGGCACCCTCACCCCGCGTCCGGACGGCCGCTCGAGCCGGGTCTGGAGCGAACTCCTCCGCGTGACGACGCCGGAGTTCGCGGCATCCATGATCACGGAATACCAGACCGGGGACGACCCCGACAGCGACACCCTCGCGTACGTGGCGAGCGCCGACGACCCGACGAAATGGGTGTTCGCGGCGAATCTCGCGTACGACGGCGACCGCGATCTGCTGATGGTGACGCTCATCCACGAGTACGCGCACATGCTGAGCCTCGGCGCGGACGACACCGACCCGTCGGCCGTCGAGTGCGACACGGAATGGGCGGGAGCAGGGTGCCTCCTCCCCGACTCCGACCTCCAGCGCTTCGCCGACCGCTTCTGGGCCGGGTACACGGACGCCCCCGCGCGCGACAACGTCGACGCCGATACGGCGTGGGACTTCTACCAGGCGCACGAAGAGGACTTCGTGAGCGACTACGCGGCGACCAACGTCTCCGAGGACTTCGCGGAGACGTTCGCCACCTACGTGGTGGAGCCGGACGTGGATGCCACCGACTCGGTCGTCGCGCGAAAGTTCGCGTTCTTCGACGCGCTGCCGGAGTACGCCTCCGCGCGCGATCGCATCCGGGCGGAATTCGACCTCGATTGGAGGACCGGATAGTGACGACGATCGTCCTCACGGGCTTCGAGCCTTTCGCCGGTGATGCGACCAACCCCTCCGGCGACGCCGTGCGCCTGCTCGCCGAGCGGTGGGCCGGCCCCGAAACGCTCGTCTCGGAGGTGCTGCCGGTCGAGTTCGCCGGGGCTTCGGCGCGTCTGCGCGCGCTGATCCGCGAGCACTCCCCCGATGTCGTGCTGGCCGTCGGCCTCGCGGGCGGTCGAACGGGCCTCACACCCGAGCGGGTCGCCATCAACCTCGCGGACGCGCGGATCCCCGACAACACGGGAGACCAGCCGCTCGACCGACCGAGCGTGGCCGACGCGCCCGCCGCGTACTTCGCCACGCTCCCCGTCAAGGCGATGACCGCTGCGATCGCCGCGGCGGGTGTCCCGGCATCCCTCTCGCACTCCGCCGGCACGTTCGTGTGCAACCACGTGATGTTCACGGCCCTGCACGCGACGGCCGGTGCCGACGACATCCGGGCCGGGTTCCTCCACGTGCCCTACGCGAGCGAGGACGCCCCCGACGGGGTGAGTTCACTGCCCCTCGACGACATCGTCCGCGGGCTGGCGGCCGCCCTCCGGACCGCGATCGACGTGCGCGAGGACACCCCGCTCCCCGGCGGCACGCTCCACTGAGCGCGGCTCAGATCGCGCGCCGCCGCCCCGCGTGCAGGACGGTCCGCACCACGAGCCCGGCGAGCAGCGCCCAGAAGGCCGCGCTGACCCCGGCCACCGCGACGCCCGACGCCGCGACGAGGAACGTCACCACGGCGGGAATCCGCTCGCCCGGATCGTCGATCGCCTGCTGGATCGCCGACCCGAACGCGGCGAAGAGCGCCACGCCCGCGACGGCGGGGATCACGCCCGCAGGGGCGAGCAGCACGAGAACGGCGAACGCCGAGGACAGCGCGGCGAGCACGAGGTACGACGTACCGGTCGAGATGCTCGCGAGCCACCGGCGCCGCGGATCGGGGTGCGAGTCGGGCCCGGCCGCGATCGCGGCACTGATCGCTCCGAGGTTGATGGCGTGCGCACCGGCGGTGGCCCCCAGCGCGGAACCGAGACCCGTGACGATCATCGCCGGGCGCCACGGGACGGTGTATCCGAGGCTCCGCATCACGGCGACCCCGGGGACGTTCTGCGACGCCATCGTCACCACGAACAGCGGGATGCCGATGCCGACCACCGAACCGAACGTGAGGGTGGGCATGACGAACTCGACGCGGGGAACGAGGGTCGCCGGGTCCACCTGCGCGCCCGACCGGACGATCCCGATCACGATCACGACCGTGGCGGCCACGAACGCGAGCGGAACGGCCCACCGCGGCAGGAGCCGCGCGGCGACCAGCCACACGACGAGCACGGGCGCGACGCCCCACGGATCCGAGAGCAGGCCGGTGAACGGCGCCACGCACAGCGGCAGCAGCACGCCCGCCAGCATCGCCTGCGCGATCGACGGCGGGATGCGGGCGATGAGCGCACCGAGCGGCGGGAAGAACCCGGCGAGCAGGATCAGGGCCGCCGAGACCAGGAACCCGCCGACGACCGCCGGCCATCCGCCGTCCACCGCGCCGGTGGCGGCGAGCAGTGCGACACCGGGCGTGGACCACGCGATCGTGATCGGCATCCGGTAGCGGGCGCCGACGAAGAGACATCCGAGCCCCACGACGACGCACAGGGCCAGGAGCCCGCTGGCGGCCTGATCGGCGGTCGCGCCGACGCCCCGGAGCCCCGTGAGGACGACGGCGAAGGTGCTCGTGAAGCCCACGAGCGCGGTCACCACCCCGGCGATGAGCGGACGGGACGCGGGCGCGTCGGAGGCGAGCGAAGCAGTCATACGGCTTCCGACGCTATCGGGTCGCGCGCGCGGCGGATGCGGGCCACCGCCGGACGGGTGGCCTCGTCAGGCCGTGATGACCTGCGCGGTGCCGGGAGCGGCGTTCGGGCCCATCTCGTCGGCGAGGCGGTTGGCCTCTTCGATGAGCGTCTGGACGATGTCCGCCTCGGGCACGGTCTTGATGACCTGACCCTTGACGAAGATTTGGCCCTTGCCGTTACCGGACGCGACACCGAGGTCGGCCTCGCGGGCCTCACCCGGACCGTTGACGACGCAGCCCATGACGGCCACTCGGAGCGGCACGGTCATGTCCTTCAGACCCTCGGTGACGTTGTCGGCGAGGGTGTAGACGTCGACCTGCGCGCGACCGCACGAGGGGCACGAGACGATCTCGAGCTTGCGCTCACGGAGGTTCAGCGACTGCAGGATCTGGTGACCCACCTTGACCTCTTCGGCCGGCGGCGCCGAGAGCGAGACGCGGATCGTGTCGCCGATGCCTTCGGAGAGCAAGATGCCGAAGGCCGTCGCGCTCTTGATCGTGCCCTGGAACGCGGGACCCGCTTCGGTGACGCCGAGGTGGAGGGGCCAGTCACCGCGCTCGGCAAGCAGACGGTAGGCCTTCACCATGACGATCGGGTCGTTGTGCTTGACCGAGATCTTGAAGTCGTGGAAGTCGTGCTCCTCGAACAGCGACGCCTCCCACACGGCGCTCTCGACGAGCGCCTCGGGCGTGGCCTTGCCGTACTTCTCCAGCAGACGCCGGTCGAGCGAGCCCGCGTTGACGCCGATGCGCAGCGAGACGCCCGCGTCCTTCGCGGCCTTGGCGATCGCGCCGACCTGATCGTCGAACTTGCGGATGTTGCCGGGGTTCACGCGCACCGCACCGCATCCGGCGTCGATCGCCTGGAACACGTACTTGGGCTGGAAGTGGATGTCCGCGATGACCGGGATCTGGCTCTTCTTGGCGATGATGTGCAGCACGTCCGCGTCGTCCTGCGACGGGACGGCCACGCGCACGATCTCGCAGCCGGATGCCGTGAGCTCGGCGATCTGCTGCAGCGTGGCGTTGATGTTGGTCGTCGGCGTCGTGGTCATCGACTGGACGCTGACGGGAGCGTCACCGCCGACGAGGACCTTGCCGACCTTGATCTGGCGGGTCTTGCGACGAGGAGCGAGGACCTCCGGCACGCGGGGCATCCCGATGTTCACTGCAGGCACGCCCTCAGCCTACGCCGCCGCACCCGGGCGGGGGCTGAGGGCCGCTCTGTGATAAGTTCGGCGCCATGCGCGCGTATACCGGCTGGTGGCCCACCGTCTAGGCGGTGAGCACGCGTGCGACAGACCGCCCTCCCTCGGGATCGGGGCGGTCTTCGTGTTTCCGGCGGCCGCTCCGGACCCTCGATCACTGACGGAAGTACTTCGATGACCGGGCCCGACCCCTCCTCCTTGATCCACGACCTCCTCGCGAGCGACGCGCCCTTCGCGCTGATCGCCCGCGACGACGCGACGGTCGAGGTGCTCACCGGCACCGTCGTCGACGTCGAACTGCTGGCCGACATCCCGCTCGTCGGCGCCGACGGCGCACCCCGCGAGGTCCTCGCGCTGGTGCCGTTCCGACAGGTGCGCGAGCGCGGGTTCGTCTGCCACGACGACGGCGCCCCGCTGCGCTGCCTCGTGATCGAGCAACGGATGCCACTCCCCCGAGCCGAGGTCATGGCATCCCTCCCCTCCGCCCCCGTCGCCCTGCAGGACGCCGGGTTCGACATCGACGACGAGGCGTACGCCGACATCGTGCGCCGGGTGATCGCGGACGAGATCGGCCGCGGCGAGGGAGCGAACTTCGTCATCCGCCGCGACTTCGTCGCCGGAGTCGACGCCGACCCGCGCGTGGCCGCGTTGACGTGGTTCCGCGCGCTCCTCGAGCACGAGAAGGGCGCGTACTGGACGTTCGCGGTCGTGACGCCCGGTCACGTCGCGGTGGGCGCGAGCCCGGAGGCGCACGTGAGCGCCCGCGACGGCATCGTGACGATGAACCCCATCTCGGGGACGTTCCGACACCCGCAGGGCGGAGCCACGGCGGAGACCCTCGCGGAGTTCCTCCGGTCGACCAAGGAGACCGAGGAGCTCTTCATGGTCGTCGACGAGGAGCTCAAGATGATGAGCGCCGTCTGCAGCGACGGCGGCCGCATCACGGGTCCGCATCTCAAGGAGATGTCGCGCCTCACGCACACCGAGTACATGCTGCGCGGTCGGAGCACGCTCGACCCGCGCGACATCCTGCGCGAGACGATGTTCGCGCCCACCGTGACCGGCTCCCCCATGCAGAACGCGTGCACGGTGATCGCCCGCCACGAGACGACCCCGCGCGGGTACTACTCCGGCGTCGCCGCCCTGTTCACGCCGAACGGGGCGACCGAGGGCCCCACGCACGACCTCGACGCCCCGATCCTCATCCGCACCGCCTACCTCGTCGACGGCCGCCTGCGCGTGCCGGTCGGGGCGACGCTGGTGCGTCACTCCGACCCGTACGGCGAGGTCGGCGAGACGCACGGCAAGGCCGCCGGGGTTCTCGGCGCGATCGGCGCGATCCCCCGCGACGTGCCGGCTCTCCCGGCCGACGCGGACCCCGACGCCCCGGTGGCCGAGCGCCGCCCGCTCGCCGAGGATCCCGCGATCGCCGACCTGCTGGCCTCCCGCAACGAGCGACTGGCGCCGTTCTGGATGAACCCGCAGGATCCCGACGGCACCGGCCCCTTCGCGGGCCGCACGGCCCTCGTCGTGGATGCCGAGGACCGCTTCACCACGATGCTCGCGCACCAGTTGCGCCACCTGGGCCTGGATGCCCGGATCGTGCACTGGTCCGAGGCGACCGACGCCGACGTGGACGCCGCCGACCTCGTCGTCGCGGGTCCCGGACCCGGCGATCCGCGCGACGACGCCAGCCCCCGGATCGCCGCGATGCGCGGGGTCGTCGCCCGGCGCCGCGACGCGAAGGCTCCGCTCCTCGCCGTGTGCCTGAGCCACCAGATCCTCGCCGATCAGGTGGGACTCGACCTGGCGCCTCTCGCGCAGCCGCACCAGGGCCTGCAGAAGAGCGTCGACGTGTTCGGCGAGCCCGCGTCCATCGGGTTCTACAACACCTTCACCGCGCGACTCCCCGAGACGCGGCCCGAGGGCGTCGAGATCGCGGCGGACGCCGACACCGGCGACGTGTACGCCCTCCGCGGCGAGCGCTTCTCGAGCGTGCAGGGGCACCTCGAGTCGATCCTGTCGCGCGACGGCATGCGCACCCTCGAGCGTCTGATCGCCGCCGCGCTCTGATCGGCTGGTGCACAACTCCTGCTGATCCGGTTGCGCCCGGCCCGAAGCCGTGCGGAACGAGGCCCGCGCAGGAGTTGTGCCGCCGCTACAGCAGCTGGATCGGGTTGAACACGTCGGCGAGGAACAGGATGCCACCCATCCCGACGAGCAGGATGACCACGACGAACGTCACGGGCACGAGCTTGGTGGCATCCACCGGCCGGGCGACCTGGCCGCGGACGCGCGCGAACCAGCGCTTGAGGCCGTCCCACAGGGCGACCACGACGTGCCCGCCGTCCAGCGGCAGGAGCGGGATGAGGTTGAAGACGAACAGGGCGATGTTCAGCGACGCGAGAAGCGCGATGATCGCCTGCACCCGCGAGAGGATCGGGGCGTCGACCGCGGCGAACTCGCCCGCGAGGCGCCCGGCGCCCACGACGCTGAGCGGCCCGTTGGGGTCGCGCGGCTGACCGGTGAACAGGTCCACCGCCGTGTTGTAGACGCGCACGGGCAGCTGGGACATGATCTGCGCGACCTGCCCGACCTGCTGGACCGTGGCCGCAGGTCCCGCCCAGATGGGCTGGGGCACGAGCGCCGACTGCGGGCTGAGGCCCGCGAAGCCGACGGTCTGGTACTCGGGCGAGCCCGCGGCATCCAGGACGGGATGTCCGGTGGCATCGGTCACGGCCCGGTTCGACGTCGCTGGCGTGACGGTCACGGTCTGCTGAGCGCCGTCACGCTCGATGACGACGGGCAGCGCCTGGCCGGGCGAGCGCTGGATGATCGCGGCCATGTCGTCGAACGTCGACACCGGGGTGCCGTCGACCGACAGGATGACGTCACCGGGAAGGATGCCGGCGGCCGCCGCCCGGGCGACCGGGTCGGCCGAGGTGCAATCCGTGCGGTTGTCGCTCGCGGGGATGACGCACTGGGATACCGAGGCGATGTTGGTGGTGCCCGTCGTGACGCCGATCGCGCTCACGGCGATCGCCGACAGC
>NZ_BADA01000407.1 GCF_000333395.1 Microbacterium sp. B19
ATCGGCCAGTCGGCGATCCTTGCCGGCATGGTGCAGAACCCGAACCGTTTCCGCATCGACCGTGAAGGCGGATCCATCGTCGACGACGACGGGACCACCTACAACAAGAAGGCCGACGGCTCGATCGACGACGTCGACCAGAGCACGATCCAAGCCCTCTACACGCTGCGCGACAACGGTGAGATCACGCAGGAGCAGCTCGTCAATGCCGCCGACGGCTACAGCGAGACCAAGGGTCGTCAGCTGTATGTCCTCAGCCGCATGGAAGCCGACGGCAAGATCACGCACGAGCAGTACTCGCGACGGAGCGTTCGCGGTGCGGATGGGGCTCGCCGGTGTCACGGGGATCGGTGCCAAGGTCGCCGAGCGCATCGTGGCGGAGCGGGAGCGCGGGGGCGCCTACCGTGACCTTCGCGATCTCGTGCGTCGCACGGGGCTCGTGACCGCGCAGCTCGAGGCTCTCGCGACGGCCGGCGCGTTCGAGTGCCTCGGGCACTCGCGACGCGAGGCGATCTGGCTGTCGGGTTCGGCGGCGCTCGACCGGCCCGAGTTCCT
>NZ_BADA01000406.1 GCF_000333395.1 Microbacterium sp. B19
GGTCCGGTCCGCCCGCGGCAGAGATGGTGACGGGCACCTTCTTCTCCTGCACGGCCTGCACGAAGAGCTTCGCGGGGCGGGCGTGGAGACCCGAGCTGCT
>NZ_BADA01000405.1 GCF_000333395.1 Microbacterium sp. B19
GAGCGCTTCCTCGACATCGAGCTGAGCCAGGCCGCGAACGTCACGACCGGCCAGATCTACTCGCAGGTGATCGCGCGCGAGCGGCGTGGCGAATACCTGGGCGACACCGTGCAGGTCATCCCGCACATCACCGACGAGATCAAGCGCCGCATGCGCCTGCAGGCGACGGGGACGCCCCAGCCCGACGTGATCATCACCGAGATCGGTGGCACGGTGGGCGACATCGAGTCCCAGCCCTTCATCGAGTCCGCGCGTCAAATCCGTCACGAACTCGGCCGCAAGAACGTGTTCTTCGTGCACGTGTCGCTCGTGCCGTTCATGGGCGCCTCCGGCGAGCAGAAGACCAAGCCCACGCAGCACTCCGTCGCGGCCCTGCGGTCGATCGGCATCCAGCCCGACGCGCTCGTGCTCCGCAGCGACCGTCCCGTCACCGAGTCGAACAAGCGCAAGATCGCGCTCATGTGCGACGTCGACGAGGACGCCGTCGTCAACGCGGTCGACGTGCCGAGCATCTACGACATCCCGACGATGCTGCACGACCAGGGTCTCGACTCCTACATCGTCGACGCGCTCGGCATCGACAAGGCCGCCGACGTCGACTGGTCGCGCTGGCAGCGGGTGCTGCAGGCGGTGCACAACCCCAAGCACGAGGTCACGATCGGCCTCGTCGGCAAGTACATCGACCTCCCGGATGCGTACCTGTCGGTGACCGAGGCGATCAAGGCCGGAGGCTTCGCCCAGGAGACGCACGTCAAGATCACCTGGATCCCGTCCGACCTGTGCGAGACCCCCGAGGGGGCGGCCAAGGCGCTGTCGACGGTCGACGGCATCATCGTCCCGGGCGGGTTCGGCATCCGGGGGATCGAGGGCAAGCTCGGCGCGCTCCGTTTCGCGCGTGAGCAGGGCATCCCGACGCTCGGCATCTGCCTGGGCCTGCAGTGCATGGTCATCGAGTACGCGCGCACCGTCGCCGGGCTCGAGGGTGCGTCGTCCAGCGAGTTCGACCCCGACACCGTGCACCCCGTCGTCGCGACGATGGCGGAGCAGATCGACATCCTGCAGAGCGGCGACCTCGGCGGCACGATGCGCCTGGGCCTGTACCCGGCCGATCTCGCGGAGGGCTCGCTCGCGGCCGAGGTGTACGGCGCCAACCGCGTCTCCGAGCGCCACCGTCACCGCTACGAGGTCAACAACTCGTACCGTCAGCAGCTGAGCGACGCGGGCCTGGTGTTCTCGGGCCTCAACCCCGACCTCGACCTCGTGGAGTACGTCGAGCTGCCGCGCGACGGCACCC
>NZ_BADA01000404.1 GCF_000333395.1 Microbacterium sp. B19
TCTCGTCGACCGCGGGCTCCTCCGCGGCGGGGGCGTCCTCGCCCTCCGCGTCGACCGGTGTGTCGAACAGCGTGTCGTCGGCCGGAGCGGCGGACTGCTCCTCGGTGGGGATGTCAGCGCCCTCGGGCGCGTCAACGGGCTGGGTCTCGGAGATGGACTCCACGAGTGCTCCTCAGAAATGAAACATGGTCAAATCACGGGTATCGCTGCAGAGCGCAGACGAAGATCACACCAGCGGTTCGGGAGACTGCAGCCGAGACCGGGTTCGCGATTTGTTGCGGATTTCGCAGGTGGTGCAGAGGCTCAGATTCGCGTGCTAAGCGGAACCCTCTGCGGGCTTCACTGTACCACCCTTGACGTCGACGGCGAGCATGAGCGCCTGCCACGGGGTGTCGACGACGGATGCGGTAAGGTCTGCGGCCGCCACACGCTGGCCCGGACCGTCCGCGAGCACCAGGACGCTCGGTCCCGCACCCGACACGACCGCCGCGTATCCCTCGGCGCGCAGCGCCCGCACGAGCCGGTCCGTCTCGGGCATCGCCTGCGCGCGGTAGTTCTGGTGCAGCTTGTCCTCGGTCGCGGCCATCAGCAGCTCGGGGCTCTGGGTCATCGCCGCGATGAGGAGCGCTGAGCGGGAGACGTTGAACACCGCGTCCTCGCGCGGCACCTGCAGGGGCTGCAGGCTCCGGGCGACCGCGGTCGACATCGTGAAGCTCGGGACGAGAACGAGCGGAGACACACCGCGGTGCACGATGAGCTGCTTGTGCTGGGGGCCGGTGGCATCCATCCACGCGATCGTCAGGCCGCCGAACAGGCCGGGGGCGACGTTGTCGGGGTGCCCTTCCATCTCGGTCGCGAGACGCAGCAGGTCGACGTCGCTGAACGCGACCTCGCCCTCGAGCAGCCCCTTCGCCGCCAGGATGCCGGACACCACCGCCGCACCCGAGGAGCCCATGCCCCGCCCGTGCGGGATGACGTTGTGCGCCACCAGGCGCAGGCCGGGCATCTCGCGACCGACCGAGGCGTACGTGTGCGCGATCGCGCGCACGACGAGGTGCGACGCGTCGCGCGGCACGTCGGCCGTGCCCTCGCCGCTCACCTCGATCTCGAGGCGACCGGGCTCGAGGGCCTCGACCGTCAGCTCGTCGTACACGCTGAGCGCGAGCCCCAGGGTGTCGAACCCCGGACCGAGGTTGGCGCTCGTCGCCGGCACACGGACCGCGACGCGACGCCCGAGGGCTGCGGTCACTCGGCCACCGGCTTCAGGTCGAGGACCGAGGCGACCTCGGAGGTGGTCGCGTCGACCACGGTCGGCTCGACCTGGGTGCCGTCGGCCTTGCGCAGCGCCCACTGCGGGTCCTTCAGGCCGTGACCGGTGACGGTCAGCACGACCTTCGCCCCGGCGCGGACGACTCCCGCCTCCGCCTGCTCGAGGAGCCCCGCGACACTGATGGCCGAGGCGGGCTCGACGAACACGCCGACCTCGCCCGCGAGGATCTTCTGCGCGGCCAGGATGCGCTCGTCGTCGATCGCGCCGAACCAGCCGTCGGTGGCCTCCCGCGCTTCCAGCGCGAGGTCCCACGACGCGGGGTTGCCGATGCGGATCGCGCTGGCGATCGTCTCGGGGTTCTTCACGACCGCGCCGGTCACGAGCGGGGCCGACCCGGCCGCCTGGAAGCCGAACATGCGCGGCACGCGCGTCGAGACGCCGCGTGCGGCTTCTTCGCGGTACCCGCGCGAGTACGCGGTGTAGTTGCCGGCGTTGCCCACGGGGATGAAGTGGAAGTCGGGGGCGTCTCCCAGCTGCTCGACGACCTCGTAGGCCGCCGTCTTCTGGCCCTCGATGCGGTCGGGGTTGACCGAGTTGACCAGGTGCACCGGGTAGTGGTCGGCCAGCTCGCGCGCGATCTCGAGGCAGTCGTCGAAGTTGCCGCGGATCTGGATCAGACGGCCGTTGTGCGCGACGGCCTGGCTGAGCTTGCCCATCGCGATCTTGCCCTCGGGCACGAGGACCGCGGCGGTGATCCCGGCGTGCGCCGCGTAGGCGGCGGCCGAGGCCGAGGTGTTGCCGGTCGACGCGCAGATGACGGCCTTGGCGCCGTGCTCGACGGCGCGCGACAGCGCCACCGTCATGCCGCGGTCCTTGAACGAGCCCGTCGGGTTCATGCCCTCGAACTTGACATAGACGTCGGCGCCCGTGCGTCGCGAGAGCGCGGGGGCGGGGATGAGCGGCGTGCCGCCCTCCCCCAGCGTCACGACGGTGGAGGCGTCGGTGACGCCCAGACGGTCGGCGTACTCGCGGAGGACTCCGCGCCAGACGTGTGCCATGTCAGTTCCCTTCCACGCGCAGTACGGAGACCACGCGCTCGACGACGCCGCTCGCGGCGAGACGCTCGACGGTCTCGCTCAGGTCTTGCTCACGGGCCTGGTGTGTTCCGATGACCAGACGCGCCGACCCGCTCCCGGCGGGGTTCTCGGCATCCGGTTCGATGGTGGTCTGCTCGACGGTCGCGATCGAGACGCGACCCTCGCTCAGGATGCCGGCGACCGTGGCGAGCACGCCGGGCTGGTCGTCGACCTCGAGCGTGATCTGGTACCGCGTGATGACGCGTCCGATCGGCACGGTGGGGAGGTTGGCGCGCGTGGATTCGCCGACGCCCACACCCCCGGCGATGTGGCGGCGCGCGGCCGAGACGACATCGCCGAGCACGGCGGAGGCGGTCTGCACGCCACCCGCCCCGGCGCCGTAGAACATCAGGTCGCCGGCGGCCTCGGCCTGGACGAACACGGCGTTGTTCGCGCCGTGCACGCTCGCGAGCGGGTGCGTGCGCTCGACGAGCGCGGGGTACACGCGCACCGAGATCGACTCGGTGGCCTCG
>NZ_BADA01000403.1 GCF_000333395.1 Microbacterium sp. B19
GCGCCGCCGACTGCGGCGACCGCACCGACCATCGCCCAGTACCAGTGCGAACCGATCAGCAGCACGCCCGCGACGCCCGCGAGGAGCGCGGCGACACCGACCGTCGCGGTCATCTCCCACGCGACCGGGCCGATCGGCGGAGTCTGCCGCGACGGGAGCCGCCACGACCCGCGCCGCACGAGGACGAACACGGTCGTCACGAGCAGGCTCCACAGCACGCTGCTCACACCGACGAGCAGCACGAGGCCGAACGTCGCTGTCGTAGCCGGGAAGCTCGCGCACGCTCCCGCGGCGAACACCGTGAACAGGGCGCCGGGTGGATGCCACTGCGCCCGGTACGCGAACAGCGTCACGGCCGCGGCGAGGAGGGCGACGACGAAGACGCTCGCGAGCGCGGGTGCGGACAGGGCCGACAGCAGCGTTCCGAGCAGCATCGACAGGACCAGGATGCCACCGGCTGTCGCCTGCATCCGCACGCGGCGACGTGGCGGGTCGAGGCGTCCGTAGAGCGCGGCGAACGCGCCGAAGGAGGCGTAGACGCTCAGATCGAGGCGGCCGATCAGCAGGAGGACAAGGAGTGGGACGCCGACGCTGAGCGCGGCCCGGGCTGCGACCCGGTGGGCGCCGCCGTGCGGGCCGATGCGAATGACCCCGGTCCACACGCGCCCCCGGGATTCCGCCACCCGACCAGCCTACGCGGCGTGATCCCCCGTCAAGACCCTGGCGGTGGCGCCCCGGAACCGGTGGGGTGGGGGAATGGATGCCGAGCGCCAGAAGCCGCCCATCGACCCCGGTCCCGAGCCCGACACGTCGACCGCGGCCGAGGGGGAGAAGTCGGATCCCACCCTGGACCAGGACGACGAGCCGATCGAGTGAGGGCGGGCTGCCTCGACGTCGAGACGTCCGGAGGGTGACCGCGCGGGCGCGTCCGTAGGGTGGAAAGCCCCGGACCCGAACGAGGAGAGACGTGTTCCGCACGCCCCTGACCCTGTTTCGCACGCTCGCGATCGCCGAAGCGATCTCGTGGACGCTTCTCATCGCGGGATTGATCCTGCGCGCCACCGCAGACCTGCCCCTCGCGGTCACGATCGGGGGTGGCATCCACGGGTTCGTGTTCCTCGCGTACGGCGCGACGGCGGTGCTCGTCGCGCTGAACCAGCGGTGGGGGCTCGGGCCGGCGGCGGTGGCGATCGTCAGCGCCGTGATCCCGTACGCCACCGTCCCGACCGAGATCTGGTTGCAGCGCGCCGGGCGACTGCGCGGAGCGTGGCGGCTCGACGCGGGCGACGACCCGCGCGATCAGCGACCGCTCGACCGGGTGCTGCG
>NZ_BADA01000402.1 GCF_000333395.1 Microbacterium sp. B19
GCCCCGACTACGTCGCCCTCGGCCACATCCACGGGCGTCAGCAGCTCTCCGACCGCGTGCGCTATGCCGGTGCGCCCCTGCACTACAGCTTCGGCGAGGCGGGCAAGCCACGTGGCTCGTGGCTCGTCGAACTGG
>NZ_BADA01000401.1 GCF_000333395.1 Microbacterium sp. B19
CGCCGAACGGGACGAGGTTGATCGCGACGACGGCGGCACAGGCGCAGCCGACGACGAGCAGCGTTCGCCGCACGTCGGGATCGGGCGCGGCGAGCGCGCACAGCGCCGCGGCGCCCGCAAGGGCCGCGTGTACGGCGGGTCCGGCGAGCGCGACCCGGACGCGGGACGCCCGGGACGGGAGCCGCCACGCATCCGTGACGTCGACGAAGAACGCCGGCCCGAGGTAGAGCAGCATCACCCCGGCGCGACGCGGCTGTCCTCCGCCGTGCGCGAGGGTCACGCCGTGCGCCGCCTCGTGGAGAAGCGTTGCGGTCACGAGCACGAGCGCGACGACGAGGACGTCGATCAGCGGCAGCGGCGACGTCAGCGCGGCGACCACGTCGGGGGCCTGGACGCCGAGGGCGACAAGGCCCCCCACGATCAGCGCGGCGAGGGGCCACGCCAGCCACCCCCGCAGCAACGGGCGGACCAGCCGGTACAGACGGTCGAACAGGCGCGGTGCGCGCAGCGTCGCGAACTGGATCGTCAGCGGCGGGCGGTACGTGACGCGCCCCGCGGTTCGCCGTTCCGAGCCGCGGAGGAGCCCTGCCCGGCGGAAGCGGTCCGCGAGCGCGGCGAACTCCTCGGGCGTCTGTTCGGGGGCGAATCGTCGGCGCAGTTCGTCGAGACTCGCCCGCCCGTCCATCGCGCGCAGCGTGGCGGCGACGGTCGACGACGCGCGCGAAACGGGCACGCCGTCCACGCTGACGAGCCAGTGCTCCCCGCTCGCCGCCGGCTCGATGCGCACGGCGTCGGCCAGCCGAGGAGCCGCGTCGTCGGGGGCGAGGGTGTCACGCGACATCCGCTGTCCCGTCGACCCGGGTATGCAGCAGCACCATGCCCTCGCCGGAGCGGATGCCATTCGTGAGCACCGGAATCACCTCGGGCGGTGCGAACCCCGCGTCCCGCAGCTCGCCGGTCACGATCGTCTCGTCGAGGATGGCAGGCGGG
>NZ_BADA01000400.1 GCF_000333395.1 Microbacterium sp. B19
ATCGCCCGCACCTGGCTCGGAGCAGGAGCGCTCCTGGCCACCGGGGCCCTGACGCTCACCGCCTGCGGTTCGGGCTTCAACGATTCCGGCAGCGCCGAGCAGACCTCCGGCGGCTCGCTGTCGATCCTCATCGGGTCCTCGGGCGACGCCGAGACCCAGGCCGTCGAGGACGCCGTCGCGGCGTGGTCGAAGGAGTCCGGCGTCGACGCGAAGGTGCAGGTCGCGAACGACCTCCCCCAGCAGCTGTCCCAGGGTTTCGCGGCAGGGTCGCCGCCGGACCTCTTCTACCTCGCGCCCGAGGCCCTCGCCGGCTACGCGGCGAACGGGTCGATCGCCGCGTACGGCGACGACCTGGCGAACAAGGCCGACTTCTACCCCTCGCTCGTGGAGAACTTCACCGTCGACGGCAAGTTCTACTGCGCCCCGAAGGACTTCTCGACCCTGGCACTCGTCATCAACACCGACCTGTGGTCGGCGGCCGGACTCACGGATGCCGACATCCCGAAGACGTGGGACCAGCTGGCATCCGTCGCCCAGAAGCTCACGGCGGACGGCCGCGTCGGTCTCGCGTTCGGCGCCGAGTACCAGCGCGTGGGCGCGTTCATGGCGCAGGCCGGCGGCGGGCTGTTGATCGACGGCAAGGCCACCGCCGACAGCTCGGCCAACGTCGAAGCGCTGCAGTACGTCAAGACCCACCTCAACGACGGCTCCTTCGCGTTCGCCCCCGACGTGGGCGCCGGCTGGGGCGGCGAGGCCTTCGGCACGCAGAAGGCCGCGATGACCATCGAGGGCAACTGGATCACGGGCGCCCTCACCGCCGACTATCCCACCGTGAAGTACACCGTCGCCGAGCTCCCCGCCGGTCCTGGCGGCAAGGGCACGCTGCAGTTCACCAACTGCTGGGGCATGGCCGCCGACAGCAAGAACCAAGACAACGCCCGCGCCCTCGCCGAGTACCTCACCGGCACCGACCAGCAGCTCGCGTTCTCGAAGGCGTTCGGCCCGATGCCGTCCATCCAGTCCGCCGCCGACGCGTGGTCGAGCGCGAACCCGAACCTGACGGCGTTCCTCGCCGGGGCCGAATACGCCCAGTTCCCGCCGAACATCGCGGGCGCCGCCGACGTCATCACCGACTTCAACGCCCAGCTGGAGTCGCTGAAGACCGGTGACCCGCAGGCGATCCTCACCACGGTGCAGGGCAACCTCGAGGCGATCGCCAAGTAGGCGCGACCGCCCATGACCGCTCTCACCACCGCGCCCCGCCGCGCCGGGTCCTCCTCCTCGGGGATCCGGCGCGGCGAGGCCGCCGCCGGCTGGCTCTTCACCGCCCCGGTGCTGATCATCCTCGGCGTGTTCCTCCTCGTCCCGGTGCTCATGGCGCTGTGGGTGAGCTTCTCCGACTGGACCGGCCGGGGCAGCCCCTTCTCCTCGAACGTGAACTTCGTCGGGCTCGACAACTACGCCGCCGTTACCACCGGTGGCGGCCTCGCCGAGCGCGACTTCGGCACGGCCCTGCGCAACAACGCCTGGTACGTGCTGCTCGTCGTACCGCTGCAGACCGCCCTCTCGCTCTTCCTCGCCGTCCTCGTCAACCGCGCGGTGCTGCGCGGTCGCGGGTTCTTCCGCACGGCGTTCTACTTCCCCTCCGTCACCAGCTCCGTCGCAATCACCGTGCTGTGGCTGTTCCTCTTCTCCACGTCGGGCGCGATCAACGAGGTGCTGTCGTGGCTGGGCATCAACGGCCCCAACTGGTTCAGCGACCCGTCCGGCATCGTGCACAACGCCCTCGCGGCGATCGGCGTCGCGAACGGACCCGCCGCCCTGACCGGGAACACGTTCCTCGGCGTCTCGTGGTGGGACTGGCTCGGCGGGCCATCGGTGGCGATGTCCGCCTTCATCCTCATGGCGGTCTTCACGACCTCGGGCACCTTCATGCTCCTGTTCATCGCGGGCCTGCAGAACATCGGCGGCGACGTGCAGGAGGCCGCGATGATGGATGGCGCGAACGGGTGGCAGCGCTTCTGGCGCGTCACGCTCCCCCAGCTGCGGCCCGTCCTCTTCACGGTGCTCACCCTCGGGCTCATCGGCACCTGGCAGGTGTTCGACCAGATCTACACCGGCACCCAGGGCGGACCGGGCAAGACGACCCTGACCCCCGCCTACCTCAGCTACTCGTCGGCCTTCCTGTCGCAGCAGTGGGGCCAGGGTGCGGCGATCGCGTTCGTGCTGTTCGTGATCATCGTCGTCCTGACGATCCTGCAGCGATGGGTACTGCGGGAGCGTCCTGTCTCGCGTCGACGCGCGCGGCAGTACGAAGTGCGCACCCCGAAGGGAGGAGCTCGATGACCGCCACGGCATCCCCCGAAGTCACCGTCGCCGCCGAGCAGGTCGTCGGCGGCCCGCGGAGCAAGCCCGCGAAGCACCGCATATCGGGCAAGGCACTGCGCTGGCAGATCGCCCTGTACGCGCTGCTGTGCGTGCTCGCGCTGATCTACATCTATCCGTTCCTCGTGCAGGTGGCGACGTCGTTCAAGCCGGATGCCGTCGCCGCCGCCGATCCGATCTCGCTCGTGCCGCAGCCCTTCACGTGGGCCGCGTACGAGAGGCTCTTCCTCCGCTCCGACTTCCCCGTCTGGTTCGCCAACTCCGCCGTCGTCACCGTGTTCGTGACCCTCGGCCGCGTGTTCTTCAACTCCCTCGCCGGATACGCCCTCGCGCGCCTGCAGTTCCGGGGGCGTGGGATCGTCTTCGCGGCCCTGGTCGCGGTCATGGCGGTCCCGGCGGTGGTGCTGCTGATCCCGAAGTTCCTCGTGATCAACCAGCTCGGCATCTACGACTCGTACGCGGGCATGATCCTCCCCCTGTTGGTGGATGCCGCCGGTGTCTTCATCATGAAGAACTTCTTCGAGTCGATCCCCCCGTCCGTCGAGGAGCAGGCCCGCATCGACGGGGCGAGCACGTTCCGGATCTTCTGGTCCGTGGTCCTGCCGATGGCGCGTCCGGCGCTGATCACGATCGTGATCCTGTCCTTCCAGGGATCGTGGAACGAGCTGAGCCACTTCGTCATCTCGACGCAGTCGCCCGAGCTCACCACCCTGACCAAGGGCGTCGCCTCCCTCGCGAGCGGACAGCTCAGCCAGGGCAGCCAGTTCCCCCTCAAACTCGCGGCCGCGGCCATCATGACGATTCCGGTCGCCGTGGTGTTCTTCGTGTTCCAGCGCCGCATCATGAACGCCAGTGAAGGAGCCGTCAAAGAATGACCACCGCCCCCGCCGCCTCGACGGACGCGCCGACCGCCCCCGCCCCGGACGACACCGTGCCGCTGCAGCCCCTGCCGCTCGGCGGTGATGAAGACCTTCATCCGGGATGCCACGGCGCTCGCCGCCGCGCGTCAGCGCGCGCTCTCCGGTCGTGACGCCACCGCGCCCGCCCAGAGCG
>NZ_BADA01000399.1 GCF_000333395.1 Microbacterium sp. B19
TCGCGCTGACCCCGAAAGAGCTCGACGCCGCAGACGAGTACGAAGTGTCGCTGTACGACCGGTCCTCGGTGGTGCTGCNGAGCGGCATCCGCGCCTGGGTCTACGTCGGCCACTGAGGCTCCTCCTCGCACGGGACACGCCGAGCGCGCCATCCCCGGTTTGCGGCGGGCCGCCGTCGATATCCTCGTCTCGGATGCCGGTTCGACCCTCGCGCCCCGCGCGCTCCGCGTCCGACTCCTCACGGCAGCGAAGCGGAGAGACGATGATTCAACTGATCCTTGCCCGGCACGCCAAGTCGGACTGGGCGGACGAGGGCGTCGCCGACCACGACCGGCCGCTCAACGACCGCGGACGCCGCGACGCGCCGGCGATGGCGCGATCGGTCCTGCGCCGGGGCGTGCGCCCCGAGGTCCTGCTCTCCAGCACCGCGGTGCGGGCCTCGAGCACGGCCGCCGCCTTCGCGGAGGAGTTCGAGGTCGACGTCACCGAGCAGTCCGAGCTGTACCTCGCCGACGCCGACACGCTGCTCGAAGCGGCGCGCGCCACCGGTGCGCGCGAAGTCATGGTCGTCGCACACGACCCAGGAATGAGCGAACTCGTCTCGCGCCTCGCGGAGCGCGACGTACGGATGGTCACGTCCGCGGTGGCGGTCTTCACGTGGCACGAGGGCGACTGGGACGACGTCGGCACGACCTCCCCGGACGAGTTCGAGCTCCTCACGCCCTGACGTCCGTCGGACTCCTCACACCGTCCCGCCGACGGCGAACGCGCGCGCGAGCACGTCCTCGGGCCGCCCGTCGTCGTGTTCGGCCCACCAGGTGAGCGCGGAGCTGGCGACGGCGGCGAGCGCGTGCGCCCGAACGACGGCGGCGAGTTCGCCACCCTCCGGGTCCTGGCTGGCGAGGAATCGGTGGATCTCGTCGGTGAGCGCCGTCAGACGGGGGTCGGCGCGAAGGTCGAGCGCCGGGGTGGCATGGATGACACGAAGCCTCCGGCGCGTCACCTCGATCTGGTCGTCGGGGAAGACCGACGCCGTCACGTAGGCCGATCGGAGCGCCGTGAGCGCATCCGCACCGTCGGCGCTCAGGGCCGCGCGGAAGCGCGCGACGAACTCGTCCAGGCCTCCCCACACGAGTGATTGCTTACTCGGGAAGAGCCGGAACAGCGAGCGCCGGCTGACGTCAGCTTCGCGCGCGATGTCGTCCATCGAGACCGCGTCGAACCCTCTCTCGTCGAAGAGGCGGAGGGCGACGAGCGAGACGGCATCCGGGGAGATCGTGCGTGGACGACCGAGGGAACGGGTCATGGCATCCTTTCGGCACTCAGTGCTATAACGGTGCTGACGCGCCTCGCGCCACCCGATCTCGAGGAGGAGTTCTCATGTCACCGTCAACCGCCGGACGTTTCGCCGACAAGACCATCATCGTCACCGGAGCCGGATCGGGCATCGGACGCGCCACGGCCCACCGGATCGCGCGGGAGGGCGGCCGCGTCGTCGCCACCGACGTGATCGCGGAGCGCCTCGAGGCCCTCGCCGCCGAGCTCGCCGGTCTCGATGTCGCCACCGTCGTCGGCGATGTCTCGTCCGCCGACACCATCGCCGCCCTCCTGGATGCCGCGGGCGACCGCGTCGACGGCCTCGCCAACATCGCCGGGATCATGGACGGCTTCCTGCCGCCGAGCGAGGTGGATGACGCGACGTGGGACCGCGTGTTCGCCGTCAACCTCACCGCGCCGATGCGCCTCACCCGCGCCGTCCTGCCGCGCATGATCGAGGCGGGCGCCGGATCGATCGTCACCGTCTCGTCGGAGGCGGGCCTTCGCGGCTCGGCGGCCGGCGTCGCCTACACCTCGTCGAAGCACGCCGTGGTCGGGTTCACGAAGAGCGTGGCGTTCTTCCACGGCCCGCAGGGCATCCGCGCGAACGCGGTGGCTCCCGGCGCCGTCGCGACCAACATCGAGGCGCCGATGCGCAGCGACTACGCCGGGTCGCGGATCGGCCCGCTCATGCAGGTCGTGATTCCGCCGATGGCACAGGCCGAACAGCTCGCGGCGGCGATCACGTGGCTGCTCAGCGACGACTCCGCCAACGTCAACGGCGCGATCCTCCCGAGCGACGGCGGCTGGTCCGCGATCTGACGCGCCCCAGCGGCGGTGCCGCGAGGCGCCGCCGCCCCGCCCGTCGAGTGTCCAAGACACGCCGTTCGCACCCGCGCGCATACGGCGTGTCTTGGACTCTCGATCTCGGCACACGGGCACCGAGCGCGCGCGGCAGCGACCAGCGCGTCAGCGCACGACGAGGCGCGGGACCACCAGCCGGTGCGCCGCGCCCGCCGTCGTGGGGCGCGGGGCGACGACCGTGCCCTCCTCCCCCATCAGCAGATCGAGGGCTCCGGATGCCACGCGCTCGGGCAGCTGCTCGACGCTGGAGAGCCCGAGCGCCTCGGCGGCGGGGGTGTTGTCGAAGCCAATGACGGGGATGTCCGCGCGCCCGGCGACCGTGGTGGCCAGGTGCGCGCCGATGGCGAGCGAGTCGCTCGCGCACACGATCCCATCCACGTCGGGGTCCCGGGCGAGGCCCTCGGCGATCACGTCGCGGGCGAGCGCGACGCTGTCCTCGACGACCCAGCGCGGACCCGCGGCCGCGCCGACACTCTCGCGCCAGCCGCGCTCGCGCTCGTCGCCGGTGCCGGATCCGGTGGGCCACCCGAGGAAGGCGACGCGACGGGCACCCCCGTCCCGCAGATGCTCGGTGGCCGCGCGCGTCCCGGCGGCGCCGTCGACATCCACCCACAGGTGCGCGGGAGCGGCGACGTCGTCCTCCCCCCACGGACGCCCGAACGACACGAACGGCAGCCCGCGCTCGTTCAGCCACCCCGTGCGCGGGTCGCCGTGGAAGGTGCCGGTGACGACGACGGCATCCACTTCTCCCCCCTCGAGGAGATCGCCGAGGCGGTCGATCTCCTCCTCCGCGGTGCGCGCGGCGTAGAGGAGCACCCGCATGTCGCGCTCGCTCGCGCGCTCGGTGAGGGCGTGGACGAAGCGGTCGAGCACGACGCCGGCGATGCCACCCGCGTAGGGATCGAGGTGGATGCCGATGGTCGAGCTGCGGCGCGTGCGCAGGCGCCGCGCGGCCGCGTGCGGGCGATAGCCCAGCTCGGCGATCGCCGCCTCGACCCGGATCCGCGTCGCCTCGCGCACGATGCCGGGGGTGTTCACGACGTTCGACACCGTCTGCCGCGAGACCCCCGCGACGCGCGCGACGTCCTCGACGGTAGGGGCTTTCGTCATCCCGTCCTCCCGGTGTCTCGACGGTCATCGTAGGTCTGGCGCGACGGCTTGACAGCGCGGCCCGCCGCTCCGTACTTTAGTCGGACCGGAGTTTGAACGTTCAAACTACCGGCCCTCCGGGCACCCGCGGAGGGTCGCATG
>NZ_BADA01000398.1 GCF_000333395.1 Microbacterium sp. B19
ATCGGCCATTCGCTGGGCGGTGCCGCGGCGACGCTCGCCGCCGCGGGCGACCCGACCTGGACGCGCCGCCTCGTCCTCATCGATCCCGCGATCCACCTCGCCGAGCGAGACCGCGGGACGGTGCGCGCCAGTCAGGAACAGGCCTTCGCCGACCCGACGGTCGCCGCGGTGCGGGCCGAGCACCCGACGTGGCATCCGCTCGATGTCGAGTTGAAGGCGCGCGCGACGCAACGCGCCAGCCGCTGGGCCATCGAGCAGACGAGCGAGCAGAACGCCACGTGGGACGTCCGGGCGGAGGCGGCGGCGTTGACCGTGCCGACGCACGTGATCGGTGCCGATCCGGCCGTTTTCTCGATCTTCACCGGCGCCTTGGCCGAGGAGGTGCTGCAGAATCCGGTCGTGACGATGTCCGTCGTCGAGGACGCCGGGCATTCGCCGCACCGCGACCGGCCGGCCGAGACGGTGGCGCAACTCCTCGCGGCGCTCGGCTGACACCCACGGCCGCGATGTCGGAGCGGAGGACCAGAATGGATGCCATGTCCTCCGCGTTCGATCCCGCTCGGTTCCTCCCCGACGACCTGCTCGCGCGGCTGCGCGAACGCGCGCCGGTGCACGACCGCGACAACACCTTCCCCGACGCCGACCTCGACGATCTGCGGACCGCCGGGTACCTCGGCATCCTGTCGCCCGAAGAGTTGGGCGGCGCGGGCCTCTCGCTCGCCGAGGCCGCGGTCCTGCAGCAGCGGCTCGCCGGCGCGGCTCCGGCCACGGCGCTCGCGGTGAACATGCACCTCGTGTGGACGGGCGTCGCCAAGGTCCTGCGCGACCGCGGGATCGACGACCTCGAGTTCGTGCTGCGGGGGGCCGCGGCGGGCGAGGTCTTCGCATTCGGCATCAGCGAGGCCGGCAACGACCTCGTGCTGTTCGGCAGCGACACCGACGCCGCACCCGACGGGGAGGGCGGCTACCGCTTCACCGGCACGAAGATCTTCACGTCCCTCTCCCCCGTCTGGAACCACCTGGGCGTGCATGGGCTCGACACCACGTCGCCCGACGCGCCGAAGATGGTGTTCGCGTTCCTCGAGCGCGACGAGAACGTCGTCTCGCGCGACGACTGGAACACCATGGGCATGCGGGGAACGCAGAGCCGCACCACCGAGCTCCACGGCGCCCACGCGCCGGCGAACCGCGTCGTGCGCCGACTCGACCCCGGCCCTCAGCCCGACCCGCTCGTGTTCGGGATCTTCGCGGTCTTCGAGATCCTGCTCGCCTCGGTGTACACCGGTATCGCCCGACGCGCGCTCGACCTGTCGGTCGACGCCGCGCGCGCCCGGCGGTCGAAGAAGACCGGTGCGAGCTACGCGGCCGACCCCGACATCCGCTGGCGCATCGCTGACATGGCGCTCGCCTACGACGCGCTGCCCCCGCAGATCGCCGCGCTCAGCGCCGACGTCGACGAGCGCGTCGACCACGGCGCGCGCTGGTTCTCGCTCCTCGCGGGCGTGAAGCATCGCGCCGTCACCGCGGCGAAGACCGTGGTCGACGAAGCCATGCTCGTCAGCGGAGGGTCGTCCTACTTCGCCCACACGGAGCTGAGCCGCCTGTACCGCGATGTCCTCGCGGGGCAGTTCCACCCCTCCGACCCCGAGTCCGCGCACTCGGCACTCGCCACGGCCTGGCTCGGACCGGTCGACGCCTGATGGCGCGCACACCCGCGGCGCTCCTGAGCCCCGCCGACCAGGAACGTCTCCGGGCGCTCCGGCGCATGAAGGCGGTCGCGCTCGGTGCCCTCGTCGGCATGGCCGTCATCTTCGCCATCGCCTTCGCGCTGCAGCGCGACATCGAGTGGCTGCAGTACGTCCGGGCCGCGGCCGAGGGCGGCATGGTCGGCGCGCTGGCCGACTGGTTCGCCGTCACGGCGCTCTTCCGGCGGCCGCTCGGCCTCCCGATCCCCCACACCGCGATCATCCCGCGCCGCAAGGACGAGATCGGCCAGCAGCTCGGGGAGTTCGTCGAGACGAACTTCCTCGAGGGCGACGTCGTCCGCACGAAGCTCGAGGCGACGCCCCTCGCGGCGCGCGCGGGCGCATGGCTCGCCGATCCGGCCCACGCCGAGCGGCTGGCCGCGGAAGGCGCGGCCCTCGCCTCCAGCGTCCTGCGCGCCCTGAGCGACGACGACGTGCAGGGCCTCATCGAAGACCTGGCGCGCGAGCACCTGCTCGAGCCCGACTGGGGTCCGTCGGTCGGCGGGTGGCTCGAGCGCGTCGTGGACGCCGACGCGCACCACGGCGGCGTCGACCTCGCGCTCG
>NZ_BADA01000397.1 GCF_000333395.1 Microbacterium sp. B19
CGCGGATGATCGTGCGCTGGCGGCCGGGCGTCGCGAGGATGTCGTTGTAGTCGGCGATGCGCGCTTCGAGCTCCTGCGCTTCGTCGACGATCTTCTGGCGCTCGAGAGCGGCGAGGCGGCGCAGCTGCATGTCGAGGATGGCCTGCGCCTGGATGTCGTCGATGTCGAGGAGCTTCTGCAGTCCCTCGTTGGCATCCTGCGCCGTCGGAGACCGGCGGATGAGGGCGATGACCTCGTCCAGCGCGTCGAGTGCTTTGAGGTAGCCGCGCAGGATGTGCATGCGCTCCTCCGCCTTGCGGAGGCGGTAGCGCGTGCGGCGGACGATGACCTCGATCTGGTGCTCGATCCACAGGCTGATGAACCCGTCGAGCGGCAGCGTGCGGGGCACGCCGTCGACGATCGCCAGCATGTTGGCGCCGAAGTTCTCCTGCAGCTGCGTGTGCTTGTACAGGTTGTTCAGCACGACCTTGGCGACCGCGTCGCGCTTGAGCACGATCACGAGGCGCTGACCGGTGCGGCCCGACGTCTCGTCGCGGATGTCCGCGATGCCGGTGATCTTGCCCTCGCGGGCGAGGTCGCCGATCTTCACCGCGACGTTGTCGGGGTTCACCTGGTACGGCAGCTCGGTGATCACGAGGCACGTGCGGCCCTGGATCTCCTCGATGTTGACCACGGCGCGCATCGTGATGGATCCGCGACCCGTACGGTACGCGTCCTTGATGCCTCGGGTGCCGAGGATCTGCGCGGCCGTGGGGAAGTCGGGCCCGGGGATGCGCTCGATGAGCGCTTCGAGCAGTTCCTCGCGGCTGGCATCCGGGTTCTCCAGCGCCCACAGGGCGCCCGCGGAGACCTCGCGGAGGTTGTGCGGCGGGATGTTCGTCGCCATACCGACGGCGATGCCGACCGAGCCGTTGACGAGCAGGTTCGGGAAGCGCGCCGGGAGGACCGTCGGCTCCTGGGTCTGACCGTCGTAGTTGTCCTCGAAGTCGACGGTCTCTTCCTCGATGTCGCGCACCATCTCGAGCGCGAGGGGAGCCATCTTGGTCTCGGTGTACCGGGGAGCTGCTGCACCCTGGTTGCCGGGCGAACCGAAGTTGCCCTGGCCGAGCGCGAGCGGGTAGCGCAGCGACCACGGCTGCACGAGACGCACGAGGGCGTCGTAGATCGGGGCGTCACCGTGGGGGTGGTAGTGGCCCATGACCTCGCCGACGACACGGGCGCACTTCGAGAACGACTTGTCGGGGCGGAAGCCGCCGTCGTACATGCCGTAGATCACGCGGCGGTGGACGGGCTTGAGTCCGTCGCGCACGTCGGGCAGGGCGCGCCCGACGATGACGCTCATCGCGTAGTCGAGGTAGCTCCGCTGCATCTCGAGCTGGAGGTCGACCTGGTCGATCTTGCCGTGGTTGTGGGCGGCTTCTTCGCGCGCGCCGGCGGGCTCGGGAGTGGTGTCGTCAGCCATGGATTCTCAGTTTCGTATCGAGTCGACCGGGATCAGATGTCGAGGAAGCGGACGTCTTTGGCGTTGCGCTGGATGAAGCTGCGCCGCGATTCGACGTCCTCGCCCATGAGCACCGAGAAGATCTCGTCCGCCGAGGCGGCGTCGTCGATCGTGACCTGGCGGAGCGTGCGGGTCTCGGGGTCCATGGTCGTTTCCCAGAGCTCGTGGTCGTTCATCTCGCCCAGACCCTTGTAGCGCTGGATGCCGTTGTCCTTGGGGATGCGGCGACCGGCGGCCTGGCCCTCGACGAGGAGCGCGTCGCGCTCCCGATCGCTGTACGCGTACTCGTGGGGGTGGTTCGACCACTTTAGGCGGTACAGCGGCGGCTGGGCGAGGTAGACGTACCCGGCCTCGATGAGCCCGCGCATGTAGCGGAAGAGGAGCGTGAGCAGCAGCGTCGTGATGTGCTGGCCGTCGACGTCGGCATCCGCCATCAGGACGATCTTGTGGTACCGGGCCTTGGCCATGTCGAAATCTTCACCGATGCCCGTGCCGAAGGCCTGGATCATCGCCTGGACTTCCTTGTTGCCGAGCGCACGGTCGAGGCGCGCGCGCTCGACGTTCAGGATCTTGCCGCGGAGGGCGAGGATCGCCTGCGTGTGCGGGTCGCGACCCTGCACCGCCGAGCCGCCGGCGGAGTCACCCTCGACGAGGAAGATCTCGCTGATCGACGGGTCTTTCGAGGTGCAGTCCTTGAGCTTGTCGGGCATCGCGGCGGACTCGAAGACGCTCTTGCGACGCGCGGTCTCACGCGCCTTGCGGGCGGCCAGACGCGCGGTGGCCGCGTCGATGGCCTTCCGGATGATGTTCTTCGCCTGCGTGGGGTTGCGGTCGAACCAGTCGCCGAGCTTGTCGCCGACCACCTTCTGCACGAACGCGCGCGCCTCGGTGTTGCCGAGCTTGGTCTTCGTCTGACCCTCGAACTGCGGCTCGGACAGCTTGACCGAGATGACGGCCGTGAGACCCTCGCGGATGTCCTCACCCGTGAGGTTGTCGTCCTTCTCCTTGAGGAGGTTGTTCGCGCGTGCGTAGCGGTTGACCAGGGTCGTCAGCGCGGCTCGGAAGCCCTCTTCGTGCGTGCCGCCCTCGTGCGTGTTGATCGTGTTCGCGAAGGTGAAGACGTTCTCGGTGTAGGCCGTCGTCCACTGCATCGCGAGCTCGAGCGCGATGTTGCGGTCGGTGTCCTCGGACTCCACCTCGATGATCTCGTCGTTGACGACGTCGGCCTTGCGGACGCGGTTCAGGTGCTCGACGTAGTCGACGAGGCCGCGCTCGTAGAGGAAGGAGTCGTGGCGTGCGACGGCCGTCTCCTCGCCGGGCTCGCCCTCGGTCACGATCGACTGCGGTCGCTCGTCGCGCAGGCTGATGCGCAGCCCCTTGTTGAGGAACGCCATCTGCTGGAAGCGGGTCCGCAGCGTGTCGTAGTCGAAGTCGACGGTGTCGAAGATCGTGGCATCCGGCCAGAACGTGATCGAGGTCCCGGTCTCTTCACTCTCTTCGCCCTGCGCGAGGGGGGCCTGGGGCACGCCGCCGTCGCGGAACGACTGGCGCCACACGTGGCCCTGACGCTTCACCTCGACCTCGAGGCGCGTGGACAGCGCGTTCACGACCGACGAACCGACGCCGTGCAGACCACCCGACACCGCGTAGCCGCCGCCGCCGAACTTTCCGCCGGCGTGGAGGACGGTCAGGACGACCTCGACGGTCGACTTGCCCTCGGTGCGGTGCATGTCGACCGGGATGCCACGGCCGTTGTCGATCACGCGGACGGCGCCGTCCGAGAGGATCGTGACGTCGATGGTGTCGCAGTAGCCGGCGAGGGCCTCGTCGACCGAGTTGTCGACGATCTCCTGCACCAGGTGGTGGAGGCCCCGCTCACCGGTGGAGCCGATGTACATGCCGGGACGCTTGCGGACGGCCTCGAGACCCTCGAGCACCTGGATGGCGTCTGCCCCGTACTCGTTGGGAACCTTCGCGGGGTGCGGGGCGGACTCGGCTACGGGTTCCTCGGAAACGCTGTCGGGGTTTTCGGACGTCATGACTTCGCGAGCTCCAGATCGATTCGTCGGAACCTCCATCCTATCGCGCGGGGCCTCCTAAATCGGTGTGTACGCCCCTAGGAGGGGAGAAATCATGACGAACCAACCCCGACCATGGCTCAGCCGTAGGTATCGCGCGGGCCACGGCCTGGAACGGCTCTCGTCCCCCATTTCCAGGAGGGGACGTCCGGCCCGATGAAGCGGATCGCTTCAACCCCCGCCTCGGGGAACCGTCGGATGATCTCCGACAGGATGTGCGCGCGCATCAGCTGCAGCTGCTTCGCCCACGCCGTCGAGTCGGCCTGGACCGTCAGCATTCCGGCATCCAGGGCCACCGGACGCGTGTGCGCGGCGGTGTCGGCGCCGGCGACGTCGTGCCACGTACGGACCAGGTCCTCGCGCGCGAGCTGCGGCTCCCACCCGGCGGATTTCGTCAGCGTCGAGAGGACGTCGCCGAGCCCGCGCGGGTCACGCCCGGGCGTGAACGGGGCGTTCTCGCCGTCGTCGGCCCGGCGACGCCGCTTCTTCTTGCGGTACGGCGACGGCTCGAGACCGCGCAGACGCAGATACGTCGCGAGGGTCTCGGGGAGTTCGGGCTCGTCAGTCATCGGCATCCTTGATCCGGCCGGCCTCGACCCGGACGACGTGCGCACGCAGGCCATCGGGCACGTCTTCCTCCACCGCCGAGGTCACGATGACCTGCTCGTACCCGGCAGCCAGTTCGGCGAGGCGCGTGCGACGACCCGCGTCGAGCTCGGCGAACACGTCGTCGAGGATCAGCACCGGATCCCCCAGGCGCGACTCGGCGCGGAGGAGTTCGGCGGATGCCAGGCGCAGAGCGAGCGCGACCGACCACGATTCGCCGTGGGACGCGTATCCCTTCACCGGCAGCCCGCGCACCTCGAGGACGAGGTCGTCGCGGTGAGGACCCACGAGCGTCAGTCCGCGCTCGAGCTCCTGGGGTCGACGGGCCGCCAGCGCCGCGCGGAACTGGTCGGCGAGCGACCCGGTCGTGCCGGTGTCGGCACCCGCGTCGCCTTCTTCGGGGTCGCCGCCGACGACCGACAACGCCCAGCGCAGACGCGGATCGTGGTCGGCACCCGCGATCGCCGTGTACGCCTCGGCCACGGGGGCGGAGAGATCGGATGCCAACGCCAGCCGCGCTTCGATGACCTCGGTGCCGAGGGACACGAGCTTGTCGTCCCAGACGTCGAGCGTGCCGAGGGCGTCTCCGCGGACTCCGCGCGCGCGTGCCGACTTGAGGAGGGCGGTGCGCTGGCGGAGCACGCGGTCGTAGTCGGCGAGGACGCCGGCGAGTCGAGGGGCGCGCTGGACGATGAGCTGGTCGGCGAACCGCCGGCGGGCGGAGGGGTCGCCGCGCACGATCTGGAGGTCCTCCGGCGCGAACAGCACGACCTGCGCGTAGCGGGGAAGCTCGGCCGTGCGGACGTTCACGCCGTTGACCCGCGCCTTGTTCGACCCTTGGCGGTTGAGCTGCAGCTCGAGCAGCACGCTGCGTTCACCGTGTCCGAGACGCGCGCGCACGATCGCGGCATCCGCTCCGTCGCGCACCATCGGGGCGTCGCTCGAGACGCGATGCGAGCCGAGGGTGGCGAGGTAGGCCACGGCCTCGACGAGATTGGTCTTGCCCTGGCCGTTGCGGCCCACGAAGAGGTTGGCCCCCGCGGAGAGCGAGACGTCGGCGGCCGCGTAATTGCGGAAATCCGTTAGTCCGAGCTGCTCCACGATCACCGGGTCAGACTACCCGCCGCCCCCGACATCCGCCGGGGCCCGGCCCGCTCAGCGCAACAGGAGGTTCGGCTGCAGCAGGTACTTGAACGAGCCTTCGCCACCCTTGTCGACCGAGGTCTGCGGGGTGATGAGCACGGGGCTGAGCTTGTTGGCGTTGTCGCTCGAGGTGAACGTGATCCGCGCGAACTCGCTGCGCACGGCACCGAGGGACTCGAGCAGGTACTGCGGGTTGAGGCCGAGGGTGACCTCGTCGCCGACGAGCGTCGCGTCGACGGACTCCGTCGCGCGCGCCTGCTCGGTGCCCGAGGCATCCATCGACACCCCGTCGGGGCCGAACGTGAACCGCAGCGGCGCAGAACGGTCGAGCACGAGCGCGACACGGCGCACGGCCTCGGCGAGCTCGGCGGTGTTGACGACGCTGTGGTGCTCGGTCTGCGCGGGGAAGAGCCGGCGCACGGGCGGGAAGTTGCCCTTGATGAGCAGGGACGTCACGGTCTTGTTGCCCGACGAGAACGCGATGATCTCGCGGTCGCCCGAGCCCGAGAACGCGATCGAGATGTCGCCGCCGTGCGCGAAGGTCTTACCGACCTCCTGCAGGGTCCGGGCCGGCACGAGGGCGGTGGTGGGCTCATCGGATGCCGCGGACCCGCCGTCCCAGGGGATCTCACGCAGCGCGACGCGGTAGCGGTCGGTGGCGACGAGGCTGAGCTGCGTGCCCGTGACCTCGAGCTGGACGCCGGTCAGGACGGGCGTGACGTCGTCGCGCGACGCGGCGAAGGCCACCTGCGCGATCGCGGTCGCGAAGTCGTCGGCCGGGACCAGACCCGATTCACCGGTGACCTCGGGGATGGCCGGGTACTCCTGGACGGGCATGGATGCCAGCGTGAAGCGCGCCGAGCCGCACGTGAGCAGGATGCCGCCGTCGTCGTCGACCGCGATCTGGATGGGGGCGTTCGGGAGCCGGCTGGCGATGTCGGAGAGTAGACGGCCGTGGACGAGGATCGTGCCCGGCTCGTCGACGGTCGCCTCGATGGTCGTGCGCGCGGATGCCTCGTAGTCGAAGGCCGCGAGGGTCAGACCCTGTTCGTTCGCCTCGATCAGCACACCCGCGAGGATCGGCTGCGGGTTCCGCTGTGGCAGGAGCTTGACCACGAACGAAACGGCTTCGCTGAAGACATCGCGATTGACGTGAAACTTCACGGGCGCTCCCTTGACGGCGGTATGGCTTACCCATGCTAGTGCCCGACCGCGTCGGCACACGTCGACCCGCTTTCGCACCACGAGGTCATCGGATCTCTGTTAACTCATCAATGGATTCTTCATCTTGTTAACAGCTGTGGAGAGTGTGGATAACTCGCGCGATGCGTGTTAACAGCAGGGAACTACACGGCTGTGACCTGTGGACGCGCTGCGGAGAGCCTGCGCAGTTAACACGATCGGGTCGACGCCGGTTCGAGTCTTCCTCCACAGGCATCCGCGTGTCGTTCACATTCTCCG
>NZ_BADA01000396.1 GCF_000333395.1 Microbacterium sp. B19
GTCCGCAACTTCGTCGGCCTCGCCGACGGGACGCAGAAATGGCCCACCCGGCCACCCGCGCAAAGGGCGAGGGCCCGCTGTACTCCAACGTCGTCTTCCACCGCATCATCCCCGGCTTCATGATCCAGGGCGGCGACCCGCTCGGTCAGGGCGTCGGCGGCCCCGGCTACACCTTCAACGACGAGATCCACCCCGAGCTCGACTTCTCGGCCCCCTACAAGCTGGCCATGGCCAACGCGGGCCTCCGCCGCAACGCGATCACCGGCCAGCCCGAGGGCACGAACGGCTCCCAGTTCTTCATCACGACCGACCCCACCCCCTGGCTGCAGGGCAAGCACACCATCTTCGGTGAGGTCGCCGACGACGAGTCGAAGAAGGTCGTCGACGCGATCAGCAAGGTCCGGACCGCCGCGGGCGACCGTCCGATCGAGCCCGTGGTGCTCGAGTCGGTCGACGTCGTCACCGTCTGACCCTCGGCGGCGGCGGGTGTCCACGACCGAGGAGTTCCGTCGCAACAGCGACAACTTCTGCTACCGGCATCCGGACCGGCAGAGCTTCGTGCTCTGCCAGCGGTGCCTGCGGACCGTCTGTCCGGAATGTCGCACACCTGCCGCCGTCGGCGTCATCTGCCCCGAGTGCATGGCCCAGCAGCGGGCCGCCGAGACGCCGGCGCAGAAGAAGGCGCAGCGCCGCTGGGGCCGTCGTTCGGCGCCTCTCGCGGTGGTCTCGAGTGGTCGTCCCATTGCGACGCTGACGATCATCGCCGTCACCGGCATCTTCTACGTCATCGGGCTGATCCCGGTCGTCGGAACCGTGGTCGGAAACGCGCTCGCGTTCTACCCGCCGTTCCTCGTTCCGCAACTGGGACCGATCGAGCCCTGGCGGCTCTTCACCGCGGCCCTCGTCCATTCGGGTTTCTTCCACATCGGCCTGAACATGCTGGCCCTGTGGTTCATCGGTCGCAATCTCGAACCGCTCCTCGGCAAATGGCGGTTCGTGGTGCTGTACCTGCTCGGAACCCTCGGCGGCTCGGTGGCCGTGGCGCTCCTGGCGCCGACCACGATCGTCGTGGGCGCGTCCGGCGCGTCTTCGCGCTTTCGTGC
>NZ_BADA01000395.1 GCF_000333395.1 Microbacterium sp. B19
AAGGTAACGGGCGGCCTGCTCGTCGGCTTCACCTCGAACTGACGCCGATTCGGAAAAACCTCGAGATTCGGGTAAAGTCTTCGAGGTTGACCACGATGCGTCAGCAAGACGGGGCTATAGCTCAGGCGGTTAGAGCGCTTCACTGATAATGAAGAGGTCCCAGGTTCAAGTCCTGGTAGCCCCACCCGTTTCCCCTCACGGGGCCTTAGCTCAGCTGGTAGAGCGCCTGCTTTGCAAGCAGGATGTCAGGAGTTCGAATCTCCTAGGCTCCACAACATCTCCGTCGAGTCGGCTTCGGCCGGCTCTTCGTCTTTCCGGCATCCATCGCTCGGTCCCGCGGCTAGGGTGATCGCAATGGACATGCGAGTCGCCGCGTACGCCGTCATCACGGACGCCGACGATCGCGTGCTGCTCGCCCACTGGGTCGAGGGCCGTCGGGCCGCGTGGACCCTTCCCGGCGGCGGTCTCGAGGAGGGCGAGGACCCTCAGCGCGCGGTGCGTCGCGAGGTCCGCGAGGAGACCGGGTTCCGGGTCGCGGTCGACGAGCTGCTCGGCATCCACTCTCGGGTCATCCCAGCCGAGGCTCGGCTCTCCGACGACGCGCAGGGTCCCCTGCACGCGCTGCGCATCGTCTATCGCGCCCACATCGTGGGGGGCCGGCTGCGCTACGAGGTGGACGGCTCGACGGACCGGGCGGCGTGGTTCACGCTGACGGCTGCGCGGCGGCTGCGCCGGGTGCAGCTGGTCGACATCGCCTTCCGGATGGCGAAACTCTAGACCTCAGCCGCGCGGTGCGGTGATGTCGGCAACGGTGGCGCCGTAGGCGCGGATCAGGTCGTCCGCCTCGACGAACAGGCTGTACCCGTGGGCGCCGGCGCCCATCGCGATGCGCCGACCGACGATGCTCTCATCGGCGTACACGGGCCAGTCGTGCGTGCTGCCGATCGGGACGATGGTGCCCCGCTCGTACCCCGTCGCGGCGAGGGCGACCTCGGGTTCGGGCAGGCGCAGCTTGTTCACGCCGACGAGGGCCCGCAGCTTGGGCCACGAGATGACCTTGTCGCCCGGGACGAGGGCGAACAGGAACGTGTCGTCGGATCGCTTCACGACGAGCGTCTTGACGATGTCATCGGGCAGGATGCCGAGGAGTTCGGCCGCTTCGTCGAGCGAGTTCGCGGCGGGACGCTCGCGCACATCGACAGAGAGGCCGCGCTGGAGCGCGGCCTCTCGGACTCTCTGGGTGGGGTCGCTCACGCGTCGGGGGCGCGCAGCGGGTCGTCGGCCACCCACAGCTCGTCGTCGGCGCGCAGCGTCTGCCACGCGGCGTACGCGACACCGACGGCAGCGGCGACGCCGAGGAGGATGGCGATGACGCCGCCGGCTCCGATGCCGTCGTTCTGCTTCGGCAGCTTGGCGGAGAGGCGCTTGGTGGCCCTCTTGCCGTACTTCTCGGCGCGCTTGGCGTACTTGTGGGTGTCGAGCTCGAACCCGCGGCCCTTGGCCAGGCGGTCACGGGTGTCGCCCGCGGCATCCCACACCGACAGCGCCCCGCCGACGACGGCACCGGCCGCCGGGACGAGCTTGTGGCTGAGGAAGCGGTTGGCGTAGGTGACGCCCTTGTCGACGTACGGCGCGGCGTACTTGTCGTAGCCGTCGTGGACGGTGGGAACGAGGTCTTCGCGGCTGAAGCGACCGAGCTGGCGACCGGCTTCGCGGGCCACCTTTCCGCTCTCGCCCAGCAGAACCTGCTGGGACTCCCACACCTTCGCGGCGTGCTTCTGGAGCTTGCGCAGTTCCTTCTTGCTCTTGCGGCTGAGGCCCACGGCTTCATCCTCCCTGTCGATGGGATGTACGCGATTCATCTTGCCAGAACGGGGGTCCCGGTCCGGGAACCCTTGCAG
>NZ_BADA01000394.1 GCF_000333395.1 Microbacterium sp. B19
CTGCTGTTCTTCACGAACAAGGGCCGCGTGTACCGCTCGAAGGCCTACGAGGTTCCCGAGGCGGGTCGGGATGCCAAGGGCCAGCACGTCGCGAACCTCCTCGCGCTGCAGCCCGACGAGGAGATCGCGCAGATCCTGGACATCCGCGACTACAACGTCGCGACGTACCTCGTGCTCGCCACCCGCAACGGTCTCGTGAAGAAGACGCGCCTCGACGAGTACGACACCAACCGGCAGGGCGGCGTGATCGCCATCAAGCTCCGCGGCCAGGCCTCGGACGACGGCGAGGATGCTGAGCAGGGTGCGGCCGACGAGCTCGTCAGCGCTCTGCTGGTCGACGAGGGCGACGACATCCTCCTCATCAGCCGCCTGGGCATGTCGCTGCGGTTCTCCGCCACCGACAGCGCGCTGCGCCCGATGGGCCGCTCGACCTCGGGCGTGAAGGGCATGGACTTCCGTGCCGGCGACAGCCTCCTCTCGGCATCCGTCGCCAAGGACGACGAGTTCGTCTTCATCGTCACGGAGGGCGGCTACGCCAAGCGCACGTCGGTCACCGAATACCGCATGCAGAACCGCGGCGGACTGGGCATCAAGGTGGCCCGTCTGACCGAGGATCGCGGCGTTCTCGCGGGCGGTCTGATGGTGTCCGAGGGCGACGAGGTCCTTGTGGTTCTTGCCAGCGGCAAGGTGGTACGCTCCTCCGTGGCCGAGGTGCCTGCGAAGGGTCGCGACACGATGGGAGTCGTGTTCGCCCGTGCCGGAGGCGATGATCGCATCATCGCGATCGCCCGGAACAGCGAACGAAACCTGGCCGAGACGACGGAGACGGCACCCGATCCGGCCGCGCCCGACGCGGCCGAGACCGCCTCCTCTTCGAGACCCCCGAGGAAAGTACTGACGCATGAGCACGGTAGCCGACAAACTCGCCAAGAAGTCGACCCACAAGACCTCGGCCAAGCAGGTGCGTCTGCGCCTGGTCTACATCGACTTCTGGTCCGCCGTGAAGCTGTCGTTCCTGGGCGGCGTCGCGATCGCCATC
>NZ_BADA01000393.1 GCF_000333395.1 Microbacterium sp. B19
CGCACCGCCGGACACGGACAGGCCCGCACGGACCGCGCACAGGCCCGCAGCCGCACGGACCGCGCACAGGCCCGCGGCGTCGCGTCCGTCCTGCCTCAGTCCAGGAAGATGTCGGGGTACATCGCCTCGTCGGGCGTTCCGGGAACCGCGGCGTAAGGCCGCGGCGCGCGACGACGTCGCCCTCGCGATCTACACGCGCGACCTCTTCGCCACCATGCACGACGACGCGAACCGCGCCGCCGTCGCCGCCGTCCCCGCCGAGGCGCTCGACCTCGTCGGCATCGCGCTGCGCGGCCCGAGGAACGTCGTGGACCGCATCGCGAAGGGCGCGGTGTTCCACGCCTGAACCCGGTCAAGCATGCACGACCGCCGCGCCGCGCACGGCGCGAGCCCGCCGCCAGAGCAGCCATGCGCACAGCACGCCCTGCACCATGACGATCGCGCTGATCGTGGAGGCGATGATCCCGGCGGACTGATCCGCCGCCGTGAGCAGGTCGAACCCGGCGTGCCACAGCAGCACGGGGACGATGCTCCCCCGCGCACCCAGTGCCATCCACGCGAGCAGGAACGAGCCGCAGACCAGCGCGAGCATCCACCCGACGATGCCCGCGCCCATCGAGATGTAGGAGGGGTTGAAGAAGAACGCGGGCGCGTGCCACGCGATCCACACGCCGGCGACGACCAGTGCGGCCCAGAACGGCGACACGCTCCGCGTCAGCGCGGGGAGCAGCCACCCGCGCCAGCCGGCCTCCTCGCCGAGTCCGAAAGACAGGACCCACACCAGCGCCACGGCCGGCCACGCCAGTCCGGGCAGCTTCTCGGTCAGACCGAAGCCCGCCGGGTCGGGCCACGCCCCCGTCACGACGAACGTGACGAGCCACGCGATCACGAGGTAGACCAGCGGCATCCCGATCCCGGCGAGCCACCACACCCCGCGGAAACGCAGCGAGAAGATCCGCCGCGCCCAGGCCGCGACGCCCCGCGGGCCGCCCTCCCACGCCGACGCGGCGACAGCCCCGCACAGCGGCCCGATGGACGCGAGGAAAAAGGTCCACGGCATCCGTTCGAGACCCGTCGTCTGCGCCTGCACGAGGAGGGGGGTCCAGATCGCCCACGTGACGGCGAACGCCACGGCCACGAAGACGGCGATGCCGCCGGGTCGTGCGCGTGCGATGTCGGTCATGGTCGTCTCGACCCCTTCCCGGCCGAGCGACCGTGTCACCACCGTGATACCCGCTGCGTCACCGGCAGCACAGGACGAAAGACCCGTGGACGCCAGGCGCAATCTCCGGCCCCGAGGACTCGTCCGCCTGACAGGCTGAAGGTGTGAAGGCCTTCCGGTGCCGCGTGTGCGGCAATGCCCTGTACTTCGAGAACTCGGTGTGCGTCGCGTGCGGGACCAGCCTCGGCTTCTCGCGCGGTGAGGCGGAGATCGTGCCCGTCGACGCACAGGGTCGCTACATCGACTCGTCCGGACTCGTGTGGCACGTCTGCCGCAACCTGAACCTGTCCGGCTGCACGTGGCTCGCGCCCCTCGAGGGCGGGCAGTGCTCAGCGTGCGATCTCACGCGCGTCCGTCCCAACGACGCCGACCTCGCGGGCCTCGCGCAGTTCCCCGTCGCCGAGCGCGCCAAGCGGTGGCTGTTGTTCGAGCTCGATCGCTTGGGGTTCCGCGTGGAGAGCAAGGCGCAGGACCCCGAACGCGGCCTGTGCTTCGACCTGCTCTCCAGCGTCGCCGAGAACGTCGTCATCGGGCACGACGAAGGGGTCATCACGATCGACCTGGCCGAGAGCGACGACGCGTACCGCGTGAAGGTGCAGAACCAGCTCGGCGAGCCGTACCGCACGATGCTCGGGCACTTCCGGCACGAGGTCGGGCACTACATCGAGTGGGTGATGGTCGAGGGGACGGAGCGCATCGCAGAGGCCCGCGAGCTCTTCGGCGACGAGACCGCCGACTACCAGGCCGAGATCGACCGCCACTACTCCGAGGGGCCGCCCGCCGACTGGCCTGAGCACTACATCTCGACGTACGCGACGATGCACCCGTACGAGGACTTCGCCGAGACGTGGGCGCACTTCCTCCACATCACCGACACGATCGAGACCGCGACCGCGTACGGCCTCCTCACCGTGGGCGGGATCGACGCGTTCTCGCGCTTCCGCGACCTCGTGACGGGGGTGTGGATGCCGCTGACCACCTCGCTCAACATGATCAACCGGTCCATGGGCAAGGCCGACCTGTACCCCTTCGTCATCCCCGAGCCGGCCCTCGACAAGCTGGAGTTCGTCGCGTCGCTGCGGTTCGATCGCTGTGCACGGAAGGCCGGGACCACGGGCGGGTAGCGTTGTCGGGGTGACGCATCCGCAGTGGCATCCCTCAGACGACGGCATCAACTTCCACACCCGCAAGTGGGTCAAGCCGGAGGATCTGAACGCCAACGGGACGCTCTTCGGGGGCAGCCTGCTGCGCTGGATCGACGAGGAAGCGGCGATCTACGCGATCATCCAGCTCGGCAACTACCGCGTGGTGACGAAGCTCATCTCGGAGATCAACTTCGAGGCATCCGCTCTCCAGGGCGACCTGATCGAGATGGGGCTCACCGCGACGCACTTCGGACGCACGTCGCTGACGATGCGCGCGGTCGTGCGGAACATGATCACGCGCAAGCGCATCCTCACGATCGAGCGGCTCGTGTTCGTGAGCGTCGACGAGGAGGGCAAGCCCAAGCCCCACGGCTACACCGAGATCACCTACGACCGCGACCGGATGCCGCACGAGCACCCTGCCACGGGGAGCATCCGGCTCGATTAGTCGGTCGCACGGCCGTCACCGGGCGCGGTGGTGATCTACTGGGCGCATGACCACGGATCTCTTGGCCGACTGGGACGTCGCACCCTTCACCTACGACGGCATCACGCACGACGTCTACCGCTCGGGCGACGGCCCCGGCGTCATCCTGATCCCCGAGATCCCCGGCGCGACGCCCGCGGTGATCGCGCTCGCCGAGCGACTCGTCGCCGCGGGTTTCCACGTCGCCCTCCCCTCCATCATCGGAACCCCGGGGCGCCCCGTGAGCGGTGGCTACATCGCCGGTTCGGCGCTGCGCATGTGCGTGTCGCGCGAGTTCGCGGCCTTCGCGCGTCGCGCCGACCGCCCGATCGCGGCATTCCTGCGCGCCCTCGCGCGTGACGTGCACGCTGAGCGCGGCGGGCCCGGCGTCGGCGTGATCGGGATGTGCTTCTCGGGCGGGTTCGCGCTGGCGACGGCCGCCGACGACAGCGTGCTCGCCCCCGTCGTCTCCCAACCTGCGCTGCCCCCGGCGATCGGGGCCGGGCGCTCGGCGACCGGTCTGAGCCCCACCGAGGAGGCCGCGGTCCGTCGTCGCGCGGATGACGGGCTCTGCGCCCTCGGCCTGCGGTTCACGAACGACCGCAGCGTCCCGGCGGAGCGTTTCGCGGCGTTCGAGCGTCTGCTCGGCGAGGGGTGGCGGGCGTTCGAGATCGACTCGTCTCCGGGCAATGCCGCCGGCATCCCGGCGAACGCGCACTCCGTCCTCACGGATGCCTCGGCCGCCGTGCCGGGTCACCCCACGCAGCGAGCGAATGAGCTGGTCGTCGAGTTCCTGCGCGAGCGCCTCGTCGGCTGACGCGCGAGGGACCGACGGGGACTCGCGGTTGACCCTCTCCCTGTGTCAGGGTCGAACGTGGTTCCCGTCATGTACACCATCGGAGAATTCGCCGCCCTGGGGCGTGTGAGCGTGCGGATGCTGCGTCACTACGACGCGATCGGCCTGCTCGCGCCCGCCGACGTCGACGACCGCACCGGGTATCGCCGCTACGCACCTGCTCAGCTGCCCCAGCTGCTGCGCATCGTCGAGCTGCGCGACCTCGGTGTCGGGCTGGAGCGCATCGCGAAAGTCGCGTGCGCCTCGGACCCGGATGCCGCGCTGCACGCGGTGCTCGTCGATCATCGTGCGGAGCTCGAACGAGCCGTCGCGAGCGACCGCGCACGGCTCGCCCGCATCGAGCGGCGTCTCCACCTGCTGGAAGGAACGATCATGTCGGATGTCGTCTACAAGAACGTCGCCGCCGCCACCGTCTACGCCGCGAGCGTGGAGGCGCCCGGACTCGGCCCCGAGAACGTGGGGCCCGTCGTGGGTCCGCTCATCTACGGCCTGGACACCGCTCTTCGAGCAGCGGGCCGTCCCCTGCTCGAGCCGGGCATCTTCTGGTACGACACCGAGGGCGACGACCGGTTCTCCGTCCACGTCTCCTACACGGCGGAGGCCACCCCGGTCGCCGGCGACGGCTACGACGTGGTCGAGCTTCCCGAGATGCCGACCGCGGCGACCCTGATCCATCGCGGCGACATGACGGGCATCGGACAGTCCTGGGCGACGCTCATGGAGAAGCTCACCGCCGACGGGTATCGCGTGATCGGCGCCTGCCGCGAGGTGTACCTCGAGGCGGAGGGGCACGAGCCCGGTCCCGACTGGGTCACCGAGCTTCAGGCGCCGGTCGAGAAGGTCTGATCAGACGTCTGGGAACCCTGTGACCGGCCGACCCGGCGGGCGTAACATTCCGTCATACGAGCGCTCGCCGCGTCGGCGGACCGCCACCCACTCGAGAACACGGGAGACCCCGATGGACACCATGATGATGATGAAGTCCATGCCCATGGGCGAGATGACCATGGACATGGATGCCATGCAGGAATGCGTGCAGTCCCTCAACGCCTGCGCGATGGCCGCGGCGATGTGCGCCGGCAGCGACATGATGCAGGGCCCCGAGATGGCCAAGTGCTGCGCCATGTGCTCGAACATGGTCGAGATGGCGCAGGCCACGATGCACATGATGATGCGGCCCGCCGGCATGGACATGGACGTGATGAAGGCCATGATGATGGCCTGCATGACCATGGGCAAGGCGTGCGCCGACGAGTGCCGCATGCACGCCGACATGGACGAGATGTGCCGCTACTGCGCCATGGCGTGCGACGACATGGTCATGAAGTGCGAGGCCATGATGGCCTCGATGTCCGCCTGAGCGGTTCTACGCGACGCGCGCGGTCGTCGTGACGGTCAGCGCGCTCAGAAGCTCCGCGACGGGGTGGTAGGCCACCGGCTCGCCCGCCTCGATGTCGACCGGCGGGCCGACGATCCGCACGCGGACGGTGGCGCCGTTCAGCAGCCCGATCGTCGCCTCGGCGCCGTCGACGTGGGTGACGAGTCCGTCCCACCACGCCGCGGGGTTGGCTGCGGCCATGCAGCGCTGGATCGGGTGGACTGTCGACGAGATCGTGCGGGACATGGCTTCACCTGCCTTCGAGGGTTGCGATGGAACGACGGTACGGGATGCCACGGCCCGCGGCGCGGGAGGGCGTAGCGGGGCGTAACACCGTGACGCGACCGCTCAGCGGGACGGTCGCGAGGTGAGCGCGAGTCGACCCCCCAGCGTCGGGGCTTCGTACTCCTCACGGAAGAGCCCCCGGGCCCGCAGTAGCGGCAGCACCTCGTCCACGACGGTGGTGAGCCCCGCGGGGAACGCGTCCGGCATGAGGTTGAATCCGTCCGCGGCGCCCGCCCGGAACCATTCCTCGAGCGTGTCGGCGACGCGTTCGGGAGTCCCGACGATGATCGGGTGGCCGTAGCCGCCGTAGCTGCGCAGGAGGTGCCGGACCGTGAGCGATCTCGTCCGGGCGTACCGGACCGTCGTCGCCCGGAAGGACAGACTCGCGGTGAAGGTGGCCGGGTCTTCGGGGACCTCGGTGATGTCCGCCGGGAGCGGGGCGTCGAGGTCGAAACCCGAGACGTCGACACCGAGGATGCCGGACAGCCGCCCCAGCGCGTAGTCGCGCGGCCCGAGCTCCTCCCACCGGTCGTAGCGCGCGACCGCCTCCGCCTCGGTACTGCCCAGCACGAGCGCGAAGCCGGGGAGGATGGTGACGTCCTCCCCGCGGCGACCGGACCGCTCGGCGTGGTCCTTGACGAACGCGTAGTTCTCCCGTGCGGCATCCAGGGTCATCTCCGCGGTGAACACGGCATCCGCCTGCTCGGCGGCGAGCCGCCGACCCGCGGGGGAACCGCCCGCCTGCACGATGGCCGGGCGCCCCTGCACGCTCCGCGGCAGCGCGAGGCGCGCCCGCCCTCCCCCGAACTCGACGGGGACGTCGACGTCACTCCCGGCCCGCTCCCACAGCTCACGCACGAGCGACACGAACCGGTGCGCCCGCGCGTACCGCGCATCGCGGTCGAGTCCGGTGTCGACGCCGAAGTTCGCGCCCACGCGCGGGTCGGCCGTCGTCACGACGTTCCAGCCGGCGCGGCCGCCCGACACATGGTCGAGCGTGAGCACGCGGGCGGCGAGCTCGACCGGATCGTTGTACGTGGAGGTGAGCGTTCCGACCACCCCGATCCGCTCCGTGGCGGCCGCGACGGCAGACAGCACCACCGTCGGTTCGAGCGCGCCCGACGGCCGGGCGGCGGGGTCGACGAGCGTGGGCGTGTCGGCGAGGAACAGCGCGTCCAGCGCCCCGCGCTCCGCCTCCCGCCCCACGGTCGCCCAGTAGTCGGCATCCACGAACGAGGTGCCGTCGAGACCGTCGGACTGCCAGGCGGCCGGGCGCTGCCCGAGCCCGAGGACGTTCACCCCCAGGACCATCTGCTCGCGCGCCCCCGGGCGGCGCGTGGATCCCGCGGCGCGGCCGGCCCGCAGGGTCGAGTCCGGACCGAACCCCGGCACGTCCACCGCGGTCATCGCGGAACCTCCGAGACGAACGCGGCGGGGGCGCCGACCAGCACGGGTTCGGACGCGCCGAGCCCCAGAGCCTCGCGGAGATCGAGGGACGGACCGGATGCCGGCTCCCCCGCCGCGTCGAGCGCGCGGAGAGCCGTCGGGGTGTCGCCCGAGACGACGGTTCCGACGACGTGTCCGTCGGTCCGGCGGACGGTCCCGTCGGGGGCGAACGCCAGCTCGGTTCCCGGGAGGGGATGATCCGCCCAGACCGCAATCGGGGGCTTCCGCGCCGCATCCACGGGGACCTGGAGCGGACCGCGCACGGCGAAGACGTCGTCCTGGTCGACCCGGACGATGCGCGAGGAGTCGACGAACAGCCGGCGCTCACGGTCGGCGACGATCGAGTCGAGCGGCCACGACTCCCAGAGCGCCGAGAGCGCCGCGGAGCCCGCGACGACGGTGTCCTCCGCCGTCGCCGTCCGTGTCGTCGGCACCGTCGTCGGCCCGGGCACGAGCGCCACCCCGACCCGGGACCGGGCCGTGTTGCTCAGGGACCCGATCCGGCGCGCCAGGTTGTACGGGAAGTCGCGCGAGAACGACGCCGTCGCGAACCAGCGCGCCGCGGGGAACCGGCGGGCGAGCGCCGCGACGAGCACCGTGGACTCCGCGCCGCGCTCGTCGGCGTCTGCCAGATCGTCCGGGATGCCGACCGCCACCGCCGTCACGCGCTCGACCCACGGGGCGAGGGGGTGCGCGGAATCGGCGAGCAGCGCGAGCCCGTCCGCCGCGGGGACCGCCAGAACGACGACCGGTCGAGTCTCGGACGACATGGGGCAACACCTCGATCGACGAAGGGGTCGCACGCGGCTCGCCCCGTTCCCTCATGCTCGTCCGGCGGCCCGCCGCGGCGAAGTCGTCTTACTGCCTGTTACTCCTCCGGAGTGATCGCGAGCCGTGTGCCCCACGGGTCGGCGAGCCGCAGCGTGCGACCGTCGTCGGCCGCGGCGATGCCGTGATCGCGTACGCGCTCGCCGAACGCCTCCACGTCGTCGCGGGTGGGCACGACGATCCGCACGTCGCCGAGGCCGAGGGTCGCGGCGCGGGGCCCCGCCCCGGCGCTGTGCCACGTGTTCATGCCGATGTGGTGGTGGTACCCGCCCGCGGAGAGGAACAGCGCGGAACCGAGGGAGGCGGTCACGTCGAAGCCGAGGATGCCCTCGTAGAAGCGGCGCGCCGTCGGGATATCGCCCACCTGGAGGTGGACATGCCCGATGGCGGCCGTGGCATCCGTCCCGTCCTCCCTCGCCTCGGGGTCGTACCAGCGCTGCAGGAACTGGTTGGGGTCGAGGAACTCCGTCACCATGTGCCCTGTTCCGTCGGCGTGCACTGTTCACTGGTCGCGCGGACGGTCGCGATAGAGCTCGAGTCCGTTGCCCTCGGGGTCGTGGAAGTAGAACGCCTCGCTGACGAGGTGGTCGGCGGATCCCTCGTACAACTGCCCGGCGTGCTGGGCCATGGATGCCAGCGCCGAGGCGAGCCGCGCCTGATCCTGGAACACGACGGCGGTGTGATAGAGCCCCGCGCCGCGGCTGTCGCGTCCGGGGAGGTCCTTCTCCTGCCGCAGCACGATCGACGCGACGCCGCCGCGTCCGAGGGTCGCCGTGGCGCCCGTCTGGTCGAGGACGTCGAGCGTCACCGCCCGCCGGTAGAACTCCGTCATCGCGTCGAGGTCGCTCACCAGCAGCTCGACGGTGTCCATGCGGGTGCCGTCCGGCGCGGCGCCGCGCGTCGGCACGGCCGCCGTGCTCCACGACGGTGCCGCCGAATGCCGTTGCGGTGTCTGATCCACGGGGCGCTCCTTCTGCCGGCCGCCTCGCGACGACTCGGGCCATTGGTTGTCGCTACAACCAACCTAGGATGGTCGCGTGGTATTCCAAGCACCTCGCATGAACCCGCGAGAGTCGGCGGCGTGGGTGGGAATGGTGACGGTGAGCCAGCTCCTTCCCGCGGCGCTCGACGCGCAACTGCAACGCGACTCATGCATGACGCACTTCGAGTTCTCCGTGCTCACCGTGCTGCGGTTCTCCCCGGCGCAGACGCTCCGCATGTCCGCGCTCGCCGGGGAGACGGCATCCACTCTCCCCCGCCTGTCGCACGTGTGCGCGCGGCTCGAGAAGCGCGGGTGGATCGAACGCTTCGCCAGCACCGAGGATCGCCGCGCCACCGACGTCCGGCTGACGGCGGTCGGCCGGCGTGAGCTCATCCGAGCGACCCCGGGGCACATCGAGACGGCGCGGCGCCTCGTGGTGGACGCCCTCACCCCGGACCAGCTCGACACGCTCGCCGAGATCACCGCGGTGATCCGCGCGCGGCTGGCGGGTGGATCCGAGGAGCCGGTCGCGGGAGACGACTGACGCTCACACCGCGCGAATGCGATTGTTCCGTGCGTCGTGCGTCAACTCCGCGAGCCCCAGTTCCTCGAGCAGCGGCGGCAGGTACATGCCGAAGCGTCCGCGGTATCCCTTCCGCGTGCCGTACCACCCACCGACCGGGTTCTCCTCGGAGCGTCCCCACGCCTCGACGGTTCCGGCGGCAGCGGTCTTCTGCTCATCCGCGGCCCCGAGGGGCACCCAATCGCCCTGCGCGCGGAGCCAGGAATGGAGGTCGTCAACCGCACGCGCCTGGTACGTCAGTCTCGTCGAACCGACCTGGCAGACGAGTTCGTCGCCCTCGCGGTACATGCTGTACTCGGAGCTTCCCGGCGGGGTTCGCAGAACCCACGGATCGTCCTTGGTCCCCTCGGCCATCGCGGGCTCCCTTCGCCGCTGCGGTTTGCTGTACCGCTGAGGAGATCATGCCCCGCGGAGCCGTCTCTCCGCGAGGCTCTCACGACCTCGACGACTTCGACGGGACGCATCGTGACGGCTGAGGTCATGCGGCTTCCGCCCGGGCCGGTCGGCGGGTAGGAACGAGATATGGATGCCACCACCGCCGCCGCCCTTGCCCTGACTCCGGCCTCGACCGTCGAGCAGCGCACGGTCGACATCACCACCGTCGGCGCCCGGACTCAGCGGCCCCGGCGCATCGAGATCTGGTTCCACAGCGTGGACGGAGAGGTCTACATCACCGGCACGCCGCCGCGCGCCCGCTCCTGGTACGCGAACCTGCTCGCGCACCCGGAGTTCACGTTCCACCTGAAGAACGGCATCCATGCCGACCTGGCGGCGACGGCGACACCGATCACGGATGCCGACGAGCGGTCGGCCGTTCTCGGCGCGATCCTGGAGGGGATCGACGCCCTGTACGCCGGAAGTCCGTCGCGGCCGGCGTTCCCGCCGCTCGAGGAGTGGGTCGCGGGGAGCCCGCTCGTGCGGGTGTCCTTCAGCTGACGGCGGGGGACGACGCTCCCGAAACCCCTCTCCCGACGCGCGCGTGTCAGAGCGCGGCGTCCCAGTGCCCGACGAACGGGTCGACGGGGCTCACGCCCCGCGGTTCGATCTCGCCGAACAGCACTTCGAGGGCGGCATCCACCGTCGCGGACGTCGGCGTGTAGCCGTTGAGTGCGGTGCGCACCATCGCCATGTCCTGCAGCAGATACGGGTCGGCGATCGACACCAGCACGGTCGGGAAGGAGGACGGATGCCGTGGCGCGTCCGGCCCCTGCCAGGGCGCCCACGCGACCCGCAGGCTGTTGGAGTTCCCCACGAACCGGACGTTCGCGAAGTAGATGCAGAGGTCGAACGCGTCGACCTCTGCGGAGGGCGACTGCGCGAGCGGCGACCGGCGCACCTCCACCTCGCAGCCGCGCGCGCGGAGACCGGCGACGAAGTGCGGCGCGAACGGGCCGGAGGGGTCGTAGAAGGTCGGCTCGTCGCCCACCACCACCACGAGCACACGCCGACGCTCCTCCGCCCGCAGAGGCAGCAGGTGCGCGGCATCCTTCGTCACCGTGATCGACCGGCGCGCGAGAACCCGTCGCGCCTCGAGGTCGTCGGGGTGGTCGAACGCGGGCTCGCCGAAGCCCTCGGCGAACGGACTGAGGTGCAGACCGAGCGACGCCTTCGTCGCCAGCACACGGCGCACCGCCTCGTCGAGCCGGTCCTCCGAGAGGATGTCGACGGCCCGCACCAGCGCGGCGAAGTCGGCGGCGACGTCGACGTTCCCGAGCACCACGTCCACTCCCGCGGCGACCATCTCCGGCAGGGTCCGGTCGCGGTGACCCGCGGTGGTGAATCCGGCCATCGCGGTGTTGTCGGACACGACCAGGCCCTCGAAGCCCAGCCGTCCCCGCAGCACGTCACCGATCAGCTCCGCGGCGAGCGACCCGGGGCGTACGTCCGCATCGGAGAGGTCGGGACGCACGGATTTCGACAGGGCGCGCTGGCGGATGTGCCCGACCATGATCGACCGCGCACCCGCGGCGATCACCGCCGAGTAGACGGCGCCGAACGTGCGGGTCCACTCGTCGAGGTCGAGGTCGTTCGACGAGGTCACGAGGTGCTGGTCCCGGTCGTCCACGCCGTCGCCGGGGAAGTGCTTGGGGCTCGTCATGAGTCCGGCCCGCTCGAGCCGCGCCACGTAGTGCGAGCCGAGTCGCGCGACGAGTTCGTGATCGGCGCCGAACGACCGCGTGTTGGTGATCGGGTTGGCGGGATTGACGGCGACGTCGACGACCGGCGCGAACGCCCAGTTCATGCCGAGCGAGCGGGCGACGCGGATGCAGTGATCGGCGAGGGCGTCCACCGCGGCCTCGTCACCGGCGGCCGCGACCTGCATCGGGTTCGCGAACGCCTCGACGCCGGTGAGGAAGTTCACCGCTCCCGACTCGAGGTTCCCGGCGACGAGGAGCGGGATCCCGCTCCACTCCTGAAGGGCGGCGACGTCCCGCGCCGCGGCAGCCGGGCTGCGCGGCAGCATCATCACCGCGCCGGGCGCGACGCCCAGGCGATCGAGGTCCGACGTGAACCGGGACATGTCGTCGCCGCGGAGGTACAGGCACAGCAGCTGCCCGACCTTCTGTTCGCGCGTGAGTCCCGCCAGGGTCTCCTCCACCCAGGCGAGCCCGCGTGGATCGAGGCCGAACAACGGTGCCGACAGATCGACGGGTCGGGGCGGTGCGGGCGTCGCGTTCATGGGCAGGCTTTCGGTCTCAGCGTCGAGAGGTCAGCACGAGGCTATACCAATACCATCGCGTGCGTTGGTGTTCGTTTTGTTATACAGCGATTGCTGATCAACGTCTGGACACGAAACGTTACTCGTGTGATAGTTTTCGTGCGTCGACACCGCGATGTCGATCCTCTGGACCTCGATGGAGAGAAAATGAGTCCCGCCCCTGCACCCGAATGCGTCGTGGGTTGCCGTCACGTGGCGAAGAGCTTCGGCCACGTCGAAGCCCTCCGCGACGCGAACGTCGCGGTTCGACCCGGCGAGGTCGTCGCGCTGGTCGGCGACAACGGCGCCGGCAAGTCGACGCTGATGAAGACGCTCCTCGGCATCAACCGTCCCGACCGCGGCGACGTCATCATCGACGACCGTCCCGTGAAGCTGTCCTCCGTGCGGGACGCGCAAGCGCTCGGCATCGAGGCGGTCCACCAGGACCTCGCGCTCGCCCCGCACCTCTCGGTCGTCGACAACATGTACCTCGGTCACGAGGTGACGACCGGTCCGTTCGGCGTCCTCTCGCGCCGCTCGATGATGGAGAGGGCGGATGCCGCGCTGCGCGACCTCTCGATCGCCCTGCCGTCGCTCACCGTGCCCGTCCGCGATCTCTCCGGCGGCCAGCGTCAGGCCGTCGCCGTGGCGCGCGCGGTGATGTGGGCCCGCACCGCGGTGCTCATGGACGAGCCGACCGCCGCCCTCGGTGCCCGGCAGTCGGAGATCATCTGCGAACTCATGCGCACCGTGGCATCCCGGGGTCTGGGCGTCCTGGTGATCTCGCACGACCTCCCCCGCATCCTGAAGGCCGCCGACACCATCACCGTGCTGTGGCGCGGCGAGACGGTGCTCGTCTCCCCCTCGGCCGATCTCACCGTGCCGGACCTCGTCGCCACGATGGTCGGCTACCGGAAGGAATCCGCCTGATGACCACCACCGGAACCTCCACCGCCCCCGCGTCGACCGTCGATGATCGGGCGCGGCGAACCGCCCCGGCGATCGTGCGCTGGGTGAAGACCCGCGCGGCGTGGATCCTGCTCCTCAACATCGCGCTCGTCGCGCTGTTCACCGCCCTGTCGCCGCAGCACGTGTTCTGGTCGGTGGCGAACGGGCAGGCGCTGATGCTCGGCATGTCCCAGGCGCTCATGCTGGCGCTCGGACTCGCCATGATGCTCGGCGCGGGGATCTTCGACCTCTCGCTGGGGGCCAACCTCGTGCTGTCCTCCGTCGTGGGAGCGCTCGTGATGCGCTCCTTCCAGACCACCCCCGGGGATGCCACGTCGTACCCCGATCCGGTCCTCGCGATCAGCGTCGGCCTGCTGGCCTGCGTCGCCACCGGCCTCGTCTTCGGCCTGGTCAACGGCCTCCTCATCGCCGTGGGCGGGATCAATTCGCTGATCGCCACGCTCGGGACGCTCGGGATCGGCACGGGAATCGCCTACCTGCTC
>NZ_BADA01000392.1 GCF_000333395.1 Microbacterium sp. B19
ACGTGCGCGAGATCACCGCCGACGCCCACGCGTACGTGCGTTCCGAGCCGCTGGGCGTGGTCGCCGCCATCACCCCGTTCAACTTCCCGCTGATCCTCTCCAGCACGAAGATCGCCCCGGCGCTCGTCGCCGGCAACACCGTCGTGCACAAGCCCGCGAGCGACACCCCGCTGAGCGCGCTGCTCATGGCCGACATCCTGCGCGAGGCCGGCGTCCCCGACGGCGTGTTCAACGTCGTGACCGGACCCGGCTCCGTCCTCGGCGACCACCTCGTGGGCCACCCCGACGTCGACAAGGTCGCGTTCACGGGCTCGACCGAGATCGGCGCGCACGCGGCGGCGCTCGCGGGGCGCACGCTGAAGCCGTTCACGGCGGAGCTCGGCGGAAACGCGGCGAACATCCTGTTCGCCGACGCGGATCTCGAGCGCGCGATCCACACGGTGATCTCGGCGTTCGTGTTCAACGCCGGCCAGTTCTGCATGGCAGGTCCCCGGCTGCTGGTCGAACGCCCGCTGTACGGCGTCGTGCTCGGCATCCTGAAGGACGCGGTGCCGCAGGTGCCGTTCGGCGACATCGCCGACCCGGCCACCGTGATCGGTCCGCTCGCGAGCCGGACACAGCTCGACAAGGTCGCCGCCCTCGTCGAGCGGGCGCGCGGCGCCGGCGCCCGCGTCGTCACCGGCGGCCACGTCGTCGAGCGCGACGGCGGGTTCTTCTACGCTCCCACGGTCCTGGCGGACCTCGAGCCGGACGCGGAGGTCGTCGTCGACGAGGTGTTCGGTCCCGTGCTGACCGTGCAGCCGTTCGACACCGAGGACGAAGCGGTCGCGCTCGCGAACGGCACGCGGTACGGCCTCGCCAGTGGCATCCAGACCTCCGACCTCGCCCGCGCGCACCGCGTCGCGGCGCGACTGAAGGCCGGGATCACCTGGATCAACGGCTGGGCCGTGCTCGACCCGGCGGTGCCGTTCGGCGGCGTCAAGGCGTCGGGATGGGGACGCGAGGGCGGACCCGAGGCGCTGCAGTCGTACCAGAAGGCCCACTCGATCGTGTTCGACCTGGGCGGCCGGGCATGACCGCGGGGCGCGCCGCGATCGTCGAAGCACCGTCGACGATCTCGGTCGCCGACGTCGAGTACGGCGACCCGGGTCCGGGCGAGGTCCTCGTGCGGCTCACGGCGACCGGTCTGTGCCACACCGATCTCGGGGTGCTGGCCGGCGGCATCCCGTTCCCCGTCCCGGGCATCATCGGGCACGAGGGCGCCGGGCACGTCGAGAAGGTCGGCCGCGGGGTCACCGCAGTCTCCCCCGGGGATGCCGTGCTCCTGAGCTTCACCTCCTGCGGCGCATGCCGGGCCTGCGCCACGTCGCATCCGGCGTACTGCGACTCCTGGCTCCCGCGGAACCTGCTGGGCGGCATCCGCCCCGAGGGATCGGCGGGGATCACCCGTGGCGGTGAGGCCGTCTCGGCGCACTTCTTCGGGCAGTCGTCCTTCGGGACGTACGCGATCGCCGACGAACGGGCACTCGTCCGCGTCGCCGACGACGCCGACCTCACCGTCCTCGCCCCGCTCGGGTGCGGGGTGCTCACCGGCTTCGGATCGATGTGGAACGTCCTCGACCCAGGGCCGGGCGACGTCGTCGCGGTGTACGGGGCGGGCGCGGTGGGGCTGTCGGCGATCATCGCGGCGTCCCTCCGCGGGCCCGCGCAGCTCATCGCGATCGACCGGGTCGCGGCCCGGCTCGACCTCGCCCGCGAGCTCGGCGCGACCGACACGATCGACGCGTCGCACGAGGACGTGGCGGCACGCCTCGCCGAGATCACGGGCGGAGCCGGTGTCTCCCTCGGCTTCGACACGACCGGTCACCCCGGCGTGGCCCGGACCGCACTGGACGCCGCGGCCGTCCGCGGCACCGTCCTCGTGTGCGGTGCACCGCCGCCGGGCACCGAGATCCCCGTCGACATCCAGGGCATCCTCACCGGCAAGGTACTCCGCGGCGTGACGATGGGCGACACCGAGCCCCGGGAGCTCATCCCCCGGCTCGTCGCGCTGCACGCCGAGGGACGGCTGCCGCTGGAGAAGCTCGAACGCCGCTACGCGCTCGACGACATCCAGAGCGCCGTCGACGACATGCACAGCGGCGCCACCGTCAAGCCGGTGATCGTGTACTGACCGCGCGGGGCCCGTCCCCCGACCACGTCGGGCGGACGGGCCCTATCCGCGCGCGAACGCTCCCGGCGTCACTCCCCAGACACGGCGGAAGTGGCGGTTCAGGTGCGCCTGATCGTGGAATCCCGTCCGTGCCGCGACGTCGGCGGGGCGGCATCCATCCACCAGGAGGCGACGCGCCGCGTCGACCCGACGCGCGACGAGATACCGGTGCGGGGCCATGCCATATGCGCGGGAGAACTCCCGCACGAGGTGGCTCGGGTGGGCGCCCACCTGCGCGGCCGCCTCGGCGATCGTGAACGACTCGGTGAAGCGGTCGTCGAGCAGCGCGCGCAGGCGCCGGGCGAGCGGCGCGTCGCGGACGGCCGCGACGGCGGTGCCGGTGTGGGCGAGGATTGCGTCGCGCACCGCGAGCAGCGCGTGCTCGGCGGCCATCTCCTCCCCCGGGAACCGGAGCGCGGCGTGGACACGTCGGGCCGCCGCCTCCGCGGGTCCGCGCCCGAGGGTGGGCACCCGGGCGACGCGGTCGGCGGTGTCGTCGGGGAGCCAGTCGCGGCGCAGATACAGCACCTGCTTGCGGTACCCGGTGCCCGCCACCGCCGAGCGCCCGTCGTGCGGGATGCCGGGCGGGAGCAGCGTCAGTGCACCGGGCGCCGCCCGGTGCGCGACCCGGTCGAGATCGTAGGTGACCGCGCCCCGGTCGACGAGCATCACGGCCCAGTCGTCGTGCGTGTGCAGCGGGTAGGCGTGGTCGAAGCTCGCGTGGTAGACCTCGCGCAGGAACGGCACGTCGGGGTGCCAGGCCCGCACCCGTTCGATCATGCAAGAAACGTACAAGACGGAGCGGATGCCACGGGCCGAGGCTGGAGGCATGACCGACCCGACACCGCCCCCGCGCCGACGTTCGACACGAAGATCGTCGTGATCCTCGGCGAAGACCTCGCCGCCTGGCAG
>NZ_BADA01000391.1 GCF_000333395.1 Microbacterium sp. B19
CCCTGTTCTCCGGCGAGGGCGAACTCGCCCGTGACGAGCTGCTGCGATCGATCGGTCTCGCGCGATCGATCGGGCACCCCGAGGAGGCGATGCTCGCGCAGTTCCAGCTCACGGTGACGCGCACCCAGTTGGGACTGCCGGATGCCGCCACCCCGGCGCGGGAGGCACTGAGCTTCGCCGAATCGATCGACGAACGGTGGCAGCGGTCGCTGTCCCAGTGGGCCATCGCCCTCGCCCTGTACGCCGACGGCGACCTCGACGAGGCGGAGCGCAACGCGCGGGACGCCCTCGTGCTCGAGGAGGGCATCGACGATCCCGTCGGCGACTGCCTCGTGCTGGAACTGCTGAGCTGGATCGACGCGGCCCGCTCCCCCACCGAACGCACCGCCGTCCTCCTCGGCGCGGCGCGGAGCTGGTGGCGGCGCATCGATTCGGGCATCGCGGTGCACGGCCCGCACATGGTCGCCCAGCACGACCGGTGCGTCGCGATCGTGCGCCAGCGGCTCGGCGACGAGGCGTTCGAGCGGCTCTCCGCGATCGGAGAAGGGCTCTCCCCCGCCGAGGCCGCCGCCTTCGCGGGGGCGCCCGGACGCCCCGCGACGGGGCTCAGCGCCCGGGAGAGCGAGGTGGCCGCCGGCATCCACGAGGGACTCAGCAACCGGGAGATCGCGGACCGGCTGGTCCTGTCGGTGCGCACCGTCGACACGCACGTGCAGCGCATCCTCGCCAAGCTCGGGTTCTCGTCCCGCGCGCAGATCGCCGCCTGGTACCAGTCGACGCTCGCCGCTGTTCGGTAGTCCTACGGATACCGTCCCGGTCGGACGCGTCCGACACTGGGGCCGACGACGCCGAGGTCGTCCCCATCCGAGGAGCGCACGCATGACCCTTTCCCCACCCCGCATCCTTCTCGTCCACGGGGCCTGGGCGGGCCCGTGGGTGTTCGACCGGCTCGCCGACGCCCTGCGCGGTCGCGGGTTCCAGGTCGACGCCGTGGCCCTGCCGAGCATCGGCAGCACCGCCGACATGTACGCCGACGCGGCCGCGATCACCGAGTACCTGGATGCCGCCGAAGGACCGGTGACCCTCGTGGCGCACTCGTACGGCGGCATCCCCACCACCCAGGCGGGCGACCACCCGGCCGTCGCGCAGGTCGTCTACGTCGCAGCGTTCGCGCTGGACGCCGGCGAGACGCTGCAGCAGGCGGTCGGCGGCGATGTGCCCGAGTTCTGGGGCATCGCCGACGGGATGGTCTCGATGGGCCGTTCGCGCGAGGAGCGCATCGCGATGGTCTCCGCCGACCTTCCGGCCGACGCTCCGGCCGGTCTGGCCGAGATGATCGCGGACACGTTCCGGCCGCAGTCGCTCGGGGCCTTCACCTCTCCCGTGACCCGCGTCGCCTGGCGCGCGAAGCCGACCGCCTACGTCCTCACCGAGCAGGACGCCCTGGTGCCGACCGCGTTCCAGGAGCATCTCGTCGCCCGCTCGGGCGCGGAGGTCGTCCGGGTCGCCACCGGACACACGCCGTTCGAGGACGATCCGGTGTGGTTCGCCGGCGTCCTCGCCGACGTCATCGCCCCCGCGGAGGTGACCCGGTGAGCATCGTCGACACCACCGTGATCGCGCCCGGGCGCCTGTTTATCGACGGACAGTGGCGGGGATGCCGTCGACGGCGGCCGCATGGACGTCATCGCCCCGTCCACGGGCGCGGTCATCACCGATGTCGCCCGTGCGACCGT
>NZ_BADA01000390.1 GCF_000333395.1 Microbacterium sp. B19
CTGGGACGGCAGACCACCTTCGCCGACACCTGGACCCACCCCCTCACCACCTGGAACCAGCTCTTCGAGAAGGGCATCGAGCCCCGCTCGGCCGCCGGCCTCACCGGCGACCAGGTGCTCCAGGCGTTCGAGCAGGGCCAGGTCGCGATGATCGGCACCGGTTCGTGGGCGCTCGGCAACATCAAGAAGGCCGCCCCGAACCTCAACCTCGAGTACCTCGCCGTCCCGAACCCGAAGGGCGACCTGTACTGGTGCGGCGCCGTCTCCCCCGGCTACGCCATCAACGCCAAGGCGAAGAACCCCGAGGGCGCCGACAAGTTCGTGCAGTTCCTCCAGAGCAAGGAGGGCGTGGAGCTGTACCAGAAGGAGACCCAGTCGATCACCACGACGAAGGACTTCACGCCGCAGCTCGACGCGTCGCTCAGCGAGATGGCCCCGGCCGTCCGCGACGGCAAGATCTACCTGCCCGCCGTCAACTGGCCCGACCACGCCGACGTCATGACGAGCGAGTCGGTGGCTCTGCTGCAGCAGACCATCTCGGGCAAGATCACCCCGGCGCAGTTCGCGCAGGGAATGGACGACAAGCTCGCCTCCACCAAGTGACGGAAGGGGC
>NZ_BADA01000389.1 GCF_000333395.1 Microbacterium sp. B19
CCGCGCCGGAGTCCACGCCCTGCGTCGCCGCGAGCACCTGGTCGGGGGTGGGGGAGGTGAACACCTCGCCGGCTGCCGCGGCGTCCAGCATGCCGCGCCCGACGAAGCCGCCGTGCATCGGCTCGTGACCCGAACCGCCGCCGGAGACGAGCGCGACCTTGCCCTCGCGCGTGGGCTCACCGCGCAGGATGACGCGGTTCTCGGTGTCGATCCGAAGCTCCGGATGAGCGGCGTGGATCCCTCGCAGGGCTTCCGCCAGCACGTCGGCCGGGTCGTTGACGAACTTCTTCACGGGTGCCTCCTCGTCGTGGCTGAGGCGGGTTCGGGCCCGCCTCTTCAGACCCTGCTCGCCGGGACGCGTCGCGTCAAGGGCCTAAGGGCCCACCTCGTCGGAGGGCGCCACGTGACGGACGTCCGCTCAGATGCGTTCGTGTGGCAGCACCTGCTTGATCCGCTCGAGCGGTGTCTGCGCAGGAACCTCGTTGTAGGCGTTCGCCAGTTCCTGCTCGCTGAGGGCGTGGATGGCGGCCATGATCTCGTCCGTCGCGCCGCGGCGGGCGCGTCCCGACGAGGCGGCGCCGTGCGGCGAGAGGTCGAGGGGAGTGCCGAACCGCACCGTGATGCGCTCCTTCGTCGTGGGCACCTTCGCCCCGACCGGCATGACCTTGTCGGTGCCGATGAGACCGACCGGCACGACAGGGGCACCGGTCTGGAGCGCGAGGAACGCGACGCCGGTCCGGCCCTTGTAGAGCCGGCCGTCGAGCGAGCGTGTGCCCTCGGGGTACAGGGCCACCGCGCGGCCGTCCTCGAGGAGTGCGCGCTGCTGGTCGAGCGCGTCGAGCGCCGCTTGACCCGCGCCCCGCTCGACCGGGATCGCGCCGATGGCGGTGAAGAACAGGCGAGACGCCCACTTCTCGAAGTAGGCCGACTTCGCTAGGAAGTGCACCGGCCGGGGCGAGGCGACGGGGATGGCGATGGAGTCGATGAACGACAGGTGGTTGCTCGCGAAGATCACCGGCCCGGTCCGCGGGACGTTGTCGCGTCCCTCGACGCGCGGGCGGTAGACGGCGCCTCGCCGCCTTCGGCGCGCAGCTCGAAACCGCGAAGTCGGTGCCCGCCGTCACGACCTGGGTGCAGGTCGCCGCGGCCGGTGACGCGATGCTCGAGAAGATCCGTCTCGGCCAGCAGTCGCCGGCCGACGGCCTGAAGGAACTCCAGGCCACCGCCGACCAGCTGGGCCTGGGCTGAGATCATGACGCAGGCAGTCGTGGGCGCGACCGGACGGGCTCCGGCCACCGGTCGCGCCCGCGCCGGCGGGGCGTCGAGCCGCCGCCGGCGCCAGGGATGGGTCGCGTGGGGCTTCGCCCTGCCGTTCGTCGCGGTCTTCGCGATCTTCATGGTCGTGCCGATCGTGGGGTCCTTCGCGATGTCCTTCACCGACTTCACGGCGCGGGACATCCGCTCGCCGTTCTCGGTGAACTTCGTCGGGCTCGAGCAGTACCTCTCGGTGCTCGGCGACCCGGTGTTCCTCACCTCGCTGGGCGTGACCGCGACGTTCGTCGTCGTCGGCATCCCGGTCACGATGGCGATCGCGCTGGCGCTCGCCCTCGCGCTCAACGCCAGCACGGGACGCTTCGTCTCGGTGCTGCGGGTGGGGTTCTACGCCCCGGTCGTGACGAGCATCGTCGCCGTGGCGGTCGTGTGGCGCTACATCCTGCAGCCCGAGGGCCTGCTCAACTCGGCGCTCGCGATCATCGGCATCCAGGGTCCGGACTGGCTCAACGACACCCGCACCGCTCTGCCGTCGCTCATCGCGATGGCGGTGTGGCGGAACGTCGGCACCCTGATGGTCATCTTCCTCGCCGGGCTCCAGGCGATCCCCACCGACGTGAAGGAGGCCGCCCTCATGGACGGCGCCTCGTCGTGGCGGCGCCTGACCTCCATCACGCTCCCGCTACTGCGCCCGACGCTGCTGCTGGGCGCCGTGCTCATCTCGGTCGGGTTCCTGCAGTTCTTCGAGGAAGCGTTCGTGATGACCCAGGGCGGTCCGCTCAACTCCACCCTCTCGGTGGCCTATTACACGTTCAAGCAGTTCGGATTCGGGCAGTACGGCACGGCCTCGGCCGCGAGCTACCTGCTGTTCCTGGCGATCGCGCTGCTCAGCCTGGTGCAGTTCCGCGTGCTGCGCTCGAAGGATTGAGGGATGCCATGACACTCACGTCCCCCGCGGCTCCGGCCGCCGTCGTCGAGACCGTCGAGCCGTCGCGCCGTCGTCGCCGCTCGGAGAACCGCATCACCCCCGGTCGCGCCCTGACCTACGGCGTCCTCGTCGTCGGCCTGATCGTGTGGATCCTGCCCTTCGCCTGGATGCTGCTGGGCTCGGTCAAGACGCAGCGCGAGATCCTGCAGCGCCCGCCCACCTGGTGGCCGCAGGATTTCACGTGGGAGAACTTCGGCGCCTGGTTCGGGCAGCTCAACTTCGGCCAGTTCTTCGGCAACAGCGTCGTGGTGGCACTGTTCACCGTCGCCGGCAACCTCGTGTTCTGCTCGATGGTCGGCTACGCGCTGGCGAAGATGGACTTCCCCGGCAAGAAGGCGCTGTTCCTGGTCGTCATGGTGACGCTCATGGTCCCGGGCGTCGTCACCTTCGTCCCGCTGTTCGTCATGGTGTCGTCGCTCGGCCTCGTGGACAGCTACGCGGCGCTGATCCTGCCGTTCGTCACGACTCCGCTCGGCGTCTTCCTCATGCGGCAGTTCATGCTCGGCATCCCGGATCCGCTCCTGGAGGCCGCCCGCATCGACGGCGCCGGCGAGCTGCGGATCTTCGCCCGCATCGTGATGCCGCTGTGCGGCCCGCCGCTGGCGACGCTCGGCATCCTGACCTTCCTCGCCTCGTGGAACAACTTCCTGTGGCCGCTCGTCGCGGCGCAGACCGAGGCGAAGTACACCCTGCCCGTCGCGCTGTCGCTCTACTCGACCGGGCAGAGCGCCACGAACTACGGCCTGCTGCTGGCGGGTTCGGTGCTCGTGATCGCGCCGATCATCCTGCTGTTCGTCTTCCTGCAGCGCTACTTCATCCAGGGCATCGCCTCCACCGGCCTGAAGTGACGCGGGACGGGGCCCGGGCCCCGCGCCCCGGCCCCGCGCCCCGGCCCCGCGCCCCGGCCCCGCGCCCGCGCCCCGCGCGCCCCGCACGAAGCTCGAGTCCCTGAAAGGACCCCTATGACCTCCCCCCGATTCCTCACCGCGCCCGACAGCACCCGCTTCCGCGACCTGAACGGCAACGGCGTGATGGACCCGTACGAGAACCCCTCCCTCGGCGTCGAGGAGCGCACGGAGGATCTCCTCGGGCGGCTCAGCCTCGAGGAGAAGTGCGGTCTGATGTTCCAGACGGTCATCGAGGTGGGGGAGGACGGCGACCTGCTCGAGGCCCCCGGCAGGATCTCGAAGTCCCCGACCACCACGGTCGTCGTGCACAAGAACATGAACCACTTCAACGTGCACGCCATCCGCACCGCGCGCCAGGCGGCGACCTGGAACAACCACCTCCAGGCCCTTGCCGAGCAGACGCCGCACGGCATCCCGGTGACGATCAGCACGGATCCGCGTCACGCGTTCGTCGAGAACACGGGCGTGGCGTTTTCTGCCGGACCGTTCTCGCAGTGGCCCGAGGGCCTGGGGCTCGCCGCGCTCGACGACGTCGAGACCGTGCGCGAGTTCGCCGAGGTCGCGCGGCGCGAGTACGTCGCGGTCGGCATCCGCGCCGCCCTGCACCCGCAGATCGACCTCGCGACCGAACCCCGCTGGGGGCGCCAGGCGCAGACCCTCGGGCAGGATGCCGCGCGCGTCACCGAGTTCACCGCGGCCTACCTACAGGGCTTCCAGGGCGACGAGCTCGGACCCGGGAGCGTGGCTTGCACGACCAAGCACTTCCCCGGCGGAGGTCCGCAGCTGGATGGCGAGGACGCGCACTTCCCCTACGGCCGCGAGCAGGTGTATCCCGGCGGCATGTTCGACTACCACCTCGAACCGTTCCGCGAGGCGATCCGCCGCGGCACCGCCGGAATGATGCCGTACTACGGCATGCCGGTCGGCCTCGAGGTCGACGGTCAGCCGATCGAAGAGGTCGGCTTCGGCTACAACAAGCAGATCGTCACGGGTCTGCTGCGCGAGTCGCTCGGGTACGACGGCGTCGTCGTCACCGACTGGGAGCTCGTCAACGACAACCACGTCGGCGACCAGGTGCTGCCCGCGCGCGCGTGGGGCGTCGAGCACCTCTCGGCCGTCGAGCGCATGGAGAAGATCCTGGATGCCGGTGCCGACCAGTTCGGCGGAGAGGAGTGCGTCGAGATGCTCGTGGACCTCGTGCGCTCCGGCCGCGTCCCGGAGGGGCGCGTGGACGCGTCCGTCCGGCGCCTGCTGCGGGTGAAGTTCCAGCTCGGACTGTTCGACGACCCCTACGTGGACGTGGACGAGGCCGAGCGCATCGTCGGAAACGCGGAGTTCCGTGAGCTGGGCGAGCGGGCGCAGGCGCGCTCGCTCACGGTGCTGGTGAACGAGGGCGACGTGCTACCGCTGCGTCCCACCGGCACCGTGTACGTCGAGGGCTTCCGCGCCGACGACGTCGCGGAGCTCGGTCGCGTGGTGTCCGACCCCGCCGAGGCCGATCTCGCGCTCGTCCGCATCGGGGCACCGTTCGACCCGCGCGACGACCTCTTCCTCGAGGCCTGGTTCCACCAGGGGTCCCTCGAGTTCGCACCGGGCCTGGTGTACCGGCTGCAGCAGATCGCGGCATCCTGCCCGCTCGTGCTCGTGGTGAACCTCGACCGTCCGGCGATCCTGACCCCGTTCGTCGACCACGCCGCCGCGATCGTCGCCGACTACGGCAGCTCCGCGCGCGCCGTGCTCGACGCGCTCACCGGGCGAGTCGCTCCCCGGGGACGGCTGCCGATCGAGATCCCCCGATCGATGGATGCCGTCCGCGCGTCCCGCGAGGATGTACCGTCGGACACCGGCGACCCCGTCTTCCCGGTCCACTTCGGCCTGGACCTGGCGGGTGCGGGGGACGAGCCGGAGCCGATGAGGGGGTACGCGCACCGATGAGCGAAGCGGACGCGACACGCCGACCGACCGTGTACGACGTGGCACAGGAGGCGAACGTCTCCATCGCGTCGGTGTCGTTCGCGTTCCGCCGTCCGGACAAGCTCAGTGACGCGACCCGCGAACGCGTCCTCGCGGCCGCGCGGCGCCTGGGATATGCCCCGAGCGCCGCAGCCCGCGGCCTCGCGCACGGGCGCACCGGCACGCTCGGCCTGCACGCGTTCGACCTGCTGCTCGAGCGGGCGGACCCCCTCGCCCAGGCGCAGCCGCTCACGGGCCTGTCGACTCCGCGCCTTGACGCCGACGGCGTCATCCCGTGGAACCAGACGGACGACGACGTGCTCTCCGACCCGCGGGCGTTCCCGCTGTACGTCGACGAGGTGCAGCGCGGATTCGAACTGGAGTGCTGGGCGCTCGGGCGCCCCGTGATGCTCAGCAGCGGGGCCGGCACCGACGTCTCGGTCGCCGACACCGCGGGTCGCGTCGACGGGCTGGCGATCTTCCCCTCGCCGCAGACGGCTCCCGCCCTGGCCCGGTACGCCCCGACGATCCCGATCGTGCTCTTCAGCGCCGCGCCGGACGGTGACCAGCATCACCGCGTCCGCGTGGACAACGCCGCGGGCATGCGCGCGCTCGCGGAACACCTGGCGGGGGAGCATGGCATCCGGGACCTCGCCTTCGTCGGGCGATCCGAAGCGTCCGACACCGTCGAGCGCCTGGGCGGCCTGCGCGCCGCCGCGGACGACCTCGGCATGGCGCTGCGGTCCGAGATCGTGGATGCGACGGTGCGAGGGGAGGACGAGCTCGTCGCGCAGCTGCGCGCCCTCATCGCGGAGGGACGGATGCCACAGGCCCTCGTGTGCGCGACAGACCAGCACGCGTTCGCGGTGATGGACGCGCTCGCCGCCGAGGGACTGCGAGTACCGCACGACGTCGTGGTCACGGGTTTCGACGGCACGCTCGCGGCGCGCTTGAGCTCGCCGCCGCTGACCACCGTCCGGCAGCCCATGGAGGCGATGGGTCGCGCGGCCGCGCGCATCCTGGCCGGTGTCGCCGGTCCCGCCGACCGTCCTTTCGACGTGGTGTTCGAGCCGCGGTTGGTGGTGCGCCGCAGCTGCGGCTGCTGATCGCGGCGGCGGGTCGTGGTATCCACGGCGAAGACCGGCCGGATGCCAGGACTCAGGCCGGCTGCACCCGCAGAGCGGCCCACAGCTCGGCGCGCGTGGCGAACGACGACAGGTCGCGATCCAGCAACCTCTCCGCGAGGGCCAGGCGCGTGCGCACGGTGTGGCGGTGGACGCCGAGCGCCTGCGCGGTGAGCTCGTGCGAGCAGTCGTGGTCCAGCCACGCGCGGAGCGTCTCGACGAGGCGCGACCCCTCGGCCGCGTCGTGGGAGGTGAGGGGCGCGAGTTCCGCGGCGGCGAGCGTCGGGGCATCGGGCCCGAGCGCCGACAGGACTCCGGATGCCGCGACCTCGCCGAAGGTCGTCACGGCATCTCGCCCGCGATCCCGCGCCACGCGCGCCTGCTCCACCGCGGCGGCGAAGCGGTCGTACCCGGTGGGTTCGGACACCCCGATCCGTGCGCCGAAGCGCTCCGCCGCCTCCTGGATCGCCTGCCGTTCGTCGGCCGGGACCACGATCACGACGCCGTCGTCCGCGCGGCCGAAGAACACCGCGCCGCGGCGCTCCTCCGCCCGCAGCTCGAGGAGTTCCGCGAGGCCCCCGCTGCGCGTGGCCGCGGCATCGGTGAGAGCGACCACGACCGGCGCCGTCGGTAGCGGTCCCCACGCGTCGCGCGCGATGCGTCGCGCGAGCGTCGGGTCGTCGGTGAGGAGCGACTGCACGAGCCCCGCCCGCAACGCGCCGCGGGCCCGGCCGAGTCCCTGGTGCTGCTCGAACGCGAGACCGGCCATGGCGATGACGGCGGTGACGACGCCCCGGCCCTCCTGGTCGAGTTCACCGGCCGCGATCGCGATGACGCCGCGCAGGTGTCCGCCGCGGCCCAGGGTCTGCAGCGTGAACGGACGGTCCGCGATGCGCAGCGCCGAGGCCGCCCGCGCGCCCCGGCGGAGGACCGTGGCCACCTCGCTGCCGAGCGACGCCGAAGTCGCGGCATCCAGGTCGCCGCTGGGGTGCTCGCGAGTGAGTTCACCGGCCGCGTCGTACAGTCCCACCCACGTGCCGAGCTGTCGCGCGAGTTCCGCGAGCGTCGCGCCGAGACCGTCGGGCCGCAGCGCCGCGAGGGCGATCGCGCGCTGCGCCGACAGCGCCCACGTGCGGCGCGCGTACGCCTCGGCCGCGATCGCCTCGGCATTCGCGCGGGCGACGGCGATGAACGGCGTGCGGTACGGCACCTCGAACAGCGGGAGGCCGGCGTCGCGGCAAGCGGCGGCGAGTTCGGGAGGGATGCCGTCGCGCACCACCTCCGTGCCGAACCCGAGTCCCGCGACACCCCGGCCCATGAGTCGCTGCACGTAGTCGACGGCGGTCGTCGCCCCCGACCCCTGGAACTGCGTGCCCGTGGTCAGGAGCACCTGCCCCTCGGAGAGGAACGGTGTGGGGTCGGCGAGGTCGCTGCTGTGCACCCACCGCACCGGACGCGCGAGGTCGTCGGGGGCGCCGTTCTCCAGGCGCAGGTGCAGGTCGGAGCGACGCAGCAGCGCGCCGAGCGTGGGGGTGTCGGTGGCATCCATGGGGCTCCCGCGGAATCCGCTGTACGGTTCGTACAGCCAGGTATGGGAAATGTACAGCACGGAGGGTATCGGGCCGCGGCCGCCTTCCCTACGCTCCGAACATGACCGCACCGCACACCGTCACCGCGCCCCCCGTCGGCGGACCCTCGCTCCCGCAGGAGCGCCGCCTGGTCACCAGCATCCCCGGCCCCCGCTCGCAGGACCTCCTCGACCGCAAGGCCGCCGCGGTCTCGGCCGGTGTCGGGCACACGGTCCCCATCCACGCCGTCGCGGCGGGCGGGGGAGTGGTCGTGGATGCCGACGGCAACTCGCTCATCGACCTGGGCTCCGGCATCGCCGTGACCTCGGTCGGCAACTCTCACCCGGCCGTCGTCGCCGCCGTGCAGGAGCAGGTCGCCGCCTTCACCCACACGTGCTTCATGGTCTCGCCCTACGACTCGTACGTCTCGGTGGCCGAAGCCCTCAACCGCCTCACCCCCGGCGACCACGCGAAGAAGAGCGCGCTGTTCAACTCCGGCGCCGAAGCGGTCGAGAACGCGATCAAGATCGCCCGCAAGCACACCGGACGCCAGGCCGTCGTCGCGTTCGATCACGCCTACCACGGCCGGACCAACCTCACGATGGCGCTGACGGCGAAGAACATGCCGTACAAGAGCGGCTTCGGCCCGTTCGCCGCCGAGGTGTACCGCGCTCCGCTGTCGTACCCGTTCCGTGACGGACTCTCCGGCCCCGAAGCAGCGGCAAAGGCGATCTCGCTCATCGAGAAGCAGGTCGGCGCCGAGAACCTCGCCGCCGTCATCATCGAGCCCATCCAGGGCGAGGGCGGCTTCATCGTCCCCGCCGACGGCTTCCTCCCCGCCCTCGTGGACTGGTGCCGCGCGAACGGCGTCGTGTTCATCGCCGACGAGGTGCAGTCCGGCTTCGCCCGCACCGGTGCGATGTTCGCGTCCGAGATCTTCGGCATCGTCCCGGACCTCGTCACGACCGCGAAGGGCATCGCCGGCGGCCTCCCGCTCGCGGCCGTGACCGGTCGCGCCGAGATGATGGATGCCACCCACACCGGCGGCCTCGGCGGAACCTACGGCGGCAACCCGATCGCGTGCGCCGCGGCTCTGGCATCCATCGACGCGTTCGAAAACGACGGACTGATCGAGCGGGCGCGGGAGATCGGCGAGATCCTCCTGTCGCGCCTCACCGCTCTGCAGCAGAACGACCCGCGCATCGGCGACGTCCGCGGTCACGGCGCGATGATCGCCGCCGAGTTCGTCGACCCGGCGACGGGGGCTCCGGATGCCGCCCTGACTTCGGCCGTGGCCAAGGCTGCCATCGCCGAGGGCGTGATCGTGCTCACGTGCGGGACCTACGGGAACGTCATCCGGTTCCTCCCGCCGCTGTCGATCGGCGACGACCTGCTCCACGAGGGCCTGGACGTCGTCGCGGGCGCGCTCGCGCGTCACTGAGCAGCACGACTCGAGGGGGCGGCTGGCGACCCGAACGCGCCGCCCCCTCGTCCGCACCATCCGGGTCATCGAGACAGAAGGAAAGATTCCATGAGCGAGATCACGCGTGACGTCGTCGTCATCGGGGCCGGAGCCGCGGGACTGACCGCCGCGAACGACCTGCGCAAGGCCGGACTGTCGGTCGTCGTGCTCGAGGCGCGCGACCGCGTCGGTGGGCGGCTGTGGACCGACGTGATCGACGGCGCCATGCTCGAGCTCGGCGGCCAGTGGGTGTCGCCCGACCAGCAGGCGCTCATCGACACCGTCGCGGACCTCGGCCTGTCGACCTACAGCCGCTACCGCGAGGGCGACAGCGTCTACGTCGGACCCGACGGCGTCGCCCGGCGTTCACGGGGGAGAGTTCCCGTCGCC
>NZ_BADA01000388.1 GCF_000333395.1 Microbacterium sp. B19
CGCGAGCTGGGTCCGATCGAGGTCCTGGTCCACGCGGCGGGCACCTCGACGATGGCGTTCGGCGTCGACACGACCGAGGCCCAGTGGGATCTCAACCTCGACGTCAACGCCAAGGGATCGTTCCTCGTCGCCAAGCACGTCGCGCGGGGCCTGCGGCGCGCGGGCCGTCCGGGCAGCCTCATCCTCATCGCGTCGCAGGCGGGCAAGAACGGCTACCGCGGCATGACCGGGTACGTCGCGTCGAAGCACGCCGTGCTGGGACTCACCAAGACGTTCGCGACCGAACTCGCGCGCGAGCGGATTCGCGTCAACGCGATCTGCCCGGGCATCATCGAGACGCGCATGAAGCAGCGCGAGCGACGCGAGGGAGCCGAGCTGCGCGGTCTCACCGTCGCCGACATCGAGGCGGAGGACCGTTCTCAGGTGCCGCTCGGGCGCACGGGAACCCCCGAGGACGTCGCGGGCGTGGCCCTCTTCCTCGCGAGCGACCTCTCGTCGTACATGACGGGCCAGGGCATCAACGTCACCGGTGGCATGACGATGCATTGACGAGCCCTGGATGCCGAAAGGGCGGTGACCTTCGCGGTCGCCGCCCTTTCTGGCATCCGGGTGTCCGGATCAGACCTCGACGCGCACGTCCTTGCCGACGACGGTGATGCCCGTCTCGGTCACGGTGAAGCCGCGCGCGAGGTCGCGTTCCCGGTCGACGCCGATCGTCGCGCCCGGCGCGAGCGTCACGTTCTTGTCGAGGATCGCGCGGTGGATGCGGGCTCCCGCTCCGACCTGCACGCCGTCGAACAGCACCGAGTCGGTGATCGTCGATCCGCCGCCGGCGAGCGCCCACGGACCCACGACGCTGCGCTCGAGGTGGGTGCCGGAGAGCACCGATCCGAGCGAGACGATCGAGTCGATCGCGTTACCGATGCGGCCCACCGAGTCGCGCACGAACTTCGCCGGGGGAGCGTTGAACGTCTGCGAGAAGATCGGCCAGTTGTCGTTGTAGAGGTTGAAGATCGGCAGCGTCGAGATGAGGTCCATGTGGGCGTCGTAGAACGACTCGATCGTGCCCACGTCCCGCCAGTACGACCGGTCGCGCGGGGTCGATCCCGGCACGTCGTTGCGCTGGAAGTCGTACACCGCCGCCTCGCCGCGGTTGACGAAGTACGGCACGATGTCGCCGCCCATGTCGTGCGCGGACGTCGGCAGTTCGCCGTCGTGCGTGACGGCCTCGACGAGAGCGTCGGCGTCGAAGATGTAGTTGCCCATGGAGGCGAGCACCTCGTGCGGCGCGTCGACGAGCCCCGCCGGGTTCTGCGGCTTCTCGAGGAATTCGCGGATCTTGGTGGGGTCGCTCGGGTCGGTGTCGATGACGCCGAACTGGTTCGCCAGCGAGATCGGCTGACGGATGCCGGCGATCGTGGCCCGCGCGTCCGAGGCGATGTGCGCGTCGAGCATCTGCGCGAAGTCCATGCGGTAGACGTGGTCGGCGCCGATGACGACGACGATGTCGGGCTTCTCGTCGCGGATGAGGTTCATCGACTGCAGGATCGCGTCGGCCGAGCCGGAGAACCAGCGCTTGCCGAGGCGCTGCTGGGCCGGAACGGATGCCACGTACGAACCGAGCATCGGCGACATCCGCCACGTCTGCGAGATGTGGCGGTCGAGGCTGTGCGACTTGTACTGGGTCAGCACGACGAGCTGACGCAGGCCCGAATTGATGAGGTTCGAGATCGCGAAGTCGATGAGTCGGTATTGCCCCCCGAAGGGGACGGCCGGTTTCGCGCGGTCGGCCGTCAGGGGCATGAGTCGTTTGCCCTCGCCGCCGGCGAGGATGATTCCGAAGACCTTCGGCGCTGCAGGCATGGCACCACCATAGGGCGCGAGCGCGATCCCGGGAACCGGCGCGCGGCGGGGGTTGCGCTGCGCTACGGTTCGTCTCATGCGCGTCGACGTCGTCACCAAGGAGTACCCGCCGGAGATCTACGGGGGAGCGGGTGTCCACGCGACCGAGCTGGTCCGCGCGCTCCGCGCCGAGGGCACCGAAGTGCAGGTGCGGGCGTTCGGCGCACCGCGCGACGAGGCCGACACGACGTCGTACGCGGTGCCGTCGGAACTGGCCTCCGCGAACGGGGCGATCCAGACGCTCGGGACCGATCTCGAGATCGTGTCCGACATCGCGGGCGCCGACGTCGTGCACTCGCACACCTGGTACGCGAACTTCGCCGGGCACCTCGCCTCGCTGCTGCACGGCATCCCCCACATCGTCACCGCGCACAGCCTCGAGCCGCTGCGTCCGTGGAAGGCCGAGCAGCTCGGCGGCGGATACGCCGTGTCCAGCTACATCGAGAAGACCGCGTACGAGGGGGCGGCGGCCGTCGTCGCGGTGAGCGCGGGCATGCGCGCCGACATCCTCCGCAGCTACCCGTCGCTCGACCCCGACAAGGTGCGCGTGATCTACAACGGCATCGACACCGAGGCGTGGCATCCGGTCGACGATCCCGACGTGCTCGCGCGCTTCGGCATCGATCCGGCCCGCCCGTCGGTCGTGTTCGTGGGGCGCATCACGCGCCAGAAGGGCCTGCCGTACCTGCTGCGCGCGGCCGAGCAGCTGCCGCCCGAGGTGCAGCTCGTGCTGTGCGCGGGAGCGCCCGACACCCCGCAGATCCTCGCCGAGGTCGAGGGGCTCGTCCGCGGGCTGCAGGCCACGCGTGACGGCGTCGTGTGGATCGACGAGCTGCTGCCGCGCCACGAGCTGTGCGCGATCCTCACGTCGGCGACGACGTTCGTGTGCCCCTCGGTGTATGAGCCGCTCGGCATCGTCAACCTCGAGGCCATGGCGTGCGGCGCGGCCGTTGTCGGCACCGCCACCGGTGGCATCCCCGAGGTCGTCGTCGACGGCGTCACCGGGCGTCTCGTGCCCATCGAGCAGGTGCAGGACGGCACCGGAACGCCCGTCGACCCGGAGCGTTTCGTCGACGATCTCGCCCGTGTGCTCACCGAAGTGGTGACGGATGCCACCCGCGCGGCCGAGTACGGCGAGGCGGGACGTCGGCGCGCGATCGAGGACTTCAGCTGGACCGCGATCGCGCAGACCACCGCGGCGCTGTACGCGGAGGTCGCGGGGCGGTAGACGCACTGTCGCCAACCCTGTCCCCAGGTCGGGGTGGCGCGCCGGTGCGGGTGGGCTCAGGCCGTTAGGCTGGACGCATGCCGCAGGTTCTGGAGTTCTCCGACGTCGTCGTCCGCCGGAACGCCCGGGACATCGTGTCCCACCTCGACTGGACCGTCTCCGACGATGAACGCTGGGTGGTGCTCGGCCCGAACGGCGCGGGCAAGACCACGGTGCTCCAGCTCGCCGACACGCTCCTGCACCCCACGTCGGGTGCGGTGACGATTCTCGGCGAGCGTCTGGGCCGGACCGACGTGTTCGAGCTGCGTCCGCGGATCGGGTTCGCGTCGTCGGCGATGGCGCGGCGCGTGCCGCCCGAGGAGACGGTGCTCGACGTCGTGCTGACCGCCGCCTACTCGGTGACCGGCCGCTGGCGCGAGCAGTACGACGACATCGACGAGCGCCGTGCGCTGCGCGTCCTCGCCGAGTGGCGCCTCGACCACCTCGCCGACCGCACGTTCGGCACGCTGTCCGACGGCGAGCAGAAGCGCGTGCAGATCGCGCGGGCCGTCATGACCGACCCCGAGCTGCTGCTCCTCGACGAGCCGACGGCGAGCCTCGACCTCGGCGCCCGCGAAGAGCTCCTCGCGCTGCTCTCCGGCTACGCGCAGGCGCCCACCACTCCGGCGATGATCATGGTCACGCACCACGTCGAGGAGATCCCCGTCGGGTTCACGCACGTGCTGCTGCTGCGCGATGGCGAGGTCGTGGCATCCGGGCCCCTCGCCGAGGCGCTCACGGCCGAGAACCTGTCTGCGACGTTCGGGGTCCAGATCACGCTGACCCAGGATGCCGGCCGCTACGCGGCGCGCGCGTCCTGAGGGCTCGGCGACTCGCGTCGTACGCGGGCCTCGGGCCTGGTAGACTCGTCCTTTGGTGCCTCCGGCGCCGCAGACTTTGACCGTCCTGGCAGAATCCAGGGCACCACTTCTCAAAGGACCTCCCATGAAGACTGACATCCACCCGGACTACCGCGCCGTCGTGTTCCGCGACCTCGGCTCGGGCGAGACGTTCCTCACCCGTTCGACGGTGACGAGCGACAAGACGATCGAGCTCGACG
>NZ_BADA01000387.1 GCF_000333395.1 Microbacterium sp. B19
CCTCGGGCGTGACCGAGAGCCGCTGGTCGCCGAGCCACGCGCCGCCGCCGCGCCAGGCGCGGAACATCTCCCCGGAGACGGGGTTGTAGACGACGCCGGCGAGCGCGCTCCAGGTCGCCGGATCGTCCGACCCCTCGACGGCGGCGATGCTCACGGCCCATGCCGGGATGCCGTACGCGTAGTTGACCGTGCCGTCGATCGGATCGACGACCCACGTGATGCCGCTGCGGCTCTCCTGCGCGGTGGACTCCTCGCCGAAGAAGCCGTCGTCGGGACGTTCCCGCGCCAACTCCGCGCGGACGAAGGCCTCCACCTCCTTGTCCGCAGCGGTGACGATGTCGGCGGCGACGGACTTCGTGGCGATCTCGAGCCCCTCGCGGCGGCGCCGGGCGGCCAGATCGCCGGCCTCGCGAGCGATGCGGGTGGCGATGTCGAGCAGATCTGCGGCGAGAGTCATGGCATCCACGCTACTGGGGATGCCACCCCCTGGGCGATGTCGGACGGGGTGGCTAGCGTGGGCGCATGAACCCCCCGGAGACCACTCGATACGACGTCGTCATCGTCGGCGGAGGGCATAACGCCCTGGTCGCCGCGGCGTATCTCGCGCGCGCCGGCAGATCGGTCGTGATTCTCGAGAGACAGGATGCCGTGGGCGGTGCGGCCGTGTCGGAGCGACCGTGGCCGGGGGTCGATGCCCGCCTCTCGAGGTATTCCTATCTCGTGAGTCTCCTGCCCCGGAGAATCATCGACGACCTCGGCCTCCGGCTGGAATTGCGACGTCGGCGGTATTCGTCGTACACGCCGGATCCGGCCGATCCGACGCGCGGCATCCTGATCGACACTGCGGATGCCGAGGCGACCACCGCCTCGTTCGCGCGGACGCTCGGCGACGCCGAGGAGGCGCGGCGGTTCGCGGCCTTCGGCGAACGCCTCCTCCCGCTCGCGCGGGCGGTCTTCCCGACGATGACCGAGCCGCTGCCGACCGCGGACGAGGTGCGCGCGCGGCTCGGCGACGACGAGCTGTGGGAGGCGCTGACGGAGCGGCCGCTCGGCGAGCTTCTGCGTGGCTCTCTCGCCAGTGATCTCGTCCGGGGCATCGCGCTGACCGACGGCCTCATCGGTACCTTCGCGTCGTCGGACGACCCGTCGCTCGCGCAGAACCGATGCTTCCTTTATCACGTCATCGGCGGCGGGACCGGGGACTGGGACGTCCCGGTCGGCGGCATGGGCGCGGTGACCGCCGAGCTCGAACGCGCCGCGCGCGACGCCGGCGCCGAGATCCGCACCGGCGTCGAGGTCATCTCCGTCTCACCGTCGGGTGAGGTGCACGCCGTGACCGGCCGCGCCGAGGTGTACGTGGGCGACGTCGTGCTGAGCGGGGTGGGGCGAGCCGTCCTCGCGCGGCTGCTCACCGCGGGAGGCGCACCGACGACCGCGCCCGAGCCCGAGGGCGCGCAGATCAAGGTCAACATGCTGCTGTCCCGGCTGCCCCGCCTCCGAGACACGGCGGTCTCCCCCGAGGCCGCGTTCGCCGGCACGTTCCACGTCAACGAGACCATGACCCAACTGGATGCCGCCTACGTCGCGGCATCCGCCGGTCTCGTGCCCGAGCCGCTTCCGGCCGAGATCTACTGCCATTCGCTGACCGACCCGTCGATCCTCGGTGACGAGCTCCGCGCGAGCGGGGCGCAGACCCTCACGCTGTTCGGGTTGGAGGTGCCGCACCGGCTGATCGACGGGGAGGACCCGGTCGCGGCCGGCGCCCGCCTGCTCGCGGCGGCGCAGCGATCGCTGGACTCGGTGCTCGCGGAGCCGCTACGGAACTGCATCATGGAGGCCCCCGACGGACGGTTGTGCATCGAAGCCCGCACCACAACCGACCTGGAGCGGTCGCTCGGGATGATCGGCGGCGACATCTTCCACGGCGGGCTGTCATGGCCGTGGCTGGAGGGGGGCAGCGGTGGGCGCGGTTCGAGCGGCGGTGGCGCGGGCGCGGGTGGGGGAACCGGTGCGACCGACCGGGCGGGTGCGCACGGCGGCGGCGGTGCGGCCGGCAGGGGCGTTGGTGCAGCCGACGGGGTGGGGGCGGAGGCGGATCGCGGCGCCGAAGCCGGTGCGACCGACCGGGCGGGGGAAGGTAGCGCTGCCAGCGCCGGTCTCGGGCCCGCGGAGCGGTGGGGCGTCGAGACCGGGCACGCACGGGTGCTGGTGTGCGGCTCATCGGCCCGGCGCGGCGGAGCGGTGAGCGGTATCGGCGGCCAGAATGCGGCGATGGCGGCACTGGAGATTCTGGGGCGTCCCGGGCGGGGGTAGGTGGACGAGCGCGGTGGCGCGCGCTGCCGCGCCGGAGCAGGTTCGGTCGACGGGGCGGATACCGGCGCGGGACGACGAGGCGAATGCCGTTCGGTGACGGGGCAGATGCCCGTCGGCTGACGATGCAGGCGCAGGATCGCCCGGCCGTGCTCCGGCGAGTTCGATGGACGGCGCTGGAGCAGGCGGGGCCGACAGCGCTCTCGCGAGCCACGACGAGCTGCGGATCGGGCGACTCAGGGCGGCGGATGCGACCCGGAGGAGATGCGGGGGATTCGGCGCGACGGCGCACCGGGCTACGACCGGACCCGGCACGCGAATCCCTGAGGGTGGGCCACCCACAGCGGGAGCGGGTGAATCGGCGGCCGGCATGGGTGAGAGTTCCCCTGACATTCGAATATATGTTCTACGCTGAAAGCATGTCTTGCCAGCCTCCCCCAGACTCCGAGCCTCCCGCCGACGAGCGGGAGCGGGAGCGGATGCGGGCGCTCGTGGAGGCGATTCGCGACGAGTCCGTTCGTGTGGCGCGCGTGCAGGCCTCGCTCGTGAGACTTCGCGCGGAGGCACTGCAGATCGCGCTCGACCACATGGCGCGCTCGAGCTCCCGCGACACGCGTGAGCGGGAGATGCCCGTCCGTTCTCTCGCGCTCGAGATCGCGGTGGCCACGCACAATCACGACCTCACCGTCCAGAAGGAGCTCTCCGATGCGCACACGCTGACCGTGGCGGCGTTGTCGAACGCGCCGGTGCCGGCGCCCAGGATGCCGATGCGCTTCCCGGCGAGGGCGGCGAAGTCGATCGCGTCGTGCGTGTGATGGACGCGGTCCGCGGGGAGCGCGTCGAGCAGCGACGGCAGGTACCGCCCGCCCGCGCCCTCGATGCCGGTGGCGAGCACGACGTGCCGGGCGAGCAGCACCCACGAGCCGTCGGGGCCCTCGAGGTGCAGGCGCAGGGGGCCGTCGGCATCCGTCGGGGTGATCGACGTCAGCGCGGTCGAACCGACGACTTCGATGCCGGCGACCGTGCGATACCACTGCAGGAACCCTTGCCACGCGACGGTCGGGAAGAAGGCGATGTCGTCCCACGCCGTTTCGCCGTACACGGCCTCGAACCACGCGCGCGGGCTCGCCGCCGGGACGCCCCACGTCGGCCACGCGAGGTCTTTCGGTGTGCGCAGCGTGTGCATGCGGGCGTACGTG
>NZ_BADA01000386.1 GCF_000333395.1 Microbacterium sp. B19
CGGGCCTGCTCCCCGGAGCGGCGTAAGGCCCCAGGACGTCCATTATCCAGCGGCGCGTGGTGGCGGCATCCTTCGTCAGCAGGTCCACGAGCGCCACCTGCGGATCCGTGTACGTCACCACAGTCGAGCCGCGGTAGCGCGGCGAGGTCAGCGCGACGAGGCGTGCGGCGACGGCCTGTTCGTGGGAGCGGCGGAAGCCTGCCACGTCGCCGGCGATCGCGCCGAGCGCGAGCCGCAGCCCCGGCACCGTCTGGACGAGCGTCGTGGTGTCGGTGAGCGACTGCTCCGTCAGCATCGGCGAACCGATCCACGCCCACGCCGTGGAGCGGTCGACGGCGGTGACCAACGGGGAGACGGGCGAGCGCAGGGCACCGCCGATCCGGCGGAGCGCATGGTCGATCTCGCGCTGCCGCTCGGGGTCACTGTCGTCGACGTCCGACCAGGCGACGACCGCGAGGTGACTCTGCGCGAGCGAATAGCCCGTCTCGGATGCGAACCCGCGGACGGGAAGCGCGTCGCCGCGCAGGACCTTGAGGACCACCGCCGCGTTGAGGGTGGCGCGGGTGTTCCACCACCGTCGGCGTTCTTCGTCGTGCACCGTCGACACGAACTGCAGGATCCAGTCGATGTAGCGGTGCACCGCGTCCGCGATACCGCGGACCACCTCGATCTTCATGCCCTCGGGGATGTCCAGACGCTCGACCTCGGCGATCCCCAGGCGGAGGAACATGCTCTGTCCGAGGTAGTAGGCGCGGGTGAGGGACGACAGCGGCACATCCCGCTGCGCTAGGCGCGCCGCGTACTCCACGGCGGCGGTCGTGGGCTGGAGGCTGTCCACGTCGATGTCGTTGGTCAAGATGTGGCAGATCGTCGTGACGTTGCCCTCGATGCTCGCGTGCAGCATCTCGACCAGTTGGGGGTCGCCTCCGAGGTCATCGATGCGGGAAGCGAGGAGGTCCCGCATCTCACCGACGATCTCGGGCACGCGCAGGTCGAGGTGGCGCGCCACGAGCGCGAGCAGCGCTCGCGTGTCGAGGTCACCGCCGGGGTCCTCGGAGCCGTGAAGATCGGTGGGCTGCGTCACGATCGGCCGACGGCGGCGCTTCCGACCAGCTGAGGGGATGCCACGGCCTGCAGCGCGCGTCGGGCCGCGTTCACTCCGCACAGTCCGTGCACGCCGGGCCCCGGCGGGGTGGCTGCCGAGCAGAGGTAATAACCGGGCACCCCCGTATCGTACGGCTGGGCGGAGAGACGCGGTCCGAGCGTGAACTGTCGCGGGGTCTTCGCCCCGGTGAGGATGTCGCCGCCGACGAAGTTGGGGTTCTCGCGGCTCAGGTCGGTGGCCGTGAGGACGCGCGTGGCGACGACACGCTCGGTGAATCCCGGCGCGAACCGCTCGAACTGGGCCACGATCGCATCGGTCGCGTCCCCGGTGTAGCCGGCCGGCACGTGGGCGTACGCGTAGACCGGGTGCACGTCACCGACCGACCGCTGAGGGTCCGCGACGTGCTGCTGACCGACCAGGACGAAGGGGCGCGCCGGCATCCTGCCGCGAGACGTCTCCCGCTCGAGGGCGACGATCTCGCGAGCCGAACCGCCCAAGTGGACGGTTCCGGCGCGGCCGACCTCCGGCGAGCGCCACGGCACTCCTCCCGCGACGGCGAACTCGACCTTGAAGGCCGCCGGGCCGGCACGGAATCGTCGGAAGGCCTTTCCCTCCCGCGCCGGGAGGCTCTCCCCCAGGATCTCCGCGACCGCGTGGGGGTGCACGTCGAGCAGCGCGATGTCGTGGGGCGGAAGCTCCCACCGGGAGCGGATGCGCGTGCCCGTCTCGAACGTGACCCCCTGCGCGCGGAGGCGCGCGATCACGGCATCCGTGAGTGCTCCCGTCCCTCCCGCGATGACCGGCCAGCCCACCGCGTGGCCGGCAGTGATGATGCCGGCGCCGATGCCGGTCACCAGCGGCTGGTCCAGGCGTTGGAACGCGTGCGCCGCGACGCCGAGGAAGAGGGCGCGCGTCCGCTCCTGGGAGAAGGCGCGGGCCACCCACGTGGGCGGTGGCGCCGCGACCGCACCGAACCGCGCGAGCAGGAAGGGATGACGAGGGATGCCGAGGAGCGGACGGAAGATGTCCTCCGACAGCGCCGCGAATCTCGCCGACGGCAGCCCGAACAGAGCACGCCAGCGCCACCCGTCGCGCCCCAGTCCCTCCGCGGTCTCGGCGATGGACCGGCGGAGGAGGACCGCGTCGCCGTCATCGAGGGGATGGGCGCAATCGATCTCCGGCAACGCCCACTCCACTCCCGGCAGATCGAGGTCGCGGAGATAGGGCGACGCCGCGGCCATCGGATGGACCGCGGCGCAGTGGTCCTGGATCAGTCCCGCCAGGAGAGGCGCGCTGTTGCGCGCCCCTCCGCCGAGTTCGTCCGCGGCTTCGATGACGTGGACCGTCACCCCGGCTGCGACGAGCGTCGCGGCCGCGGCGAGTCCGTTGGGTCCGCTCCCGACGACGACGGCACGGGTCATCCCGCGACCCGCTCGTTCCGCTTCCGAGGCAGACGGACGCTGTTGGTGACGTCGGGGACCGGCTCGGAACCCTCCCGCTTCCAGCGCACGTCGATGGGGATGGGGCCATCCGGCAGCCAGGGCTGGGCGGCGACGGCGTCGGCGACGCGCCACCGGCCACGTTCGATCACCCCGAGGGACGCGTCGATCACCTTGTACTCCTGGAATGCCGAGTGGATGGGCTGAGACTCCACCCATACGACGACGAATTCGCCGGGTGCGAAGTGGCAGCGGGTCTGCAGGGCGCGGATGAGTCTCTCGTCGTGCAGGTGCCCGTCGCCGAAATTGAATCCGATCACCGAGTTGCAGGCGAACTCCCCCTCGCGGACCGTCCGCGACTCGATGTCCGGCACCGACCGGTAGAGGACCGAGAACAGCCCTCGTCCCTGGCTGTGCATCGACCGCCACGCGATGGTCTGCTGCATCGTGATCTCGGCGATCTCGGCGGGATACCCCATCTGCTGCAGCTGCTCGACCTGGTTCTTGGTCGGTCGGATGATGGCATCCAATTTCTTCTCCGCACCGGGCGTGAATGTCCACAGCGCCGAAGCCCAGTTGCCGGCGTACTGCCGCATCGAGGGCAGGAACGAGACCTTGTCGGGCCGTAGGTTGCCCAGCACCGGGAAGAACGCCAGCGCCGCGACCAGACCGGCGAGCAACCACGGGCTGCTGATGTCGGCGAGGCCGTACCCGGCACTCGCCGGGAATCCGAGGAAGAGGAAGATCGCGGCGTACGAGAAGAGCGTGTTCCATTCGAGCGGCACCGCGAGGGGGAAGGTCGAAATGATGAAGAGGTGGAAACCGACCATCACCACCACGGCCGCGAGCGTGACCCAGAAGTTCTGTGAGAACAGCAGCACGAGCGGTGCGGCGATCTCGACCGTCATTCCCATGACGTGCGCCAAGAAATGCGCCAGCCGGGACGGGCGGATGTCGTGCGGAAAATCGCGGTAGAGCGAGCGCTTCAGCCACCGTGGCGGCCAGAACGGCGTATTGCTGAGCATGGGCGGGATGACGTTGACGAAATGGCGCCCGAACTTCGAGACGCCGGCGCCGACCCAGACGACGACGATGAGGAGCTTCAGCGCGATGATCATGTCGGTGAACGACAGCACGGCGAAGAACACCAGCGCCGGCAGGTACTGCTCGATGCGGGAAGCCACCGCGATCGTCTTGTCCCGGAGCCCCGCGAGGACGAGGAACACGATCGCGGCGACCACGGCCGGCGTCTGCACGAGACCGCTCGTGTTCCCCGGGAGGACGGCGGCGAGCGCGGGCGTGACGGTCCCGGGCAGTACCAGCGCGACAGCCAGCGAGGCGACGAGTCCGAGGTAAAGAACGACGTCGAGGACCGTGCGCGTGTCCCCGGCCGTGCCCGGCACCCATTCCCACGGACGCAGCCTGATCGTGCCCGGTCGCGCCCAGAAGAGGATGCCACCGGTCATCGGCTTGAACTTTCCGGCGATCGGCCCCCAGGACCCGGCGACGCCGATCGTCTCGAGCAGCATCGTCCAGATGATCGCCTTCTGATAGACGATCGGCTGATTCCACCACTGATCGACCTGCCAGAACCAGCCGACGCCGCTGGTCGCGGTGATGATCACGGCGCCCACGAACAGCCAGAGGAACAGGATCTTCGCAACGTAGGTGGCCGCGATGATCCGCGGCGAGCCGAAGCCGTATTCGACCCAGTGCAGCGCAAGCGCTCGGACGCGCTCACGGAGCGGTTGGTGCAGGAAGGTCGACGTGTCGACCGGGGGGAAATCTCCGGTGGTGAATCCCATGTTCAGCTCCTTCGGTGACGGGAATTCGTGGTCGGGAATTGCTCAGGCGGTGGGGGCGAGGGCGCGTCGCATGGCGGGCTTGTCGACCTTGCCGACCGGGTTGCGCAGAAGGTCGGACACGACGTGGATCTCGGTGGGGACCTTGATCTTCGTCAGCCCGCGTCCGCAGTGGTCGCGCAGATCGGCTTCGGATGCCGTCGTCCCGGGGTGGAGGACCACGTGCGCGATCGGCACCTCGCCGTACACGGGGTGGGGGCGGCCGATCACGGCGGCCTCCAGCACGGCGGGGTGCGTGGCGAGGTACGCCTCAATCTCCTTGGGGTAGAGGTTCTCCCCACCGCGGATGATCATGTCCTTGCTGCGATCGACCAGCGTCAGGTACGCGTCCTCGTCGAGGAATCCGATGTCGCCGGTGCGCAGCCATCCGCCGCGCATCACCTCGGCCGTGGCATCCGGTCGTCCGAGATATCCGCGCATGACCGTCGGGCCCAGGACCGCGACCTCGCCGCGCACGCCGGGTGCGGCGACGAGGCCGTCCTCCCCGAGGATGACGATCTGCTGGCCGGGCAGGACGCGTCCCACGGTGCCGGGCTTGCGTTCGCCCCACAGGGGGTTGCACGTGGACGCGCACGTCGCCTCGGTCAGCCCGTAGCCCTCCAGCACGGGGACGCCGAGCCGCTTCTCGGTGAGCGCGAGCAGTTCCGCGTTCGCGGGGGCGGCGCCGCAGATGACGAAGCGGAGGGTGGGCAGCCGCGGAATCGCTTCGCGGGGGAGCTCCGCCAGCCGCGCGAGAATCGCCGGCACCGTGGAGAAGTAGGTCACGCCGCAGCGCGCCGCGGTCTGCAGGAACGTGTCGGGCGAGAACCGCTCCAGGATCGTCACGCTCCCGCCGGCGCTGAGCGGCGCGAGGAAGCTGACGCACAGCGAGTTGACGTGGAACAGCGGGAGGACGAGCAGCGCGTGGTCGTCGGGGCCGAAGCCGACGTGCGACCGCAGTGCCTGGGCCATCGCCCGCAGGTTCGCGTGGTCGAGCATCACCCCCTTCGGCTGGCCCGTCGATCCGCTCGTGTACACGAGGAGAGCCAGGGTGTCTTCGGCGATCGCCGGATCCCCCACCGGGCCGTCGGGGACGCGCTTGAGATCGCTGGGGCGGAGGGTTTCGGCATCCATCCCGGGGTACTCGTTCGCGGTGATGAGCAGGTGCGCGCCCGAGTCTTCGAGCTGGTAGCGCAACTCGCGTTCGGTGAACGTCGGGTTCACCGGCGTCACCGCCGCTCCGACCCGCCACGCCCCCAGCAGTGCGACGACGAACGCGACGGAGTTGGGCAGCATGATTGCGACGACGTCACCCCGACCGATGCCCCGCTCCTCGAGTTGCTCGGCGCACGCGGCCGCACGCTTCTCGAGGCCGATGTAGGTGAGCTCCTCGTTCGCGTCGCGGACGCTCAGCCGCGTCGATCCCGCCCCCGGGCTGAGCCACGGCAGGTGCTGCAGAGAGGCTTGCGCTCCCCCACGAACGGGGGAAGGTCCCGATTCGAATACGCGTGACATGGATCCGCCTTTCCTCCCGACCACCGCGTCGGTGCGATGCCGGCCTGCGCGACATCGCGCTCGCTCCACGGTAGAAACCGGCGAAGCCCGGCACAGTGGCTCGGGTGGCGAAGTTCACAGCGGAGGGTGTGCACAGTGCACGGGTGGTCCGAGCACGCTCAATCCAGGATGCGAGATTGTGCGATGACTACTCGAGGAGCGCGCCCTCTGCACTGAACCTCGTCACGAGGCCCCGCCGTTCCTGCGATGAGTCGCGCGGGCGGACGACCCGGAATGTTCCGCGGCCGGACCGCGCGATCACTTCCTCGAGTTCGTACGAGTCGTACGTGCGAACAATGTCCCCGAGCGCGATAGCCGGGTCGGGCGGATATTTCAAGACACTGCTGTTGCTACAACCCTGGAGTCGCGCGAATCAACCGCAGGTGAGGCGCCGATTCGGCTACCCCTGAGAATCACCGCAAAATGCCGATCCTTCCCATTTCGCAGCACGTGCACAAACATGGCCGACGAGGCGCCGGAGGGCGAAGGGGAAGGTGCGATGAACATGCACAGAAGGCTGGCCATTGCCGGAGCCGTACCACTCGTGATGACCGTGGCGGCGTGCACACCACAAGCCCCGAGCCCCTCGCCGACACCTCCCTCCGTGACATCGACGACTCCCGCCGCCAGCCCCACGGACGAGGAACGCTTCGCCAGCCAAGGAGAGAAGGTCCTGACGCGGTACCCCCGTGCGGTCCCCGCGGGCAACTTCTCCGGGGACAAGGACGAGACCGTCACGCTCCCGGCCACCGATCTCAGCGCCCCCGTCGAAGTCGTGGTTCTTCTGACCTGCACCGGCACGGACACCTACTCGGTGACGGTGGAACAAGCGCACCCGAACACCGTCGGGGCCGCCTGCGGCACGGCGGGCACATCGATCGCCGCGGTACCGCTCGACGACCCGTCGCAGCCGACGGCCCTGCAGATCGACGTCCCGGACGGAAGCGATTACTGGCTGACCGCGTACTACGCGCAGAACGGTCGGTGACGCGGAATCGGTCGGCGAAGCGCGGCGCGATCCCGCGGTGGAGACGCTCGACTCCGTGCGGGGAACGTGAATGTGCGGGACCCCCGCCCGTGAATGACAGAAGCCCCGGCGGAAACCGGGGCTGATCTGACGTTCTGGTAGCGGGAGCGGGGCTTGAACCCGCGACCTCACGATTATGAGTCGTGCGCTCTCACCAACTGAGCTACCCCGCCGCGCGGCATCCCTCGAAGGAGATGCTGTGAGCCCCGAGTCAGGATTGAACTGACGACCCCTTCCTTACCATGGAAGTGCTCTGCCACTGAGCTATCGGGGCGTACCCGGATCGCTCCAGGCAACTAGAAGAGAATATCAGAGCTTGGCGGCCTCTTCTAATCGAGCGAGTGACGTCCGGCGTTCGCGCGGAGCCACGTGATCGGGTCGATCGCGACCGTGCCGTTCATCAGGATCTCGAAGTGCGTGTGGGCACCGAACGAGTGACCGGTATCACCGGTGTGGCCGATGACCTCGCCGACGTGGACGACGTCGCCCTGCTTGACCTGCATCGACCCGTGGAGCATGTGGGCGTAGCGGCTGGACACCAGCTGGCCATCGATCTTGTGGTCGATGATGATCATGACGCCGTAGCCGCCGCCGTCCTCAGTCGCGGTGCGGACCACGCCGTCGGCGATCGCCTGGATCGGCGCGCCCTCACCGGGGATGAAGTCGGCGCCCTCGTGCATGACGCCATCGCGCATGCCGAAGCCGTAGCTGATTCCGACGCCCACCGCGAACGGCCACTGGATCGCCGCGGAGGTGTCGTTCGTGTAGAAGTTGCTCGGGTACTTGATGCCACTGTCGGCGGCGACCTGCGCGTACGTCGCGGCCGAGTAGCCGTCGGCGCGGTCGACGATCGCCGACTGCGACTGGGCCGGAGCCACGTAGGCCTGGATCGCGCCGTTCCCGACATCGCCGCCGGCGACGGCCAGGTTCTGCGTCACCGCCGTCTCGGGGGCGGCGACGTTCGTGGTGCCGTTGGCGGAGGCAAGGGCGCTCACCGGCATCGTCATCCCGACGGTCATGAGACCGACGAGACCCATCACGCCGACGGAGAACGTGGCAGCGGCAACGCGGCGACCGCTCCGGCGGCGGAGCGTGGCATCCACGGGAAGACCCTGCGTGACCGGACGCGCGGGCGGCACGACCGGCTCCGCGACGGGCTGCTGCACGGGGGTCTCAGCGGTGAACGCGAACAGGCGCGCGGCGGCCTCGAATTCGTCGGCGATGTCGTCCGTCGTGGTCGTGTCGGCCGGAGCGGCGTCCGCGGGTGCTTCGGCCGCGATCGGCTCGGCGGGAGCGGGCTGCACCGCGGGCGCCTCGACCGCGATCGGCGACGGCTCGGCGTCGACCGTCACGGGGCGGCGGCGGCTGCGGCGCGTCGACGGGAGGGTGATCGGCGAGGTCGGGAGACCGACGGGCGTGGTCGCCTCCGTCGCGTCGGCGCTCTGCAGGATGACGGCCACGTCGTCGTGGGAGCGACGCTCGTCGACGACGGTGACGTCGAGGGCATCGGATGCCGGAGTCGTGGATGCCACGTCCTCGGTCGTCGCGATCGCTTCGGTCTCCGTCACCGCGGGGGTGGCGGAGCTCGCAGCGGCACGCGACGAGCGGCGGCGCGGAGCGGGGAGGGTCGGCTGGATCGTCGCGGCGATCACTGTCTCGATGACGGCGGCGGCCACCTGCTCGACGATCTCGGGCTGCGACGCGACATCCGCCTCGACCGGGGCGACCGACTCGGCGGGCTCACCGTTCGGGGTCTCCGCTGCGGAGGCGGAGAGGCGGCGACGCTCGGCTCGCGTCAACTCGGTCGCGACGGGCGTGGTGGAGGGGCGACTGGATCGCCGCGTTCGGGCGGGCTCAGTCTCGGGGGCTTCTGACGGCAACGCGCGGGGGCTCTCGGTTCATGTCGCGGGCGCGACGGCTTCGGGCTTTCGGGCTTCTGCCATTTCCGCAGGTTCGGGTCGCGAAAATAACGAACAGGTAACTACCCTAACCCGGCATCACTGGGAATGCCATGAAGGGTTGGACATTCACAGTTCCGGTTCGAGGATCTCCTCGAGCCGCTCGTAGAACCCGGGACCTGCGGCGATCACCATTCCCTTGCCCGGACGCCCGCCCGGTGCTCCGCCGACCATGCCGCCGGCCTCCTCGACGAGCAGCACTCCTGCGGCGTGATCCCAAGGGTTGGTGCCCTTTTCGTAGTAGGCATCCACTCGTCCGGCGGCGACGGACGCCAGGTCGAGCGACGCGGCACCGATGCGGCGGATGTCGCGCGCGATCGGCATGACGCGGGCGAGTCGCTCGAGCGTCG
>NZ_BADA01000385.1 GCF_000333395.1 Microbacterium sp. B19
CGCGTACGGCACGTACACCGCGGGGATCCCCAGTGCGCTGATCTCGCTCACCGTGGCCGCCCCCGAGCGCGACACGATGAAGTCCGCGAGGGCGAACGCCAGATCCATCCGGTCGACGTAGCGCACGAGCGCGTACCCGGGGACGCCGGGGTCGGCGAGGTCGGACTTCTCCCCCGTCACGTGTAGCAGCTGCCAGCCGGTGTCGAGCACATCGCGCCATGCGCCGCCGAACGCGTCGTTGAGACGCTGCGCCCCGAGCGACCCGCCGAACACGAGAAGCGTGGGGGTCGTGGCATCCAGTCCGAAATGCGCGGCCGCCTCCGCGCGGAGGGCCGCGCGGTCGAGGTCGACGATCTCGCGGCGCAGCGGCATGCCGACCACCCGGGCTCCGCGCAGGGGTGTGCCCTCGAACGCCACACCCACCCCGGCCGCGGCACGCGCACCCAGGACGTTGGCGAGACCGGGTTTCGCGTTGGCCTCGTGCACGACGAACGGCACGCGCTCCCAGCGCGCCGCGACGTACGCGGGGGCTGCCGCGTAGCCGCCGAATCCGACGACGACGTCGACGCCGCGCTCTCGGATGATGCGCCGGACCTGCGCGACCGCGCGGCGGAAACGACTCGGGAAGGCCGCGGCGGCACGGTCGGGGCGGCGCGTGAAGGGCACCTTGTCGACGAACAGCAGCTCGTATCCGCGCAGGGGCACGAGACGGGCCTCGAGCCCCTCGCGGGTGCCGAGCACCAGCACCTCGTCGGCGTCGTCGCGCGCGCGGAGTCCGTCGGCCACGGCGAGGAGGGGGTTCACGTGCCCCGGCGGTCCCGCCGGCGGCCAGAAGGGTGGTCGTCACCCTTCGACCCTAACCAGCCCGACGGATGGCACTGCCCCGGCGCCGTGGCCCGGGACCCGCAGATCCCCTCCCAGATCACGCGATTCGGTCGAGATCACGCGGCGCGGCGCGCCACAACGGGTGTGTCGCCAGATCACGTGATCTGGCGACACACCCGCTCAGAAACGCCGGGCCTCAGCGCTGGCGGCGGCGCGCGGCGCGCGGAGGGGTCGCGACGGCAGGGCGGCGGTCCGGCAGCGTGCGCGCACACGACAGGAGCACGCCGCACGCGATGAGGACCGACAGCAGCGACGTGCCGCCCTGCGACATGAACGGCAGCGGCACCCCCAGCACCGGGAAGATGCGGAGCACCACGCCGATGTTCACGATCGCCTGGCCGACGATCCAGAGGGCGACCGAGCCCGCGACGATCCGCACGAACGCGTCGTCGGTGCGGCGGACGATGTGGAACGCGCCCACGGCGAAGAGCGCGAACAGGACCAGCACGACGAGGCATCCGATGAGCCCGAGCTCTTCGCCGATGATCGCGAAGATGTAGTCGTTCGCGGCGGCGGGGAGCCAGTCGTACTTCTCCTTGGAGTTGCCGAGGCCGAGCCCCAGCACGCCGCCGCTCGCGAGGCCCCAGATGCCGTGCAGCGACTGGTAGCACGAGGTGTAGTAGCACG
>NZ_BADA01000384.1 GCF_000333395.1 Microbacterium sp. B19
CAGCGGGGTGTGCCTCACCGTCGTCGACCAGGGCCCCGACTGGTTCACCGCCGACGTGATGAAGCAGACGCTCGACATGTCGACGCTCGCGGGTGTCGGCGCGGGCCGCCCCGTCAACCTCGAGCGCGCGACCGCCGCGCACGGTCGCCTCGGCGGCCAACAACGGTGTCATCCGCCCCGACATTCCGGCAGCGACTCCGGTCGGAGTCACAGGAACGTCGCTGGTGGGCCCGCTCGAAGGCGCTGGCTGCGCGCCTAGACTGTCAGG
>NZ_BADA01000383.1 GCF_000333395.1 Microbacterium sp. B19
ACCGTGTGGGCGGTGTCGTCGGGGAGTGGCATCCATGCCGACGAGAGCGTTCTCGTCGTCACGCACAGCGACGGCGGCAACGCCGTGGAGGAGAACGGGTTCATCGGTCTGCTCGAGCTGGCCCGCGACGCGGCCGAGACCCCGCACGACCGGACGATCGTGTTCGTGCTGGTCGCCGGGCACCTCCGGATCCCGGCGGTGACCGCACACGGCCAGGCGACGACCGCCTGGCTGCACGCGCATCCCGAGTGGTGGTCCCCCGCGGCCGACGGGCGGACCGCGGTGGCCGGCCTCGTCATCGAGCACCTCGGCGCGAAGCACCGGCGCGACGACGACCCGTCCGACCGCTCGGCGATGTGTCCCCAGGACGGCGGTCGGTTGCGCAGTTCGCGCATGCCGAGCGGTCCGATCAGGTGGGGGAGCAGCACGAGGCTGGCGCCGCGGCTGTAGTCGTTG
>NZ_BADA01000382.1 GCF_000333395.1 Microbacterium sp. B19
GGGGTCGTGGCCGTCGGGCTGACGGTCGCGCTGGGGTGGATCACCGTGTCCAACACCCTCGGGTCGGTCTCGACGACCGACACCGGGTTCACGGTGGCGGATGCCGAGCGCGTGACGATCTCGTTCCAGATCTCGGCCCCCGCCGGGAAGCCCGTCGCGTGCGCCCTCGAGGCCCAGGACGAGGACCACGGGACCGTCGGGTGGCGCATCGTGGAGTACCCGGCATCCCAGGATCACACCCAGGCGTTCTCGGAGGAGATCCCGACCGTTGCGCTGGCGACCACGGGTTTTGTCAACTCCTGCTGGGTGCCGTAGTGTCGATTTCCTAGACGCGCCCCGGCTCGAAGCCGGGGCGTTCGACATATGTCCCGGCGGGACCGCGCTTTCGTCGCCCCTCCCGTCGGCCGGATCGACGAAGGAGACCACCGTGTCCAGCGACGCTCAGGTGACGTTCCTCACCCAGGATGCCTACGACCGGCTCGCCCACGAGCTCGAGCACCTCTCCACCACGGGCCGCGAAGAGATCGCCAAGCGCATCGAGATCGCCCGCGAAGAAGGCGACCTCAAGGAGAACGGCGGCTACCACGCCGCGAAGGACGAGCAGGGCAAGCAGGAGGCCCGCATCCGCACCCTGCAGGCGCTGCTCAAGAACGCCAAGGTCGGCGAAGCACCCGAGAGCACGGGCGTCGTCGAGTCGGGCACCGTCGTGACCGCGATCATCGCCGGCGGCGAGGAGAAGTTCCTCCTCGGCAACCGCGAGATCGCCGCCGACTCCGAGCTCGACGTCTACAGCGAGGCGTCCCCGCTCGGCGCCGCGATCCTCGGCCTCAAGGAGGGCGACAGCGGCTCGTACACCACGCCCAACGGCAAGCAGATCGCCGTCGAGATCGTGAAGGTCGAGACGTACTCGGGTCAGTGACCCGGAAACGTCGAGAGCCGCTCCCCCGGTCGGGGTGAGCGGCTCTCGGCGTTTCCGGGGGGCGTCGCGTGCGCCTCAGTCCGAGATGACGGTGGCGGTGAAGCCGGCCTCCTCGAGCGTGCGGATGACGAGGGCGCGATGCTCGGCCCCGCGCGTCTCGACGCTCAGCTGCAGGATGACCTCGCTGATCTGCAGGCCCTGCCCGTGCCGCGTGTGCAGCACCTCGATGACGTTCGCGCCGACCTGCGCGAGCAGGTCCGACACGCGCGCGAGCTGACCCGGACGGTCCGGAAGCGGGATCCGCAGGGACATGTAGCGACCGGATGCCGAGAGCCCGTGGGCCACGACGCGCTGCAGCAGCAGCGGATCGATGTTGCCGCCGGAGAGGATCGTGACCGTCGTCCCCGCGGCCCGGACCTTGCCGGCCAGGATCGCGGCGACGCCGACCGCCCCCGCGGGCTCGACGACCTGCTTGGCGCGCTCGAGCAGCACGAGGAGCGCGCGGGCGATGTCGTCCTCGGTGACGGTCACGACCTCGTCGACGTACTGGCGGATGAGCTCGAACGGCAGGTCGCCCGGGCGGGCGACGGCGATGCCGTCGGCGATCGTCGGGGTCGTGGGCACCTGGATGGGGTATCCCGCCGCGAGGGACGTCGGGTAGGCGGCGGAGTTCTCGGCCTGCACGCCGATGATGTGCACGTCGCGGCCCTCGGCAGCCGCGCGCGCCTTGACGGCGGCGGCCACACCGGCCGCCAGCCCGCCCCCGCCGATGCCGACGATGATCGTGTCGAGGTCGGGGAGGTCCTCGACGAGTTCGAGCCCGAGCGTGCCCTGGCCGACGATGATGTCGCGGTGGTCGAACGGCGGGATCAGCACCGCGCCGGTGCGCTCGGCGAACTCGGCCGCGAGGCGCAGTGGCGTCTCGACGGTCGCGCCCTCCAGGATCACCTCGGCGCCGTAGCCGCGCGTCGCGAGGAGCTTGGGCACCGGCACGCCCAGCGGCATGAAGATCGTGGCCGAGATCCCCAGCTGCTGCGCTGCGAGAGCCACGCCCTGCGCGTGGTTCCCCGCGGACGCGGCGACGACACCGCGCGCCCGCTCCTCCGCCGTGAGACGGGAGAGGCGGTACGTCGCACCGCGGATCTTGAACGAACCGGTGCGCTGCAGGTTCTCGAGCTTGAGGTGCACCGGCACGCCGAGCAGTTCGCTGAGGTGCTGCGACTCGTCGAGCGGGGTCCGCGTGATGATGCCGCGCAGGGTCTGCGCGGCATCCTCGAACTCGGCCAGGGTGGGCGTGTCGTTCATGATCTCCTTCCGCGGTCGCGGGGCACGGTCTGCCAGATGAGGTCGGCGGACTCGACGGAGGAACCGCCGTCCCGCCACGCGTGGCTGCTGAGGTACACCGAGACGACGTTGACGAACGCGGCGAGCGGCACCGCGAACAGCGCACCGGGGATGCCGCCGATCATGGCGCCCCCGGCGACGACCAGCACCACCGCGAGGGGGTGCACCTTCACGGCCGAGCCCATGAGGATGGGCTGCAGCACGTGGCTCTCGAGCTGCTGGACGCCGAGCACCACGATGAGCATGAACAGCGCGATGAGCGGCCCGTTGTAGACCAGCGCGATGAAGACCGCGAGCGCTCCGGTGACCACGGCCCCCACGAAGGGGATGAAGGCGCCGAGGAACACGAGGACGCCGATCGGGATGGCCAGCGGCACTCCGAGCAGGAACGCGCCGAGGCCGATGCCGACGGCGTCGATCGTCGCGACGAAGAGCTGCTTGCGCGCGTAGGTGATGACGGTCCGCCATCCGGCGCG
>NZ_BADA01000381.1 GCF_000333395.1 Microbacterium sp. B19
CGACTCCAGCAGACGATCGGAAATGCCGGGGCTCCAGCTGAACCTGCCGAACGATGGGTCCGCGAACGGTAGCCGGGTCTCCGTGTCCGCGGCGACGGTTGCCGGGCACCCGGTCCGAACGACGCAGGGCATCGGTGTGGGCTCCACGCGCGCGGAGGCACTCGCCGCCGGCGCCGTCGACGGCTTCGACTCCACGGAGCTCCGCCTCGACGTCCGCGATGCGCCTGGAACGAACTCGCTGCAGCGGCCGGGTGAGGTCGGCCGCCAGTTCATCTCACTGATCCTCGAAGGCGACACCGTCGTCTCGATGCACCTCCCGGCGGACGACTTCTCCGACCTCTAGAGTCCGTTCTCGGTGCTCATCGCCGGGCCCGTCGTCGGAGTCCTGGTCGCCCTTCCACGTGTACCGGAGCGCCCGCGGCGCCTCCACGTCGAGCACCTCGCAGTACACCACGCCGGCCCATCCAATGGTCGGCTTCCCCGCGGAGCGGAATCGCGTCCCCGTCACGGCGGCAAACCCCTCCGGCCGGCCGCCTGGCCCGTGGTGGTCCACTGCGGCACCATCTCGGGATCGGTGAGCACCGTGTTGTCGGTGCCACGCGGGGAGTTCTACTTCGCAGTGACGGCTACCGTGACGGCCGCCTTTGCCGTTCCCTTCGCGTAGCCCGTCGTCGACGCTGTCACGGTCACGCCCATGCGCTTCCCGAGATCCGCGGTCGTGAGCACATAGGTCGTCTTCGTGGCCCCGCTGATGACGCTGCCGTCGCGAGTCCACTGGTACGTGTAGGTCAGGTTGCTCATCGACCAGCTACCGCGCGTTGCGGTGAGAGTCTGACCGACCACGGTCTTCCCGGTGATGACGGGAGATGCGGTGGCCGTCGGAGCAGCGCCCGCTGCCACCGCCGCGGTGGGAAGACTCGTGGCGGCTCCATCTGCTGCCCCCGCCGCAGACGCGGTCACCGTGACGATGATCTTCGCGCCGTAGTCACCGGGGGCGAGGACGTAGGACTTGGCGGATCCGAGCACGGTGGCGGAGCCCTCACGCGTCCACTTGTACGCGAACGTCAGATTCGTTCGACTCCAACCCCCGGGGTCGGCTGTCAGAGTCCGACCGACGGCTGCTGTCCCCGAGATGGTCGGCGCCGTCGTTGCGGTGGGTGGGGCATCCAGAACGATTCCGCTTGCCGCCGTCGTTGCGGTCGCCTTGTTGTATCCCAACCGCGAGGCTGTCACCTGGGCGGTGAGGCGGTGCCCCTTGTCTGCTGCGACGACGCTGTGAGTGGAACTGACAGCTCCGGAGATGACGACGCCGTCGCGATACCAGGCATAGGTGAACGTGAGGCCGGTCGTGTTCCACGTACCGGTCGTCACCTTCATCGACTGGCCGACTTGCGCGACTCCGGTGAGGGTCGGAGGTGACGTCACGAGCGCGCGGGGACCTACCGAGATCACCGCGCTCGCGAGCGACGTGGCAAAGGCGTCAGCATAAGCGGCCGACGTCGCGTTGACCCGGACGGAGAGCTTCTGTCCGAGCAACGATCCATCCACCGTGTACGTCGACTGCGTCGCACCGGCGATGGACTTGCCATTCGCAAACCACTGGTAGGTGAAGGTAAGTCCCTTCGCACTCCACGTGCCGCTCGACACCGACAGCGTTGCGCCCACCTGAGCCGTCCCCGTGATCACGGGTCGTTCGGTGTTGGTCGGCGCGGCTGCCTTGATCGTCGTCGCGGTAGTCGAAGAGACGGCCGAACCCGGCGCGTAACCGGGCGTCGTCGCCGTCACCCGAACGCTCAGCTTCTTGCCCACGTCCGCCGCCGAGACCGGGTGCGACGGCGAGACCTCACCGGCGATCTCCTTGCCGTCTGCGAGCCACTGATAGGTGAAGGTGAGCCCTGATCGGTCCCAGGTGCCCGAGGTCGCGACGAGGATTCGGCCGACCTGTGCGGTGCCGTCGATCCGGGGCAGCACGGTGTTGACCGCCGGAAGGCCGGCGAGCACCGTCACTTCTTCGGTGCTCACGGTCGCCGGCTGGTACCCCGTTCTCGTCAATCGCGTCTGAACGAGATAACGGTGTCCGTAGTCGGTGGCGGACAACGTCCGAGTGGTGTCGCAGGTGCCCGACGGGCCATCGGCCACACCGTCTCTGAACCAGGTGCAGGTAAAGGTCTGGTAGTCGGGAAGGTTCCAATTCCCTGGGTCGATCTTTCAGCGTGTTACCCACCCGCGGGGGCCCCGGAGATCGAGGGCGGGGTCACCGGCACGGGCGCCCGGGCCGGGCTGCACCGTCCCCGTCGGCGCGCTGACCGACGGCGAGGAGGGTTCACGCTCTTCGCCGTACACGGGAAGCACCGAGACCGTGAATGACCTGACNCACGGCGAGCGGGGTGACCAGCTTTCTGCCATTGGTCGATGTACCGATGTACTTGGTTCCGGCGAACCAGCGATAGGTGAAGCTCGTGGGAGATTCCGACCACGTCCCCGGGGTCGAAGTGAGGTACTGACCGACCACCGGATCCCCGGAGATGACGGGTGGGGCCGATGCGACGTAGCGGGGTTGGGCCGTCGGCTCACACTTCAGCACGGTCGTGTAGTCACCGTAGCCGGGAGCCGAAATGGTGAGGTCGAGCTTCAGCTCGCGGTAGATCCAGCCGAACTCCTGCTGCGAGGAGACGGGCACCACCACCGACTGCCCCTCCCCCACGACCTTCGTCCAGCTCGAGTCGCTGCCCTGCGTGTGTCCGTAAGTGGACCACCGGTATGTCGCCGAGACGGCGACGGGCCACTCACCCGGATCGACGGTGAGTGTCCTCCCGTACTGGCAGATTCCCTGCAAGGAGGGGTCTTTCGTCGGAACGAGACCCGCCGTGAGTTGCACGTTCTTCACCACGGACGCCGGATAACTGTTCGCCAGATCGACGGTCGACGCGGCCAGCGGAGGCGACGCAGATGTCGGCGGCTGGAAGATCAGGCGAATGTCGACATCGCTCTTCAGCGCGACACTGTAGAAGCCCGCCGAATCAGTGACTGTCGTCGCGTACGTTACGTACTGCTCGCATTCCGAGAACCGACATCTCGACTGAGCCGTGACGGTCGTTCCCGGTACCGCGGCCCCGGATGAGCTGGTGACCGTTCCGGATACGGTCGGAATGTCGTCCGCTTGTGCGGCTGGCGCGACTCCAAGGGCAGAGAAGACCACGAGCATCGCCACGACGAGCCCCCTCTTCAGCCGACTCCTCTGTGTCACGACGCTCCCCCGATCCGATCCCACCGCACTCATTGCTACGAAGACTGCTCGAGCGCACCCGAATCCGATTCCTGCGACCACGGTGACGGTCGGCGACGAGTTTTCCCCGTCAGGTCCAGGTGCGCCGGAAACTCATCGACGAGAATGATGCAGCCCCCGCAGCTTTGCTCCCTGATGCCACCGTAGCTTCATGACGGTCGATGCCGCGACGAATCCCATGAAAGTCAGTCCGATGAGACGGAGTCGCCGCCACGCATCGCCCCATCCGACTTCGGCCCACGCCGCGTCTCGTTCAGCGCCATGGAGGAACTCGACGCGGAGCGTCAGCTACGGGGCGTACGCGTGGGGGAACACGTGATCGGGACTCCACCGGGGTCACCACGGCATGCCGTTCCCTCCTCCCCGGTCAGTTGTTGAAGCGGAACTCCACGACGTCGCCGTCCTGCATGACGTAGTCCTTGCCCTCGAGTCGCGCCTTGCCCTTCGCGCGGGCCTCGGCGACCGAGCCGAGCTCGACGAGGTCCGCGAAGGAGATGACCTCGGCCTTGATGAAGCCCTTCTCGAAGTCGGTGTGGATGACCCCGGCCGCCTGCGGCGCTTTGGCGCCCTTCGGGATCGTCCAGGCGCGCGCTTCCTTCGGGCCCGCCGTGAGATACGTCTGCAGCCCGAGGGTGTCGAAGCCGACGCGGGCGAGCTGGTCGAGACCCGACTCGTCCTGACCCGTGGATGCCAGCAGCTCGGCGGCATCCTCCGGGTCGAGGTCGATCAGCTCGGACTCGATCTTGGCATCCAGGAAGACCGCCTTCGCGGGCGCGACGAGCGCGGCGAGCTCGTCCTTGCGGGCCTGGTCGGTGAGCACGGACTCGTCGACGTGAAAGACGAAGATGAACGCTTTCGCCGTGAGGAGACCCAGCTCGCGGATAGGCGACAGGTCGAGACCGGATGCCGAGAGCAGCTGCCCGCGCTGGAGCGCGTCCTGCGCGGCCTTGGCGGCCTCGAGCACCGAGGGGTCGAGCTTCTTGCCCTGATTCTCCTTCTCGTAGCGCGGGATCGCCTTCTCGATCGTCTGGAGATCGGCGAGCTGGAGCTCGGCGTTGATCGTCTCCATGTCGCTCGCGGGGTTCACCTGCCCGTCGACGTGGACCACATCGTCGTCGGCGAATCCGCGGACGACCTGGGCGATGGCATCCGCTTCCCGGATGTTCGCGAGGAACTGGTTGCCGAGGCCCTCGCCCTCGCTCGCGCCGCGCACGATGCCGGCGATGTCGACGAACGACACGACCGCAGGGACGAGGCGCTCGCTGCCGAAGACGTCGGCGAGCTGCTGCAGGCGCGCATCGGGAAGGTTCACGACCCCGACGTTCGGCTCGATCGTCGCGAACGGGTAGTTCGCTGCGAGCACGTCGTTCTTGGTCAGGGCGTTGAAGAGGGTCGACTTTCCGACGTTGGGAAGGCCGACGATTCCGATGGTAAGAGCCACGGGAGTCCAGGTTACCCGGCCCGCGCCGCGCCCACGGCGTCAGGGGCGGCGCGCGCGGAACGCGTGGGTCACGTAGGGCAGGTCGACCGCTCCCCCGTCGGCGAGATCGGGAATGGATGCCACGACCCCGTCGACGGCGGCATCGATGCGGGCGCGATCCTCGGGGCTCGCCGTGATGACGTCGCTCCGCGAGAACACCAGGTCGCGCAACTGCGGGAGCGTGATGGAGCGGCTCCACGTCCAGGAGCGGTGCTCGAGGTCGCCGAGCGGGTCCGCGACGCGGGGCCCCGTGGTGGCCAACAGCACCTCGGCGTTCGATCCGCCCATCGCCGCGGTCAACCGCCGCACCCACTCGACCCGGTCGTCGCGGATGTTCCAGATCAGGCCGAGCACTCCGCCGCTGCGCAGCACGCGTCCGATCTCACGGGAACCGGCGTCCGGGTCGACCCAGTGCCACGCCTGGCCCATGACCACCGCGTCGAGAGCCGAGTCCGGGAGCGGCAGGCCCTCGGCGGTGCCGGCGAACGTCGGGACCCCGCGGACGTTCTCGCGCAGCGACGCCAGCATCGTGGCATCCGGGTCGATCGCCACGACATCGGCGCCGAGCTCGACGACGGCGCGGGTGAGCTTCCCCGTGCCGGCACCCACATCGGCGACGCGAAGGGCCCGGCCGGGCTCGCGGACCGGCGCGAGCAGCCACGCCACGGCCTCGGTGGGATACCCGGGTCGCCCCGATTCGTAGGCCGCGGCCGCCTGCCCGAACGACGTCGACTTCTCGCGTTCCGTCATACTCCGAGCCTATGCCGGGTGCTCAGGCCCGGCCGTGCCGCGGAGTCCGTGCCCGCCACGCCGACTCCGGGTGCCACGGCACGGCGAGTCCGCGACGAACTCCGCCGGACGGCCCGGGTGAAACGCGGCGCGCCTCACCCGCCGCGCACCGGTCGCGACGCAGGGTGGAGACGTGGCTCTGGATTTCACCGCGATCGACTTCGAGACGGCGAATTCCAGCGGTGCGTCCGCGTGCGCGGTGGGTCTCGCCCGGGTGCGCGACGGCCGGGTCGTCGCGACCGCCGCCTGGCTCATCAAGCCGCCGGCGGGTCACGACACTTTCGCCCCGATCAACGTCGGTATCCACGGCATCCGTCCGATCGACGTCCGGAACGCGCCGGACTGGAGCACGCAGCTCGCCCGTCTGACCGCGTTCGCCGGGGCCGACGTCCTCGTGGCGCACAACGCCGGGTTCGACATGTCGGTACTGCGACGGGCGTGCGCCGTGACGGGCGACGAGTGTCCGCCGTACCGCTATCTCTGCAGCGTGCAGATGTCGCGCAAGACCTACACGCTCGACTCCTACCGCCTCCCGCTCGTGGCGGCCGAGGCGGGCTGCTCCCCCTTCGCGCATCACGACGCGCTCGCGGACGCCGTGGCGTGCGCCGAGATCACGATCGACTGCGCCCGCCGCGCCGGCGCCGACGACGTCCACGCGCTCGCGGCGCACCTGGGCGTGCGCGTGTCGCAGATCGCCGCCGCGCCGCGGATCGAACGCGCCGTCGCCTGATCCCGCCGCGCTTCGGGGCGTTGCTCCCGCCGCGCTTCCGGGCGATGTCGGAGCCCTTCGGCACACTGAGCACATGGATGCCATCGCCCTGATCCTCGCGATCCTCGCCCTCGCCCTGGGCGCCGCCGCCGGCTGGTTCCTCGGCACCGCCCGAGCGACCTCGCGGGCCGCCGCCGAGCGCGTCGACCTGACCGCGCAGGTCGCCGCCGCCGACGCCGCGCGCGCCGGACTGCAGGCGCAGCTCGCGCATCAGAGCGCGCTGTACCGCGACCTCGTGGGTCAGACGCGCGCGGATCAGGCGGCACGGGAAGAACGTGAGCGCCGGGAGCAGACGGTGCTCCGCGCCCTCGACCCCGTGCGCGAGACGCTCGACGCGATGCAGCGCAAGGTCGACGGCCTGGAGCGCGAGCGCGTCGAGCAGTACTCCGCGCTCGGCGAGCAGCTGCGGCTCTCGCGCGAGGCCGACGAAGCGCTCCGCGCGACGACCGAGGCCCTGGCCTCCGCGATGCGTTCCGGCAGTACCCGCGGAGTGTGGGGCGAGACGCAACTGCGACGCGTCGTCGAGGCCGCAGGACTCACGCGGTACGTCGACTTCGACCTGCAGTCCTCGATCGCCTCCGACGCCGGCGCGGGTCGGCCCGACATGGTCGTGCGGCTGCCCGGTGGCAAGGCGTTGGCGGTGGATGCCAAGGTCCCCCTCGACGCGTACCTCCAGGCCAGCGCGATCCCGGTGACCGCCACGGGCGAGGAGGGTGCACGCCGCTCCGCCCTGATGACGAGGCATACGAAGGCCGTGCGCGCCCACGTCGACGCGCTCGCGCGGAAGACCTACTGGGCCGGCCTGTCGAGCAGCCCCGAGTTCGTGATCTGCTTCCTCCCGAGCGAGTCACTCTTGTCCGCCGCTCTCGACGACGACCCGACGCTCCTCGAGTACGCCTTCACCCGACGCGTGGCGCTCGCCTCGCCCGTGAACCTTTGGGCCGTCCTGAAGACCGTGGCGTTCACCTGGACGCAGCAGGACGTGTCCGATGAGGCCCGCACGCTGTTCGCGCTCGGAACCGAGCTGTACGACCGCATCGGGGTGCTCGCCGGGCACGCGGGCGACCTGCGGCGCGCACTGGAGCGCGCGGTCGACAGTTACAACAAGTTCGCGGGGTCGCTCGAGTCGCGCGTGCTCGTCACGGCGCGGAAGTTCCCCGGGGTCGATGAGACGAAGCTCGATGCGGTGGCGGCCCCGGCCGTCCTCGAAGCGGCACCGCGACGGTGGACCGCGCCCGAGTTGCTCGACGAGTCAGGTGCAGAGGATCCGCGTGCGATCACGCAGGCCGACCTGGGTGGCATCCGCGCTCGGGCGGGTCTGCCTCAGGACGAGTGAGGGGTGGCGCTCAAGAACCGCCGGGAACCCAGCTGAGCAGGCTCACCACGGCGGCGGAGACACCCACGAAAGCGCCGACCATCCACCACGCGCTGATCTCGTGGCCCTCGTCGAGGCGCTTGCGGAGCAGGACGTCGGGACGCCGCGCGGGGTCGACGGCGCTGGCGATCACCGCCTGGGCACCCGTCTGAGGTGCGGTGGAGTTCGTCGGAGCTGCCATGAAACGATCCCCCTTCGGGTCTCGGAAGAACACAGCGTCGCCGTTGACACTGCAGATGATTCTGCCAGAGGGCGTCCGCCGCGGGAGTCACGCTTGCGCAACGACACGCCCGGCTGTATCTGCGAGTGCCGCCGAACGCGGCGCGCCGCGCACGGGCTCGCGTCGGTCACGGGCTCGCGCCGGCTGCGGCCGCCCTTCGCGTAGGGGCTCGCGCCGGCTGCGGCTGCGCTTCGCGTAGGGGCTCGCGCCGGCTGCGGCTGCGCTTCGCGTAGGGGCTCGCGCCGGCTGCGGGCTCACGCCCGAGCCGGTCCGCGAGACTGCACGCCGCTGACAACTCGGCGACATGCTGCAACCGAGATGTCGGCCCAATGCAATCTCGGCGCCAGCGACCCCTCGCGTCAGAGCCACTTCGACGTCAGGTGCTCCGACGAGATGCGGCGGAGCGTGCCCGACGCCCCACGCAACACGACGCTCTCGGTGTAGATGAAGTCGCCGTCGCGTCGAACACCCTGCACCAGCTGACCGTCGGTCACACCCGTGGCGACGAAGATAGTGTTCTTGCCCTTCACGAGGTCGTCCGCCTCGTAGACCTCGCCGTCGACCTTCAGGCCGGCGTCGCGGCCCTTCTCCCTCTCCGCGTCGTCGCGCGGCGCGAGCACACCCTGGATGTGGCCGCCCAGCGCCTTGATGGCGCACGCGGTGACGATGCCCTCGGGGCTGCCGCCGATCCCGACGCACATGTCGGTGCGCGCGTTGTGGCGGGCGGCGTTGATGCCGCCGGCGACATCGCCGTCGCTCATGAGACGGGTGCCGGCACCGGCCTCACGGATGTCGGCGATGAGCTGCTCGTGACGCGGACGGTTCAGCACCGACACGACGATCTCGTCCACGGGCTTGCCGAGCGCCTTGGCCAGCAGGCGGATGTTCTCGCCGATGGGGAGGCGGATGTCGACCACGCCGACACCGGCCGGTCCGGTCACGAGCTTGTCCATGTAGAACACGCTCGAGGCATCCAGCATCGATCCGTGGTCGGAGACCGCGATGACCGAGAGGGCGTTCTGTCGCCCGGCCGCCGTGAGCGAGGTGCCGTCGATGGGGTCGACCGCCACGTCGCACTGAGGGCCCTTGCCGTTGCCCACCCGCTCGCCGTTGTACAGCATCGGGGCGTTGTCCTTCTCGCCCTCGCCGATGACGATCGTGCCGTCGAAGTTGACGGTGCTGAAGAAGGCGCGCATCGCGTCGACGGCGGCACCGTCGGCGGCTTCCTTGGCACCACGACCGATGAACGGAACAGCGCGGATCGCGGCGGCTTCGGTCGCCCTCACCAGCTCGAGAGCCAGGTTCCGATCGGGATGCAGAGGACTCATGTCGGACGTCAGGCTCACCATGCTGCCCACTGTAATCAGCGCGTCGGCGACAATCCCCGGATTTGGCGCGCTCGGGAACGAAGGAATCGCGTTTCTTAACAGAACAGGAGAACGGCCCCGTTCCTTGCGGTGACGACCCGTCATGATCGTGCGCCTTCGCTAGAGTGACGGTGTCCCAGTCACGACCAAGGAGCACCTCCATGCCCGTCGCCACCCCTGAGCAGTACGCCGACATGCTCGACCGCGCCAAGGCCGGTAGCTTCGCCTACCCCGCGATCAACGTCTCGAGCTCGCAGACCATCAACGCCGTGCTCCAGGGCCTGACCGAGGCCGGCTCCGACGGCATCCTCCAGGTCACCACCGGTGGCGCCGACTACTTCGCCGGTCACACCGTCAAGGCCCGCGCGACCGGCGCGCTCGCGTTCGCCAAGTACGTGACCGAGGTCGCGAAGAACTACCCCATCACGGTCGCGCTGCACACCGACCACTGCCCGAAGGACGCGCTCCCCGGCTTCGTGCTCCCCCTCCTCGAGGCATCCGAGGAAGAGGTCAAGGCCGGCCGCAACCCGATCTTCCAGTCGCACATGTGGGACGGTTCCGCCGTGCCGCTCGACGAGAACATCGACATCGCCGCCGAGCTGCTCCCCCGCCTGAAGAACATCAACGCGATCCTCGAGATCGAGGTCGGCGTGGTCGGCGGCGAAGAGGACGGCGTCGCGCACGAGGGCTCCAACGAGGCGCTGTACACCACCGTCGCCGATGTCACGAAGGCCGTCGAGCGTCTCGGCCTCGGCGAGAACGGCCGCTACATCTCGGCCCTCACCTTCGGCAACGTGCACGGCGTGTACAAGCCCGGCGGCGTGAAGCTCCGCCCCGAGCTGCTCGGTGAGATCCAGGAGGGCATCGCCGCCAAGTTCGGCACCGGCCCCAAGCCGCTCGACCTCGTCTTCCACGGCGGCAGCGGCTCGACCGACGCCGAGATCGCGCTGGCCGTCTCGAACGGCGTCGTGAAGATGAACATCGACACCGACACGCAGTACGCCTTCACCCGCTCGATCGCGGGCTACATGTTCTCCAACTACGACGGCGTCCTGAAGGTGGACGGCGAGGTCGGCAACAAGAAGCAGTACGACCCGCGCGCGTGGGGCAAGGTCGCCGAGTCGGCGATGGCGGTCCGCGTCGTCGAGGCGACGAAGCAGCTCGGCTCCTTCGGCAAGTCCCAGGGCTGATCCCCGCCACGAACGCCCCGGCTCCGGCCGGGGCGTTCGTGCGTTCCGGACCGCCAGGGTCACGGCATCCGCCGGTCTTCCTCACGCCGAGACGGCATCCTGCTGACATCCCGCGCGCATCCTGCGGCCGGGATGTCAGCAGCGTGCAGTCTCGCGGCCAGACGCGACCGCAGGACGCGCCGAGCCACCGCCCTACGACCGGTACATCTCCAGAACCGTGGGGGCGCCGGGCGGGGACGACACCACCTCGACGACGTCACCGGCGCGCACATCGCCGGCGCGACGCACGCGGAGGTATGCGCCGAGGCGACCCTCGTCCGAGAACCGCTTCACCCAGCCGCGGGACGCCGCGCCGCCGACCCAGCGCGCGAACGTCGCGCACGGGGTCCGGGGCATGGTCACCTCGAGCCGCACGGTCTCGCCGATCCGCCACACCTCGCCGATCCGTGCCGCGTTGACGTCGATGCCGTCCAGCCGCAGGTTCTCGCCGAACCATCCGGGCGCCAGCTCGCGCCCGAGCTCCCGCGACCAGAAGTCCGCGTCATTCTGGGCGTAGGCGTAGACCGCCTTGTCGGGACCGCCGTGATGCTTGCGGCTCGCCTGGACGTCCGCGCGGACGCCCAGCGGACCGATCCGCACCGCCCCGTCGAGGGCGCGCTTGTCGATGGCGGTGACCCCGACGGATCCGGAGTCCGGACGCAGGGCGTGGACGGCGCAGACGGCGAGGAGGCTCGGCATCCGTCGATGCTACGGGCTGCCGAAGTCCCGGCGCATCACGACGCGGTCGCCGTCGGCGGTGCGGATCTCGATGGAGTCGATCCGGGATGCCGACACGTCCGTGCCCGCGCTCAGCTCGGTCGTCGATCCGGGGCCGGCGCGCCACGTCGAGAGCATCGTGGTCGCCCCGGAGTCGTCGGTGACGGCAAGGGCGTACGGCCAGCCGCCGGGCGGGGCGTCCAGCACCTCCCCGGTGTAGCTGCACACGAGGTCGATGCGCGTGCCCCACTCGACGGGGGTGAGCTTCACGGATGCCTCGAGCGGGGCGCCCGCGACGTCGTCGAGGGCGTACACGGTGCCCGTGCCGTCGGTCGGGGTGCTGGTGAGCGCCACGACGCTCGGAACCGCGATCAGGACGAGAGCCGCGGCGACCGCACCCGCCCACAGCGCGACCGTCCGGCGTCGGCGGCGGCGCGCCGTGCGGACCACCCGTCCGCGCAAAGCGGGGTCGGGAGCACGGGGCGCCGCGCGCAGGGCAGGATCCCCGCCGTCGATCGCGCGGGCCCGCTCGGGCGACAGTCGCGACAGGAGCCCGGCGGTGGGGGCGAGTTCCGCGACGGCGGTACGGCACAGGCCGCACTCGTCGAGGTGCCGCTCGTACTCGCCGCGGTCCGCGGCCGACAGTGCGCCCAGCACGTACGCGCCGTCCCAGGTGACGAACCGCTCGTGTTCGGAGGTCATCGCGTCACGCCCCTCTCCTGCAGCGCGAGGCGGAGCGCACGCACGGCGTAGTGCAGCCGCGACTTGACGGTTCCGGCGGGAATGCCGAGCTCCTCTGCCGCCTGCGCGACACTGCGACCGCCGTAGTACGCCGAGACGATGACCGCCCGGTGGTCGGGAGTGAGGGTCGCGAGCGCCTCCTCGACGAGCAGCGCGTCGAACATGGCATCCGTGTCGTCTCCGGCCGCGGTCTCGGGAAGCTCGTCGACGGGCTGCTCGTGGCGACGACGCGCGCTGCGGGCGTCGTCGATGACGATGTTACGGGCGACGGTGAACATCCAGGAGCGCAGGCGCGAGGGGTCGTCCGCCATGACGCGCGGCGTGCGCCACGCGCGCAGCAGCGTCTCCTGCACGACGTCGTCCGCACCGGCGTGGTCACCCGTGAGACTGACCACGTAGCGCCAGACGGGGGCGGCGTGCGCGTCGTACAGCGCGGTCAGCTGCGCGTGATCGTCTCGCATCGCCGGCTCCCTCCTGTCGTCCTCAGGAGAACACGGGATGCCGGGCCCCGAGGTTCATTTCAGGAGGCCGCCGGTGAGAGAAGAGAAGTACGCGGGATCGGAGGTGAGGGCGATCGTGATGCACACGCTCGCCACCACCGTCGTGGCGACGAACCCGACGAGCGGCACCCAGAACGCGATGCGGCCGCGCCGAAGACGCCGCCATGTCAGCCACGCGGTGAGCAGGTAGCCGACGCCGTAGGCGACGGAGGCGATCGCACCCCAGACGTACCCGGCGTTCAGGGCCGTGTACGTGGCCTGGACGCCGAGGAGCTGGGCGGCCCGCTCGGCGTAGCCGGGGAAATCCAGCAGCTGGATGATCGTCGACACCACGGTGATGAAGCCGTAGATCAGGAGACCGAACGTGACGAATCGGTCCGCGAGCGGACCGGGCTTCGGGGCTGCCGCGGGAGCCGCAGCGACCGAGGGCTCGGGGGCCGGTGCCACTCCCGCCTCGAGCGACTCCGTCACTTCGGGACGTCGGATCCGCGCACGCTGCTCCTCGGGAGTCGCGTATTCGCCGTACTGCGGCCGCGGTCGTTCGTCGCCGTCGGTCATGCGCGGCCCCGGCCGCCCAGCGCACGCTGGTCGCGCTTGCCCGAGGCATCCTGGCGCAGTTCCTTGGGGAGCGAGAACATGAGGTCCTCCTCGGCCGTGCGCACTTCCTCGACATCGCGGTAGCCCGCACCCGCGAGCTCCTGCAGCACCTCGGTGACGAGCACCTCGGGCACGGACGCGCCGCTCGTGACACCTACGGTCTCGACGCCCTCGAGCCATTCCTGACGCACCTCGTCGACGTAGTCGACGCGGTACGCGGCCTTGGCCCCGTGCTCGAGCGCGACCTCGACGAGCCGCACGCTGTTCGAGGAGTTGGCGGAGCCCACGACGATCACGAGGTCGGCGTCGCGCGCGACCTTCTTGATCGCGACCTGGCGGTTCTGGGTCGCGTAGCAGATGTCGTCGGACGGCGGATCCTGCAGCTCGGGGAAGCGCAGTCGCAGACGACGGACGGTCTCCATCGTCTCGTCGACGGAAAGAGTGGTCTGCGAGAGCCACACCACCTTCGACGGGTCGCGAACCTCGACGGTGTCGGCGTGCTCTGGAGAGTTGACGACCGTGACGTGCTCGGGAGCCTCTCCCGCGGTGCCCTCGACCTCTTCGTGTCCCTCGTGGCCGATGAGCAGGATCTCGAAGTCGTCGCGGGCGAAGCGCACAGCCTCGCGGTGCACCTTGGTCACGAGCGGGCAGGTCGCGTCGATCGCCTGCAGGTGCCGATCGGATGCCGCCGACACCACGGCCGGCGAGACCCCGTGCGCGCTGAACACGACGTGCGAGCCCTCGGGTACCTCGTCGACCTCGTCGACGAAGATCGCGCCCTTCTTCTCGAGCTCGGTGACGACGTGGATGTTGTGCACGATCTGCTTGCGCACGTACACCGGCGCGCCGTAGCGCTCGAGCGCCTTCTCGACGGCGATGACCGCGCGGTCCACGCCCGCGCAGTAGCCGCGGGGCGCCGCCAACAGCACCTTCTTCTGTCCGTGGACGGGGATATCCTGGAGCCGCCCGCGTCGACCCGGGATCCGGGGAACGGGCAGGTGGACGGCAGGTGTGCTCACCCCTCGATTCTACCGGGGCGCCCCTGGACGACGGCCGAACCGCCCATCACCGACCCCCTGAGAGAGCATGACCTCCTTCCGACCCGAAGCCGTCGAGGGCCAGGCGCCCCCGGCCGACTCCGTCCACCCGCGCGACTCGAAGAACGAGGCGCCCACGTCGGTGTCGCGCCTGAACGACACCATCCGCGGGTTCATCGAGCGGTGGGGCTCGGTGTGGGTCGAGGGCGAGATCACGTCATTCAACCGCCGCGGGGGCAACGTCTTCGGGCGTCTGAAAGACCTCGGCAGCGAGTCGACGGTCGCCTTCCGCATCTGGTCGAGCACGCTCGCGCGGCTCCCGAAGGACTTCGAGGTCGGCGACCACGTCGTGGCGTGCGTCAAGGCCGACTACTTCCCGCGCACCGGCGACTTCTCGTTCGCCGTGTCGGCGATGCGGCACGTGGGCCTCGGCGAGCAGCTCGAACGGCTCGAGCGCCTGCGCGCGCAGTTGCGCTCCGAGGGGCTGTTCGACCCCGCGCGCAAGAAGAAGCTGCCCTTCCTCCCCCACTGCATCGGCCTGATCACGGGCGAGAACTCGGATGCCGAGAAGGACGTGTACCGCAACGCCGAGCTGCGCTGGCCACAGGTGCGCTTCCGCACGCGCTACGCGGCCGTGCAGGGAGACCGGTGCGTCCCCGAGACCCTCGCCGCACTGAAGGCGCTGGATGCCGACCCCGAGGTCGACGTCATCGTGATCGCGCGCGGCGGCGGGGACCCGCAGACGCTGCTCGGCTTCAGCGACGAGCGACTGGTACGCGCGGTGGCCGCGGCATCCACTCCGATCGTGAGCGCGATCGGGCACGAGAACGACCGGCCCCTCCTCGACGACGTCGCCGACGTGCGCGCCTCCACGCCGACGGACGCCGCCAAGCGCGTCGTTCCGGACGTGAGCGAGCAGCGCGCCCTGGTCGCGCAGCTGCGGGCGCGCCTCACGAACCGGCTCACCCAGCGCGTGCTGCACGACATCGCGCAGCTCGAACAGCTGCGCTCCCGGCCGGTGCTGCGCACGCCGCACTCGATGCTCACCGCCCGGGCGCAGGACATCTGGATGCTCGCGACCCGCGGGCGCGACGTCGTCGACCGCCGCCTGCAGAGCGAGGAACGGCGCACGCGCGAGCTGCGGGCGTCGCTCCGGGCGCTCTCGCCCGAGGCGACACTGGCGCGCGGCTACGCCATCGCGCAGGTCGAGGGCGGCGGAATCGTGCGGGACGCGGCGCAGGCGCCGGCGGGAACCCGGGTGGTCGTGACCGTGGCCGAGGGCGCCTTCGGCTCCTCCTCCACAGGCCCGATCGGCGAGGCGGACTCCCCCGACGACGGCGGCCCGGCCGACGGGCGAGCCTAAGATGGATGCCATGACCGCGACGCCTTCCGGCCCCTCCGCCGACGTGGCATCCCTGTCGTTCGAGCAGGCGCGCGACGAGCTGGTGCGCGTGGTCGCCGAACTCGAGCAGGGCGCTCCGACGCTGGAGGAGTCCCTCGCGCTGTGGGAACGCGGCGAACAGCTGTCGGCCCGCTGCGAGGAGTGGCTGCTGGGTGCGAAGCGGCGGCTGGATGCCGCGCGCGGCGAGGGCGAGGAGTCCTGATGGCCCGCGTCGTCGCCGAGCTCGGCCGTCCCGAGACGCCGGAGGAGACCGCCGCCCGCAAGGCCGAATCCTCGCGGCGGTACCGCTCGAGCAAGACCTTCCGCAACCTCATCGCCGCGCTGCTCGTCACCGTCGGTGTGGTGCTGGTCGTGATCGCGGCCGTGCCCCGCGGCGAACCCGCCCCGCGCCCCCAGCCCGACGTCGCAGCCCTCGCCGCCGACCTGTCGAAGGACATCGGCCGCCCCGCCCTGTCGCCGTCGCTCCCCGACGGCTGGCGCGTCAATCAGGCCACGACCGAAGGCCAGGGTGGCACCGAGGCGTGGACGATGGTGTACGTCCGCTCCGGCGAGTCCGGCTTCGTGCGGGTCGCGCAGGGACTCGACACGGGCGAGGAATGGGTGGCGCAGATCCTCGGCGGGGCGCGCAGCACCGAGACCCTCGCGATCGACGGCATCGACTGGAACGTCTACCGCCCCAGCGACCCAGAACGTGCGGGGAACATCACGTACGCGCTGTCGACCCCGGCCGGCCCCGACCAGGTGCTGATCTACGGAGACGCCAGCCCCGAAACGACCGCGATCGCCGCGGCATCCGTCACCGCCCAGGTTCGAGAACTGAGAGAGACCCCGTGAGCGATGCCCTGACCCCCCAGGCCGTGTGGACCCAGATGCTCGAAGGGAACCGGCGCTTCGTCTCGGGCGATCCGGCGCACCCCCGGCAGGACGTCGAACGTCGCGCCGAGCTGGCCAACTCGCAGCACCCCACGGCCGCGCTGTTCGGCTGCTCCGACTCGCGCCTGGCCGCCGAGATCATCTTCGACCAGGGCCTGGGCGACCTCTTCGTCGTCCGCAACGCCGGCCAGGTCATCTCCGACTCCGTGATCGGCAGCCTCGAGTACGCCGTCGGCGTCCTCGGCGTGCCCCTCATCGTCGTGCTCGCCCACGACGCGTGCGGTGCGGTCGGCGCCGCGATCGACAGCACCGCCGTCGACGCCCCCAACCTGCCGCCGTACATCTGGCGCCAGATCGCGCCGATCGTGCCGGCCGTGCGCCGCGTGATCCGCGAAGAGGCCGCCGCCGGCCGACCGACCGACCACGTGGATGCCGAGCTCGTGGGCCGCGAGCACCTGCGCCACACCGTCGCCGACCTCCTCCGCGCTTCCGAGCTCATCGCCGAAGCCGTGGCCGAGGGCCGGGTGGCGGTCGTGGGAGCCAACTACCGACTCGCCGACGGGGAAGCCGTCCCCGTCGTGAGCGTGGGCGACGTCGACGACGCCCACGCCGCCTGACACCACACGACAAACGATCTGGAGGAACGACGACGTGACCGACATCGAGTACCGCATCGAACACGACACCATGGGTGAGGTGCGGGTGCCCAAGGACGCCCTCTACGCCGCGCAGACACAACGCGCGGTGGAGAACTTCCCGATCTCGGGTTCGGGGCTGGAGTCGATGCAGATCGCCGCGCTCGCCCGCATCAAGAAGGCCGCCGCCCTCGCGAACAAGGAGCTCGGCACGCTCGACCCCCGCATCGCCGACGCGATCGCCCAGGCCGCCGACGAGGTCATCACGGGCGCCTACGACGCGCACTTCCCGGTCGACACGTACCAGACCGGCAGCGGAACCTCGTCGAACATGAACATGAACGAGGTCCTCGCGACCCTCGCGACCCGGATCCTCGGCGACACGGTCCACCCGAACGACCACGTGAACGCCTCGCAGTCCTCGAACGACGTCTTCCCGACCTCGGTCCACATCGCCGTGACCCAGGCCCTCATCGACGACCTCATCCCGGCGCTCGACCACCTCGCGGTGGCGCTCGAGGCGAAGGCCGAGGCGTGGAAGGGCATCGTCAAGTCGGGTCGCACCCACCTGATGGATGCCACGCCCGTGACGCTCGGCCAGGAGTTCGGCGGATACGCGCGCCAGATGCGTCTCGGCATCGAGCGCGTGCGCGCCACCCTCCCCCGCGTCGGCGAGGTGCCGCTCGGCGGCACGGCCGTCGGCACCGGCATCAACACCCCGCTCGGCTTTCCGCAGAAGGTCATCGAGCTGCTCGCGGCCGAGACCGAGCTGCCCATCACCGAGGCCAAGGACCACTTCGAGGCCCAGGCCAACCGCGACGGGCTCGTCGAGGCCTCCGGTGCGTTGCGCACGATCGCGGTGTCGCTGACGAAGATCAACAACGACATCCGTTGGATGGGTTCAGGCCCTAACACCGGCCTCGGCGAGATCCACATCCCCGACCTGCAGCCGGGCTCCTCGATCATGCCGGGCAAGGTCAACCCCGTCGTCCCTGAGGCGACCCTCATGGTGTGCGCGCGGGTCATCGGCAACGACGCCACCGTCGCGTGGGCCGGCGCATCCGGCTCCTTCGAGCTCAACGTGGCGATCCCCGTCATGGGCACCGCGCTGCTGGAGTCGATCCGCCTGCTCTCGAACGCCATGCGGGTGCTGGCCGACAAGACCATCGACGGCCTCGAGGCCAACGTCGCCCGCGCCGAGGCCTTCGCGGGCATGTCGCCCTCGATCGTGACGCCGCTGAACAAGGTCATCGGCTACGAGGCCGCGGCGAAGATCGCGAAGCACTCCGTCGCCAAGGGCATCACGGTCCGCGAGGCCGTCGTCGACCTCGGCTACGTCGAGCGCGGCGAGATCACCGAAGAGGTGCTCGACGCCAAGCTCGACCTGCTGTCGATGACCCACCCGGGCTGAACCCCCGCAACGACGCCGAGGACCGCCATAATCGGAGGATGACCCCCCGCTCGAGACCCGTCTCGGCGCGCGTGCGGCTCCTCGCGGCGATCCTCGGCGTCGTGCTGCTCGGGCTCATCCTTGCCGGTGGCGTGACGTTCTTCGTTCAGAGCACGCGCGTCATCGCGAACGCCGAGCGGCAACTGGACGGATTCGTCTCGACGGTGTCGGTCAGCAGTCAGGATCCGGCCGACCTGGTCGCCGCGGCCGTACCGGGGCGCACCGACGGCACCCTCGCACTCAACGACACCACCGTGCTCGCGACCACTCCGGCTCCGCCCGGGCTGGCCCTCGCCGGCGATACCGCGTTCCTCACCGACCTCCGTACGGCGTTGGATCGCGGCGAGACGCGCGGGCGCCTGTCGTCGGCCGCCGGTCCCGTGCTCTTCGCGGCCGTCCGCGACGACGACTCCACGATCGTCCAGGCCATCTCCATCGACCAGCGCATGGAGCTCGTCACGCTCTCGACGACCACGTACGCGATCGCCGGCGCGGCGGTGCTGCTCGCGGTCGGAGTGGCCGGCTGGTTCGTCACGGGTCGGCTGTTCTCGCCGCTCCGAAAACTCCGCGACACCACCGACGCGATCACGATCGCCGACCTCGGCACCCGCGTGTCCGCCGACGGCAACGACGAGATCGCCGACCTGACCGCCTCGGTGAACTCGATGCTCGACCGGCTCGCGATGTCGGTCGAGCAGCAGCGCCAGCTTCTCGACGACGTGCGCCACGAGCTGAAGACGCCGATCACGATCGTCCGCGGGCATCTCGAGACGATGAACCCGGCCGACCCGGACGACGTCGTCGAGACGCGCGACCTCGGCATCGCCGAGCTGGACAGGCTCTCGCGACTGGTCGACGACATCGACGCCCTGGCGGACGTGGAGAGCGGCTCGCTCTCGTCCGGGGTCATCGACGTCGGCGCTCTCACCGATCGCGTCGGCGAGCTGGTCGCCGCCATCCCGGAGCACACCTGGACCGTCGAGGCCCGCGGACGCGGGACGTTCGTCGGCGATCACGACCGGCTCGTGCAGGCGTGGCTGCAGCTGGCCGACAACGCCGCGAAGTACACCCCCGCCGGGAGCCCGATCGAGATCGGCAGTTCCACCGACGGCACGGTCGCGAACCTCTGGGTGCGCGACCACGGGCCCGGCATCCCTCCCGCCGCGCGCCATCGGGTGTTCCGGCGGTTCGATCGCGTCTCGACGCGTCGGGGAGTCGACGGGTCCGGCCTGGGACTCTCCATCGTGGATGCCATCGCCAAGGCGCACGAGGGAACCTGCAGCGTCACCGACACCCCCGGCGGCGGCGCGACCGTGACACTGCACATCCCCCTGGGCGGCACGCACGCCCCGACCGATCTCCCCACGCCGGTCCGCGCCGGCGATGTCGTCCTGCAGAGAGAGGCCACCGGATGACCCGCATCCTCATCGCCGAAGACGAGGAGCGCATCTCCGCGTTCGTGGCGAAGGGTCTCGAGGNCCGCGGCTATCAGACCCTCATCGTCGACGACGGGGCCGAAGCGCTCGACACGGCCCTGTCGGGGGAGGTGGACCTCGTGCTGCTGGACGTGGGGCTCCCGACCATGGACGGCTTCGAGGTCCTGCGGAGTCTGCGCGGGCAGGGCTCCCCCATTCCGGTCATCATGCTGACTGCCCGGACGAGCACGCGGGACACGGTCGACGGGCTGGACTCGGGCGCCAACGACTACGTCGCCAAACCGTTCAAGTTCGACGAGCTCCTCGCCCGCGTGCGCTCGCGTCTCCGCGAGCCCACACCCTTGGGAAGCATCACGATCGCCCACGGCGACGTGTCGCTCGACGTCCTCACCCGCCGCGCCACGGTCGGCGGACGCGAGGTCGACCTGAGCGCGCGCGAGTTCGCTCTCACCGAGGAGTTCCTGCGTCACGCGGGTCAGGTGCTCAGCCGTGAGCAGCTGCTGAGTCGTGTGTGGGGCCTGGATTTCGACCCGGGGTCCAACGTCGTCGATGTCTACGTGCGCTACTTGCGCGCGAAGTTCGGGGCGGCCCGCATCGTGACGGTCCGCGGCGCGGGTTACCGCTGGCAATAGGCGCCGAAAACCCAAAAACCCCCGGTGGGGGGAACCGGGGGAAATGGGGAGATGATCCGCGGCGGTCTTCCGACGTACCCGAAACGTCGGTGACCTGCTCGGCGAACCGATCTCTTTTCATTTATCAGGGGGAACCGCCGGTGGCGGCGGCAAAGTTTCCCTCGCCGTTGAGACCACTTTGGTTGCTCCCCGTGAGAATCCCGAGAGCTGCAGATGAGAAACCTCTCATCTGCACGGCACGGGACAGAGAAGGGGCCGGGATGCCTGGCATCCCGGCCCCTTCTTGGCTCTGGTCAGGACAGCTCGCCGGCCTCTAGCAGCTCGGTCACGAGCGCGGCGATCGCCGAGCGCTCGGAGCGCGTGAGCGTGACGTGCCCGAAGAGCGCGTGGCCCTTCAGCGTCTCGATCACCGAGGCGACACCGTCGTGGCGGCCGACGCGCAGGTTGTCGCGCTGACCGACATCGTGGGTGAGCACCACGCGGGAGTTCTGCCCGATGCGGCTGAGCACGGTGAGGAGCACGTTGCGCTCGAGCGACTGCGCCTCGTCGACGATCACGAACGCGTCGTGCAGGGAGCGTCCGCGGATGTGGGTGAGCGGGAGCACCTCGAGCAGACCGCGCGCGAGCACCTCCTCGAGGACGTTGCCCGAGACGACCGAGCCGAGGGTGTCGAACACCGCCTGGCCCCACGGGTTCATCTTCTCCGCCTGGTCGCCGGGGAGGTAGCCCAGCTCCTGCCCGCCGACGGCGAACAGCGGACGGAAGACGATGATCTTCTTCTGCTGCTGCCGCTCCAGCACCGCCTCGAGCGCCGCGCACAGCGCCAGGGCCGACTTGCCGGTGCCGGCACGCCCGCCGAGCGAGACGATGCCCACCTCCGGATCGAGCAGCAGGTCGAGGGCGATGCGCTGCTCGGCCGAGCGGCCGTGCAGACCGAACGCGTCGCGGTCTCCGCGCACGAGGCGGAACTCCCCGTCGCCGGTGACGCGCCCGAGGGCCGAGCCGCGCTCGGAGTGGATGATGAGGCCGGTGTTGACGGGCAGCCCGCGGACGTCGTCGCTCGAGGCGACCTCGGCCTCGTACAGGTCGCTGAGTTCGTCGCCGGAGACGTCGAGGGAGGCGATACCGGTCCAGCCCGAGTCCATCGCCTGCTCGGCGAGGTACTCCTCCGCGGTCAGGCCGAGGGACGCGGCCTTGACACGCATCGGGAGGTCCTTCGACACGACCGTGACCTCGACGCCGCCGCGGGCGATGTTCATCGCCACCGCGAGGATGCGGCTGTCGTTGTCGCCGAGGCGCATACCCGACGGGAGCACCGAGGGGTCGGTGTTGTTCAGCTCGACCCGCAGCGTCCCGTCGGTGCCGACCGGCACCGGGAAGTCGAGGCGACCGTGCTCGATGCGCAGTTCGTCGAGATGGCGCAGCGCCTGCCGTGCGAAGTAGCCGATCTCCGGATCGTGGCGTTTGCCCTCGAGTTCGGTGATCACCACGACCGGGATCACGACCGAATGCTCGGCGAAGCGGAAGAACGCCCGCGGATCGCTCAACAGAACGGAGGTGTCCAGAACGTACGTGCGCAGAGCCTGATCGGCTGAGGCATCCGGTTCCGAAACACTGCTGTCGACGACGTTCCGCTGGTCGTACGGTGCTCGTGCAGTCACAACCCACTCCCGACCCGGGTGTCTCACCCGGCTGTCACGAGTCGACCTGTGGGTCACGAGTCGCGATCCGAAGGCCGACTCGATCGGGCTCCGTGCCCGATGACCTCACCGTAAGGCCTCGCGAGCCCCGCCGGGGTCGCGAACACGCCCGGAAAAATGACGACTGCGTTAACGCTCGTGTCGCGGCTACTGACCGAACCGGCGATCGCGCGCGGCGAAGTCGCGGATGGCGCGCAGGAAGTCCACCTCGCGCAGATCCGGCCCCAGCGCCTCGACGAAATAGAACTCCGAGTGCGCCGACTGCCACAGCAGGAAGTCGCTCAGGCGCTGCTCCCCCGACGTGCGGATGACGAGATCCGGGTCGGCCTGGCCGCCCGTGTACAGGTGCTCGCCGATCTGCTCCGGCGTGAGGCTCGCCGCGAGCTCCTCGAGCGTTCCCCCGCGCTCGTCGTGCTTCGCGATGATGCTGCGCACGGCATCCACGATCTCACTGCGGCCGCCGTACCCGACGGCGAGGTTGACGTGCAGCCCGGTGTGCGAACGCGTGCGCTCGGTGACCTCGTGCAGCACCTCCGCGAGAGCGGGCGGCAGCTCCTCGGAACGCCCCACGTGCTGCACGCGCCAGTCGGGCTCGTGCGACAGCTCACGGGCGAGTTCCGCGATGATGTCGATGAGGTCTTCGAGCTCCCGTGGATCGCGCTTGCGGAGGTTGTCGTTCGACAGCAGGTACAGCGACACGACCCGGATGCCGAGATCGTCGCACCACCGCAGGAACTCGTGCATCTTCGCGGCTCCAGCGCGGTGGCCGTGTGCGGCGCTGTCGAAGCCGAGCTGACGCGCCCACCGGCGGTTGCCGTCGATCATCATCGCGACGTGGTGCGGCACGGTGGTCGGCATCTGGCGACGGAGGCGCTGAATGTACAGCCGGTAGAGGGGACCCCGTCCCTCGTTCCTCCACACGCGCGCCACCCGCCTACGCTATCGCGTCGCGGCGCCCGCGTCCGGCGCCGTGGGGCGCGTCGCTGGGCGTCTGCCCACAGAACGCTGTCCATGTACGGGGTCCGGTATGGGGCCCGTCGTACCCTCGAAGGGTGACATCCACCGCCCCGACAGACGGACCCGAGATGCCCCAGCTTCCGCTCCTGGAAGCGGGGGCCGTCGGCGCGCAGGCCGATCTCAAGCCGACGTGGCGCGGCTGGATCCACGCCGGCACGTTCCCGGTGGCGATCGCCGCGGGGATCGTCCTGATCACGCTCGCGCACGGTGGCCCCGCGAAGTGGGCGTCGGCGGTCTTCACGGCCACCTCGATGCTCCTGTTCGGCAACTCGGCGCTGTACCACCGCTTCAACTGGAAGCCGAAGACCAGGGCGGTCCTCAAGCGCATCGACCACGCGAACATCCTGCTGCTCATCGCCGGCACCTATACGCCTCTCGCGGTGCTGGCCCTTCCGACGCCGAAGACGGTGTTGCTCCTGTCGATCGTCTGGGGCGGCGCGATTCTCGGCATCCTGTTCCGCGTCTTCTGGATCAACGCACCCCGATGGCTCTACGTCGCGCTGTATCTGGCGCTCGGGTGGGCGGCGGTGATGTACATCGTCGACCTGCTGGACGCCAACGTCGCGATGATGGTGCTCGTCGTGGTCGGCGGCGTGCTGTACACGATCGGTGCGGTCGTGTACGCGCTCAAGCGCCCGAATCCGTGGCCAGGCCACTTCGGCTTCCACGAGATCTTCCACGTGTGCACCGTGCTGGCGTTCCTGTGCCACTGGACCGCGTGCCTGCTGATCGCCCTCGCCCCGGCGTATCACGGGGGCTAGTCGAACGATGCCGCATCC
>NZ_BADA01000380.1 GCF_000333395.1 Microbacterium sp. B19
CGACGCTGGAGCAGATCCGCGCCCGTTCGGTGGGAGGCAGCGAACTGGGCGATGCCGTGCGAGCGCTGCCGGACAACGTGCCCGCGATCATCGGCGACACCGCGCGCTCGGTCACGGCGGGAGCCCAGACTCCGTACGACCAGCTCATCGCGCTG
>NZ_BADA01000379.1 GCF_000333395.1 Microbacterium sp. B19
CGCCCTCATCGAGGACGACGGCGAGGTCGTCGGGATGGATGCCGCGCCCCCGGTTGGTCATCGTCGGGGTCCTTCTCGGTGAGGGCGAGCGCGGGGGCGAGTGCGGGGGCGCGGCGACGTCATAGCGTGGTGCCTCCGGATCGGCTGCTGCGGATGAGCAGGTAGATGAGGTACGGCGCGCCGAGCACACCGGTGATGACGCCCACCGGCAGCCGCGTGCCGAACGCGTACTGCGCGCAGAAGTCGGCGACGAGGACGAGGAGCGCGCCGACGAGCCCCGCGGGGAGGACGGGGGAGCCGACGGGACCGAGGATCCGCAGGGCGATCGGCCCGGCCAGGAACGACACGAAGGCGATGGGGCCGGCGGCGGCGGTGCCGAAGGCGAGGAGGCCCACGGCCGCAACGATGAGAAGCAGGCGGCTGCGCTCGACGGGCAGCCCGAGCGCGGCGGCGGTGTCGTCGCCCATCCGCAGGATCTCCAGGCGGCGGGCGAGCACGAGCAGTACGGGGCCGAGGACGATCACGGCTCCGACAACCGGGAGCGCGCGGTCCCACGTCGCG
>NZ_BADA01000378.1 GCF_000333395.1 Microbacterium sp. B19
CGCTCGGCACGAACATCCACGCGTAGAGGTCGCCGAGGCGCTGACCGATCCGGTTCGGCGGGGTCTTCGTGAGGATGAGGACGCTGAGGAGCGTCAGGACCGAGAGCGCATGAATATTCGCCGGATCGGCCCCTCGGATACCCTAGGGGGGTATGGTATCCATCATGAACGGGTACGACGGACACAAGGACGACCTGCAGAAACGTCTGCGGCGCGTCGAGGGCCAGGTGCGCGGCATCGCGCGAATGGTCGACGAAGACAAGTACTGCATCGACATCCTCACGCAGGTGTCCGCCGCGACGAAGGCGCTCGAGACCGTCGCGCTGTCGCTCCTGTCCGATCACCTCAGCCACTGCGTCGCCGAGGCCAGCGCGGAGGGCGGCCAGGTCGCCGCCGAGAAGATCCGCGAGGCCAACGACGCCATCGCCCGGCTCGTCCGGTCCTGACCCCCGAGGAGAACACCATGAACGAACGCATCGATCTCGGTCTCCGCGAGGCCGCGGCATCCACTCCCCTGCCGGAAGGCGCGGTGATCCAGGAGATCGGCGTCACGGGGATGACGTGCGCGCACTGCGTCCGCAGCGTGACCGAGGAGATCTCGGAGATCGCGGGGGTGCACGGCGTCTCCGTCGACCTGCGCGTCGGCGACGTCTCGCGCGTCACGATCGCCAGCGAGACCCCGCTCGACGCCGCCCTCGTGCGCGACGCCGTCGAGGAGGCCGGCTACGCCCTGGCGGCCGACCCGTCATGAGCACCACCGACGTCGAGCTCGACATCACCGGGATGACGTGCGCCTCGTGCGCCACCCGCATCGAGCGCAAGCTGAACAAGCTGCCCGGCGTCGAGGCATCCGTCAACTACGCCACCGAGAAGGCGCGCGTGCGCGGCGACGACCTCGACCCGGCAGACCTCATCGCGGTCGTCGAGGCCGCGGGATACGCGGCTGCGGTGCCCGCGCCCCCGGTCCCGGAAGAGGTCGCGACCGACCCCGAGACCGACGCCCTCCGCCGGCGCCTGCTCATCAGTCTCGCGCTGGCCGTGCCGGTCGCGCTGCTGTCGATGATCCCCGCGCTGCAGTTCTCCAACTGGCAGTGGCTCGCGCTCACGCTGACCGCTCCCGTCGCGGTGTGGGGCGCGTGGCCCTTCCACCGCGCGGCCGCGATCAACGCCCGCCACGGCGCTGTCACGATGGACACGCTCATCAGCCTCGGCGTCATCGCCTCCTTCGGCTGGTCGCTCTACGCCCTGTTCTTCGGCGGCGCGGGCATGCCCGGGATGACGATGAGCTTCACACTCTTCGGCGCACCGACCGCCGGCGCGCACGAGATCTACCTCGAGGTCGCCGCGCTCGTGACGGTGTTCCTCCTCGCCGGCCGCTACGCCGAAGCGCGGGCCCGCACGGCTTCGGCGAGCGCGCTGAAGGCCCTGCTCAACCTCGGCGCGACCTCCGCGACGAAGCTCGACGACGGCCGCGAGCGCACCGTCCCGGTCGCGAGCCTCGTCGTCGGCGACGTCGTCGTGGTGCGTCCGGGCGAGAAGATCCCGTCGGACGGTCTCGTCACCGACGGAACGTCGGCGGTGGATGCCAGCATGCTCACCGGCGAATCCGTGCCGGTCGAGGTGGCACCCGGCGCCCGCGTCGTCGGTGCCACGATCAACGTCGGTGGGCGCCTGGTCGTCGAGATCACGCGCGTCGGCGCCGACACCGAACTCGCCCGAATGGGGCGCCTGGTCGAGGAGGCGCAGACCGGCAAGGCCGAGGTGCAGCGGCTCGCCGACCGCGTCTCGGCGGTCTTCGTGCCGGTCGTGATCCTGCTCGCCGTCGCGGCGTTCGTCGGATGGCTGGTCGCGGGGGCGCCGCTCGAACTCGCGTTCACCGCCGCCGTGGCGACGCTCATCATCGCGTGCCCGTGCGCGCTGGGCCTCGCGACCCCGACCGCGCTGCTCGTGGGCACCGGGCGCGGGTCGCAGCTCGGCATCCTGATCCGCGGTCCGCAGGTGCTCGAGCAGACGCGCCGCGTCGACACGATCGTGCTCGACAAGACCGGCACCGTCACCACCGGCCGCATGGCCGTGACCGACGTGCTGCCCGCCGCGGGCGTGGACCGGGCCGAGCTGCTCGCCGCCGCCGCGGCCGTCGAGGGCGGGTCGGAGCACCCCGTCGGGCGCGCGATCGCGTCCGCCGCGGGAGCCGTGGCCCCCGTCGAGTCGTTCGCCGCGCACGCGGGGTACGGCGTGCAGGGTGTCGTGGACGGTTCCGCCGTCGTCGCCGGCCGGCTGTCCTGGCTGCGGGATCAGTGGAGCGTGGAGGTGCCGGCATCCGAGGTCTCCGACTCAGAGGCGAGCGGAACCGTCGTCGCCGTCGCGCGCGACGGGCAGTACATCGGCGCGATCGTCGTCGCCGACACGATCAAGCCGACGAGCGCCGAGGCGATCGAGCGGTTCCGCCGCCTGGGCCTGCGTCCCGTACTGCTCACCGGTGACAACGCCGCGACCGCCGCCCGCGTCGCCGCCGAGGTCGGGATCGACGACGTCCGCGCCGAGGTCACGCCGGCCGAGAAGCTCGACGTCGTCCGCGCGCTGCAGGCCGAGGGACGGGTCGTGGCGATGGTGGGCGACGGCGTCAATGACGCCGCGGCCCTCACGGCCGCCGACCTCGGCATCGCGATGGGCGGAGGGACGGATGCCGCGATCGCGGCGAGCGACGTCACGGTGGTGTCGGGCGATCTGCTCGTGGTCGCCGACGCCGTCCGCCTCGCGCGCCGCACGCTCGGCACCATCAAGGGCAACCTGTTCTGGGCCTTCGCCTACAACGTCGCCGCGATCCCGGTGGCGATGGCCGGTCTGCTGAACCCCGTCGTCGCGGCCGCCGCGATGGCGCTGTCGTCGGTGTTCGTCGTGACCAACAGCCTGCGGCTGCGGCGGTTCCGCGCGGAGCCGACGGCGGAGCACTGACCTCCCCCAGGACGCACGCGAGAAGAGACGGATGCCATGACCTCGCACGACCATTCGATGCACGGCGCGACCGCGGCGATGTCGGACGAGCACGCGATGCACGGCTCGGGACACACAGCGCACGCGGGCCACGAGGGGCATGCCGGCCACGTCGCGCGCTTCCGTCGCCTGTTCTGGACGATGCTCGTGTTCGCGGCCCCGGTCGTCGGTTTCTCCGCGATGTTCGCCGACCTCGTCGGCTACACGCTCCCGGACGCCGAATGCGTGCCGTGGGTGTCGCCCGTGCTCGGAACCGTCATGTACGTGTGGGGCGGCGCGCCGTTCCTGAGCGGAGCGGTCAGCGAGATCCGCGGGCGCGCCCCCGGGATGATGCTCCTCATCGCCCTCGCGATCACCGTCGCGTTCCTGGCCTCGTGGGGCGCGAGCCTCGGCCTCCTCCACCACGAGCTCGACTTCTGGTGGGAGCTCGCGCTGCTGGTCGTGATCATGCTGCTCGGCCACTGGATCGAGATGCGCTCCCTCGCCCAGACGACGTCGGCGCTCGACTCGCTCGCGGCGCTGCTCCCCGACGAGGCCGAGCGCGTCGACGGCGACACGACCGAGTCGGTGCCGCCGTCCGCGCTGACGGTCGGCGACGTCGTGGTCGTCCGCCCCGGCGGACGCGTCCCCGCCGACGGACGGATCATCCAGGGCTCGGCTCAGCTCGACGAGTCGATGATCACGGGCGAGTCCCGCGCCGTCCCCCGCGGAGAAGGCGACCCCGTGGTCGCAGGGACGGTCGCCGCCGACTCCGGCATCCGGGTCGAGATCACCGCCGTCGGCGACGACACCGCCCTCGCCGGCATCCAGAAGCTCGTGAGCGACGCACAGACCTCGACGTCGCGCGCCCAGCGTCTCGCCGACCGCGCGGCCGCATGGCTGTTCTGGTTCGCGCTGGGGTCCGCGGCGATCACCGCGGTGGTGTGGACTCTCGTCGGGATGCCGGACTCCGCCGTCGTGCGCACGATCACGGTCCTCGTCATCGCCTGCCCGCACGCGCTCGGGCTCGCGATCCCCCTCGTCGTCTCGATCGCGACCGAACGCGCGGCGCGCGCAGGGGTGCTGGTGAAGGACCGTCTCACACTCGAGAGCATGCGGACGGTCGACACCGTCCTGTTCGACAAGACGGGCACGCTCACGCGCGGCGAGCCGGCCGTGACGGCCGTCGACGCTGCCCCGGGAACCGATCGCGACACCGTCCTGGCGTGGGCTGCCGCCGCCGAAGCCGATTCGGAGCACCCGCTCGCCGGCGCGATCGTCCGCGCCGCCGAAGCCCGCGAACTCGACGTCCCGGCATCCGCGGACTTCTCGTCATCACCGGCGGTCGGCGTGCGGGCGAGCGTCGCCGGGCGCACGGTGCGCGTGGGCGGTCCGGCCCTTCTCCGCGAGGAGGGTGCCCGCGAACTCCCGGTCGCCGAGGAGTGGCGCGGCGACGGCTCGATCGTGCTGCACGTCGTCGCGGACGGCGAGACGGTCGGTGCCCTGCGCCTGGCCGACGAGGTCCGGCCCGAGTCCGTGACCGCGGTGCGCGCTCTGGCGGATCGAGGTATCGAGGTCGTGATGATCACCGGCGACGCGCAGACTGTCGCCGCCGCGGTGGCGCACGAGCTCGGCATCCGTCGGTTCTTCGCGGGCATGCGCCCGGAAGACAAGGAATCGACCGTCGCCGAGCTGCAGGGCGAGGGCCGACGCGTGGCGATGGTCGGCGACGGCGTCAACGACGCGCCCGCATTGGCGCGCGCCGACGTGGGCCTCGCGATCGGCGCGGGAACCGACGTCGCGATCGCCTCCGCCGGAGTCGTTCTCGCGAGCGACGATCCGCGCTCGGTGCTGTCGGTCATCGAGCTCTCGCGCGCGAGCTACCGGAAGATGCGCCAGAACCTCTGGTGGGCGGCGGGGTACAACCTGCTGTCCGTGCCGCTGGCCGCCGGAGTGCTGGCCCCGATCGGCTTCGTCCTGCCGATGTCGGTCGGTGCGATCCTGATGTCGCTGTCGACGATCGTCGTGGCCCTCAACGCGCAGCTGCTCCGCCGTCTCGACCTGCGCCCGGATGCCGTGGCCCCGGTTCGCGCGGCGCGCTGATTCGCCGGGTCCGCGGCAGGCCTCCGCAGCCGACAGAGGATGTGGCACTGCATGAGAAACCCAGAGACGGCCGCCGATGCCTCACATCCCGGCCCATCAGTTAACTGATATCTCGGAATCGACAACGGCGCCGGTGTGCTGGTCACGAACAGCAACCCGGTAAAGGCCGGAATAGAGCTGAATGTCCGCGGGGTCTGGAAACTTCATGACCACCTTGCCTTCGCGGTCGAAGGTACCGCCCCCGCCATAGACGAGGTTGCACTTGTCTGTAATCGGTGGCGTTATTTTGGGGCATACGCCTCCCTCAACGTACGAGGGCTGGGCTATCTCGATGTCGACTCCCGCACCCGGTGTCCCACCGGTCACTTCGATCTCGGAGAATGTCGAGCCGTCAACGTCGAGCGACGGGTTTGAGATTCCGAGACTGAGGTTCTGCACGGCATCAGGTGCGCCAGGGGATGCTGGACCGCTGACGCTCGATGTCGTTCGGTCGGTTTGTGCCTGGTCCGCAACAATTTGGACGACAAGGAAGATCACGATCGCGATCGAGATCCCCAGAAGACCGCTGCCCTTTTCGACGTGCTTCTTCAGAACCTGCGTCAGAACGATTCCAACCAGGGCCGACGCAATGACTCCAGCAATCAGCGAGACGACACTCATAGAGCGAGCATGCACGATACCGCGAGCGAACGGTCCATCGATTCGGCAACACGTGTGGTGCGCGCCTGCCTAGGTCGAGCGGGTGGAACGGCCACCGGCGCGAGGTGTTGGACAGGATGGCTGAGCCCTGAGAAACGCGAAACCCGGGCCCCACAATCAGCAGGAAATCCCGGGTTCACTTCCTCCGCCACCGCGATGGAGAGGCATAGCGAGTAGTTGGGGAGCGGATCGTTCAACGAGACCGTGCTGTCACGCCATGCGCAGGTCGGCCTCGATGGCGCGGGCCGCGGCGAGCAGCGCCGGGATCAGCCGGTCAGTGACCTCGGCCTCGGGGTAGCGGCCGCTCGCCATCGAGAGGTTGATGGCCGCGACCACCGTCCCGTCTCGGCCGTGGACCGGCGCCGCAAGGGACTGCAGCCCGGGCTCGAGTTCGCCGTCGACGCGGGCCCAGCCCTGCGCGCGGACCCGCTCGAGTTCCTGCCGCACGGCGGCGGGGTCGGTCAGCGTTCGGGGGGTCCGGGGCGCGAGGGGCTCGGCATCCAGGATCCGGTCTCTTTCGTGGATGGATGCCGCCGCCAACAGGACGCGACCCATGCTCGTGATCGCGGCCGGGAAGCGCGTGCCGACCGTGATGCCGACCGACATGATCCGGCGCACGGGGACGCGGGCGACGTAGACGATCTCGGCGCCGTCCAGCACCGCGGCCGATGCGCTCTCACCGACCGCGCGCGACAGCGCCTCGAGGTGCGGCTGCGCGACCTCGGGGAGCGACAGGGCCGAGAGGTAGCTGTAGCCGAGCTCCAGCACGCGCGGGGTGAGGGCGAACGAGCGCCCGTCGTTACGGACGTAACCGAGGCTCTGCAACGTGCGGAGGAACCGTCCCGCGGCGGCGCGCGTCACGCCGGCGCGGCGCGCGACGTCGCTGAGCGTCAGTTCGGGATTCTCGGCGTCGAACGCGCGGATGACCGCGAGCCCGCGCACGAAGGCCTGGACGACCTCGCCGGGGCCGTCGCTGTCGTCGCCGAGAGCGGAGGCGAGGGGTTCGGCGTCGGTCACCGGCTCACCCTATCGATCGGGCGAACCGAAGACCCGGCGTAGGGTGTGCACGTGACTCCGGGGGCGCTCATCATCGGTGCGGTCGGGCTGGGCCTGATCGCGGTCATCGCGCTGTGCGCAAGCGGGGTGATCCCGCGAGGGTGGGCGGTCGGCATCCGTCTTCCCGCGCTCCAGCAGAGCGACGCGGCCTGGCGGGCCGGGCACGCCGCGGCGCTCGTTCCGTACGCGGTGTTCGCCGTCGTCGGGGCGCTCCTCGCGCTCTCGCCGCTCGTGTTCCTGAGCCTCGCGGACTGGGCGCCCCTGCTCACCACGGTCGCCGTGTTGGTGGGGCTCATCGTCGGCTCGGTGCGCGGTGTGAGGGCGGCGAACAACGCCGCCGCGAGCGACGACGCGCGTCGACGCTGACCCTCACCGCTCCAGGACGACGGCGAGGCCCTGACCCACGCCGATGCAGATGGCGACGACCGCGACTCCCGAGCCGCGGCGGGCGAGCTCGTGCGCCGCGCGGCCGATGATGCGGCCGCCGGACGCACCGAGCGGGTGACCGATCGCGAGCGCACCGCCGTGGACGTTGAGCTTCTCGGGGTCGAGATCGGGCCATCCGGCGAGGCACGCGAGCGACTGCGACGCGAAGGCTTCGTTGAGCTCGACGAAATCGACGTCGGCCCACGTCTTGCCCGCCCGGGCGAGCGCCTTGTTCGCGGCCTCGATGGGGGCGATCGGGAACACGTCGGGGTCGACACCGTGGGCCGCGCGGCCCGCGATGCGCGCCAAAGGCTCGGCATCCAGGACTCCCTCGCCGCCGATGAGCACCGCGGAAGCGCCGTCGTTGATCGGCGACGAGTTGCCCGCCGTGACGCTCCCCTGCCCGTCCGCCGCGAACAGCGCCTTCAGCCCCGCGAGCTTCTCGACCGAGGTGTCGTCGCGGATGCCCTCGTCACGGCTCAGGGCGACACCGGGCACGGCGACGATCTCGCCGTCGAAGACACCCGCCGCCCACGCGGAGGCGGCCCGCTGGTGCGACCGGACGGCGAAGGCATCCTGAGCCTCCCGCGTGATGCCCCACTCGCGCGCGATCTTCTCGGCGGATTCGCCGTTCGAGATCGTCCAGTGCTTCGGCAGGGCGGGGTTCGTCATGCGCCAGCCAATCGCGGTGTTCCACATCGTCGCGTTGCCGACCGCCGGGAACGGCTTCGCAGCCTTCTCGACGACGTACGGCGCGCGGCTCATGGACTCGACGCCACCGGCGAGCACGATGTCGGCGTCGCCGGACTCGATCGCACGCGACCCCTGGATCACGGCCTCGAGCGACGACGCGCAGAGCCGGTTCACTGTCGTCCCGGTGACGATCGTCGGGAAGCCGGCGAGCAGCGCGCCGAAACGGGCGACGTTCCGGTTGTCCTCCCCGGCCTGGTTGGCATCCCCGAAGACGACATCGTCGATACGGGCGGGGTCGAGACCGGTCCGCTCGATGGTCGCCTTCATCACGAGCGCGGCCAGATCGTCGGGACGAACGGATGCCAGGGCTCCCCCGGCGCGACCGAACGGCGTGCGGACGGCGTCGTAGACGTAGCTGGCGGTCATGTCAGGCTCCTCGCTCGATCAGCGTGAGACCGAGGAGCTCCTCGATCTCGGCGTGCGTGTTGTCGCCGAACAGTTCCCGCACGCGGAAGCCGTCGGGGGTGACGTCGAAGACGCCGTGGTCGGTGTAGACCCGGGAGACGCAGCCGACACCGGTGAGCGGATAGGTGCACGTCTCGACGAGCTTGGGGGCGCCCTGCTTGGTGAGCAGGTCGGTCATGACGTAGACGTCCTTCGCGCCGATCGCGAGGTCCATCGCGCCGCCGACGGCCGGAATCGCCCCGGGCTCGCCGGTCGACCAGTTCGCCAGATCGCCGGATGCCGAGACCTGGAAGGCCCCCAGCACGCACACGTCGAGGTGGCCGCCGCGCATCATCGCGAACGAGTCGGCGTGGTGGAAGTACGCGGCTCCGGCGAGCGCCGTCACCGGCTGCTTTCCGGCGTTGATCAGGTCGGGATCGACCGATCCCTCGGCCGGCGCGGGGCCCATGCCCAACATTCCGTTCTCGGTATGCAGCACGATCTCGAGCCCCTCGGGCAGGTAGTCCGCCACGAGGGTGGGGGCGCCGATGCCGAGGTTCACGACGGCGCCTTCGGGGATGTCGGACGCCACGCGCGCGGCGAGCGCGGTGCGGGAGACGCGGGTGGTCATGCGTCCGCTCCGTTCCGGGCGAGCGGGCGCCCCTCGATGTCGACGCCGCCGACGAAGACGCCGTCGTGGAGCCAGCGGCGTTCGCCCACGGCCACGACCCGGTCGACGTACAGGCCGGGGGTGATGACGGCCTCGGGGTCGAGGTCGCCGAGGGGCACGATCTCATCGACCTGCACGACGGTGGTCTTCGCCGCGGCGGCCATGATCGGTCCGAAGTTGCGGGCGGTCTCGCGGTAGACGAGGTTGCCCCAGCGGTCGGCGCGGCGCGCGCTGATGAGGGCGACGTCCGCGTGGATCGGGTACTCGAGGACGTAGTCGCGGCCGTCGATGCGCCGCGTCTCCTTGCCCTCGGCGAGCTGCGTGCCGAACCCGGTGGGGGTGAAGAACCCGCCGATCCCGGCGCCGGCCGCGCGGATCCGCTCGGCGAGGTTCCCCTGCGGCACGAGCTCGAGCTCGATCTTGCCGTCGCGGTACAGGCCGTCGAAGACCCACGAGTCGCTCTGGCGCGGGAACGAGCAGATCATCTTGCGCACCTGACCCGCCTTCAGCAGTGCGGCGAGGCCCGTGTCGCCGTTGCCGGCGTTGTTGTTGACGACGGTGAGGTCGCGGGCGCCGTGCGCGATGAGCGCGTCGATGAGTTCGACGGGCTGCCCGGCGCGGCCGAATCCGCCGATCATCACGGTCGAACCGTCGGCGATGTCCGCCACGGCCGCCGCGACGTCCGGCACGGTCTTGTCGATCATGATTCCTCTGTTCGTTCAGCGAACGCGTGTTCGTTCAGCGATCATACGCCGAGGAACGTTTCTCCGCCAGAGTCCCCCTCCTCATCCGATCGGATGAGATTCCTCCGCACGTTGGTCCGGCGTGCAGCGGAATCCCGGGGCGCCGGCTCCACCGTCACCCTTCGGTCCACCCCGCACCAGCGCAAGCTGGAAGCAGTGAGACGTCGGGCGGCACGGGCTCGCTGCCGGAGGCAGTCTCCGCGCACGGCCGCGACGATCGTGCGTCACCGACGGGTGAGGGCCGGCCATTGGGGGCGGCCCTCCCCCCTCGGTCAGCGGATCCCGTCGCGCGGCACCAGTTCCTCGCGCACGCGCACGCCCCACAGGGCGAGTTGCGTGCGGTCCGCGACGCCGACCTTGCGCAGCGCCGCGTGGATATGGGTCCGCACGGTGTTCACCGACACCCCGAGCTGTTTCGCCACGTGCTCGTTCGAGGTGATGCCGTCGCTCAGCAGACGGACGACCGCGAGCTCGGACGGACTGAGGGATGCCACCTTCCCCCGGTCCTCGTCGGTGATCCGCCGCTGGACCACGTCCGCGAGCAGCGCCGGCGTGACGCGCGTCGACACGATGCCCTCGCCGCGGTGGACCGAGCGGATGGCATCCACGAGTCGCGCGCCGTCGTGCGTCTTCAGGAGATAGCCGCTCGCGCCGTTCGACAGCGCGCGACGAACGAGGTGGTCTTCCCCGTGGCTGGTGAGGGCGATCACGCGGACCCTGCCGTCCGAGTCCTCGATGACGGCGCGTGTCGCGTCGAGGCCGTTCATGCCGGGGATCTCGAGATCCATGAGGATGACGTCGGGACGCTCGCTGAGTGCCGCGGTGACGGCATCCGCCCCCGTCGCCGCCTCCCCGACGACGACGACATCGTCGACGTGGTCGAGGCGCAGGCGGACGCCGCGCCGGAACGTCCGGTTGTCGTCGACGATGAGCACCCGGATCGCGTGGCCGTCAGTCACGCACGATCTCCCGGGGGCGGGCGAACGGGATCTCGACCGCGAGGTGCCATCCGCGGGACTCGTCGCCCGAGGCATCCAGGGTTCCGTCCACCAACGCGAGCTTGTCGCGCAGGTTCTCCAGACCCCACCCGAGGCCGAGGTCGTCCTCGCCGGGCCGCGAGTGCCGCGGAGACCCGTTCGTGATGCCGGCGTGGAGACGTTCGGCATCCACCGTCACCCGCACCTCCACGGGCGCACCCGGAGCATGCTTCGCGGCATTCGACAGCCCCTCCTGCACCGCGCGATACGCCGTCGACGAGACCACGACGGGCGCCTCGTCGACATCACCCCGGACCTCGAGGGAGACGTCCATCCCGCGTTCGCGCCAGAATCGGGCGAGAGTCTCGAGGTCGCGGAGATCGGGAGTCGGCGCGTGCGCGACGTCCTCCACGGAGCGCAGATCGCCCAGGGCGCCGTAGAGGCTGGCCGCCGCGTATCGCCCCTCGGCACGCACCTCCTCGATGAGCCGCAACGCCTGATCCGGGTGCGCGGGCGCCAGCTCGGCGGACGCGTCGCACAGCGACACCAGCCCCGCGAGGTGCTGCCCCGCGACGTCGTGCAGCTCCTGCGCGATGCGCGCTCGCTCGGTGGCGCGCGACCTCTCGATCGCCGCCGCCTGCTCCTCCTCGAGATCGATCGCGCGCTGTCGCGCCCGCGCCGCACGTCGCTCCAGCACCGCCCACAGGATGCCGAGCGCGACACCCGCGAACGACGTGGATGCCAACGACGTCCCCTCCGTGAGGAGGAACCCGATCACCTGGTCGGCAGGTGTGCCGATCCCGGCCGCCCACGCCGCCAGGACCACGCACGCGCCGACCACGCCGAAGGCCGCCCACGCGGCGGCGACGGAGGGCGGGCGGGCGGTCCCCACCGCGAACATCGCGATCGCGATCACAAGGTGCATCGGCCCGGCCCAGTTCGGCACCGCCAGCCCCACCGCGACGACGAGATAGAGGACGACGGTCGCAAGCATCGCCAGAACGGGACGGGATGCCACGAGCATCAGGCTCGCGGCCTGGGCAAGGCAGGCCAGGATGACGAGCACGATCACGACCGCGGGTGTGAGCGGCCCGTCCCACGTGCCGCCCCCACCGAACAGCGTGAGGACGGGCACGCCGCACACCTGCACGACGGTGGCGAGGAACACGACGGCGGCGAACAGCGGCGATCGCATCATCGAGACGACCCGGGGGCTGGCGACTGTCTCCATCGCACCTTCCTACCGGGCGAAGGTGTCGCGGCGCCATCCGGGGTCCTGACGATCTCGGTCAGGGCGCCCGGAGAGCCACCACGAACAACGTCCCGAAGTCGACCGCGAGCAGGAGCAGCGCGAGAGCGACGAGAACCAGCAGCATCCTGTCTCGCCGCATTCCGTGTGCGCGGTGCCGTCGCGCTGCCGGGTGCTCCTGAAACGTCGAGCGGCGCCGCACTCCCTCGGTCGGGAAGGGCATCACCGTGGGACGGAGCCGGAGTCCACTACCGCGTCGGACGGCGCTTCCTGCCCGGAGTAGGCGGCCGCGATCCTCAGCGCGACGGACGGCTCTCGTCCCGCCGCGATGAGACGCGCGACCGCCGCGATGCGCAGGCTGGCCGCGCCATCTCCGTAAGGGCTGGGGACCGACGGGTCGGGCCGCTCGGAACGAAGGAATCGCGCGACGGCCGCGGGGATGTCGATACCCGGACGAATGAGCGTCGCCCACCCCGCGTCGATGGCCTCCGGCCGCTCCGTGCTGTTGCGGATCACCGCAACAGGGACCTTGAGGACAGTCGCCTCTTCCTGCACACCACCCGAGTCGGACACGGCCACCGTCGCGGCGGAAAGGACCTGCAGGAAGTCCGAGGACGCCGGCGACGCGTGGAGGATCAAGCCGTTCGTCTCGCGCTGCAGCCCGAAGCGTTCGATCGCCGCGCGGGTACGCGGGTGGACGAAGAACAGCACCGGCATCGCCAGACCCTGCAATCCCCGCAGGATGCGGGCGAGCGCCGGAGCGGAGTCCGTGTTCTCGGGGCGGTGGATCGTCGCAACCGCGAACGCGGGTGGGATGGACCCGTTCGGGAACCAGGATGCCACCGGGACGCTGCTTCGACGGATCGCCCGGTGCGTCGCCTCCACGACCGTGTTCCCCGTCACCATGACGACCTCCCTGTCGATGCCCTCGTTGATGAGGTTGACGGCGCTGCGGTGGGTCGGTGCGAAGTGGACGTCGGCCAGCGCACCCGCGACGAGGCGGTTGATCTCCTCCGGCATCGCCCGGTCGTAGGAGCGGAGTCCGGCTTCGACGTGACCGACGGGGATGCCGAGGTAGTTCGCCGCCTGCGCCGCCGCCGAGACCGTGTTGGTGTCTCCTTGAACGAGCACGATCCCGGGCCGCTGCTGTTCGAAGACTCGGGTGAGACCGACCAGCATGCGGGAGATCTGTTCGGCGCGCGGTTGCCCCCCGACCCCGTCCAGACGCACGTCGGGCTCACCGATGCCGAAGACGGCGCGGTACTGACCGGAGAGCTCGTGGTCGTAGTGCTGACCGGAATCGACGACGTATGCATCGTCGCCCAACTGTGTGATGACGGGGGCGAGCTTGATGATCTCCGGCCGCGTGCCGTACACGACCGCGACCTTCCCCAGCCGGCTCATCGCACGGCCCTTGCTTCGACCTTGACCATCTCGGTGTCCTCGCAATCTGTTCATTCCGACGCGCCGGGAAGGCGCTGAAGGGAGGAGCGCGAGCGACACCGAACATGACGCGGATCGAAGACCGCTCAGCGCAGATCGATCGAGGCGAACTCGGCCGCGTCGCCCCGCGCGTCGAAGATCCGGGAAACCCGCCGGACATGGTCGAGCACGACCATCCGAGTCACGACGCGGATCGTCGGCTCTGCCCGCTGGATCGTCGCCTCGAAGACTTCGAGAGCTGCCAGATGAGGCAGGGCGATCTCCACGAACAGGTTGTGGTCGCCCGCGACCAGACTCACCGAACTCACCCCCGCGAAGCGCGCGATTTCGCGCACCGCGTCGGAGACGTCGACGGGACGGACGCGGAGGCCCAGCCAGACCCTTGCCCCGTCCCCGGACGCGGAGGGGGCGAGACCTGCGCGCACGTGCAGCGCGCCGTCGGCGGTCAGTCGACGCAGTCGACGGGCGATCATGGATGCCGATACACCGATCGCCCGCGAGAGCTGCGCGATCGATGCGCGACCGTCACGAGCGAGTTCGAGACAGATCCGCCAATCGAGATCGTCGACGGGCGCGACCGAGGGAACGAGCGTGCCCCGCCGCACCTCCGGCAGGATCTCGCGGCCGCGGCGCGGCAGAGTTCCGGCCGCGGCGAATCCTCCTTCCCGGTGGACCGAGACGATGGGATGCGAGACGACGGCGTCCACGTCGGGGAGGGCGGGGAGCCGGTCGAGGACGAAGCGCTGGAGTCCCGCGGCTCCCACCGCCCCCGCCACGACGAACAGCGAGCTCCGACCGCTCACGATGTCGACGCTCAGCGCGTGGGGGTCTCGAGCCACCGTCGATGCGAGGCCCCGCAAACGATCGGCACGGCACGTGATCTCGACGAACGTCAAGTGGGTCTCCCGAGTGAACAGCGGGTACGACGTCACGTAGGCACGATTGGCCGCCCGCATCGCCTCCCATCTCCGCGCTGCCGTGACGGCGTCGATTCCGACCGCGGCGCCCACGGTGGTCCACGGAGCTCGGGGGGAGATCTCGAGCGCGTGAAAGATCGCGAGATCGATCTCGTCGAGCGTCTTCAATTCCTGCATCGCATGGGCCAATCGGGCGTGTTTCCTGCATTTCCGTTATTCAGACAAAGCCGTTGTGAGCATGTCGCCTGGCCGTTTACCCGAAACGACCGAAGGAGCTGCGCAGAATGACGCAAATCGCACAGTCCCCCGAGGAAAGCCACCTCCTCGACTCCGCTCGCGCCGGATCCTCCGAGGCCATGCGCGAGTTGTGGCGACAGCACCACGGCGCCGCACGCCGATATGCGGCATCGCTGACTCGCCGGTTCGACCCCGATGACCTGGTGTCCGAAGCATTCCTCCGGATCTTCTCGGCCATGCAGAACGGCGGGGGGCCGACCGGGGCCCTCCGCCCGTACCTCTTCGTCACGATCCGGAACATCGCGGCCCGATGGGCCAGGCTTCCCGGGGAGCGTTCTCTCGACGACATCGAAGAACCGGGTTACGACGCCGATCTGGGGGCTTCCCTCGTCGCGCTCGCCAATCGGGAGAAGCTGCAGGACGCGTTGCGCTCGCTCCCCGATCAGTGGCAACAGGTTCTGTGGGCGACCGAGGTCCACGGGGAGCGACCCGCCGAGCTGGCGCAACGATTCGGCCTGCGGCCCAACAGTGTCGCAGCCCTCTCGTACCGCGCGCGCGAGGCACTGAAGCAGGCATGGGTCCAAGCCCACGTCGGGGAGGACTTGGGCACGGGCGAGCATCGATGGGTGCGGGAGCGTATCGGTCGGTACGTGTGCCACGCGCTGACACCGCGTCAGCGGTCCCGCTTCCAGAGCCACGTCGATGACTGTGCCCCCTGCTCCGCGGTGCTCCAGGACGCCGATCATCTCGCCGTCCTCCCGATCGGAGTGAGCGCGCTCGTGCTCTTGACCGGGATCACCACGCCGGTGTTCGCGCAGCCGAGTAGCGCGAGCGCTGCAGCCCTCACGGCCTCGACGACCAGCCGCCCTCGCGTGTCGGCACGCGGGTTCGCGCGTACGGCACGCTCCGGACTCGCGACGACGCTGACCGCGACGGGGATCGTCGCCGCTGGGGCGATCGCCTCCGTGGCCGCCTGGAACGGCCTCTCCACTCCGGAGATCGCGACCCCCGCCGAAGCTCAGCCCGCGCCGTCGCCCACTCGCCAGTACGCCCCGGCCGTCCCGACGGCGGTCACCACCCCCGCGCCGCTCGAGCCGGCACCGCCCGCCGAGGGGGACAGCCCACGGAGCCCGGTCCGCAGCCCGGTCCTGAGCCCTCCCCCGCCTGCTCAGCCCGACTTCTCCCCCTCGACACCGCGCGAGGAGGGCGGGGTTCCGACGACTGAGCAGACGGCATCCCCGAGCATGTCGACGGTGTTCACCCTCTCGAGCATTCGGGCGGGGGGCGAGGGCATCGCCATCGTGGCGATCGAGAACGACGGGGAACCGCTCACCCAGCGAACCGGCGGGGTCGCAGGGTCCGTCGCGGTCTTCCACGCACCCGCGGGGGTGACGTTCCCTCCGCAGGAGGCTCTGTTCAACGACTACGAATACTCCGGGGCAGGTCGATCGGCATCCGCCCTCGCCTTCACCGGCTGCACGAGCGACACCGACGGGTCCGTTCTCCGATGCGGCGTCGAAGCCGCCGGCGGGAATCCGGCCGATCCGCGGGAGTGGGTCTGGCGCACCGGCGACACACGGCGAATCTACGTCCGCGTCGCCGTTGCCGATGGCATCCCCTCCGGCTCGCTCCACGGTTCCGCACGACTCGAGCTGACCGCGACGGGGGGCACGCGCTCCTTCGACCGACCCTGGAGCATCGACGTCCCGTCCCCTCCCCCGGCGGGCGCACCGGTGGTCGACACCATCGACCCGACCGGCGATCAGATCACCATCGCTGGGGAAGCGGCGCCGGGGCACGGAGTGACCGTCCGCATGGCGTCGACCGTCGTGGGCAGGGCGACGGCGGGCGCCGACGGCCGGTGGGCGACGACCATCCCCTGGGGCGTGACGGGCGACCTGACGGCTGAGGACGACTGAGGGCACCGCGCGCTCCGCGTCAGCGCACCGCGTCCGCACCCTCGAGGGCGCTCCCCTTCTCGGCTGTGTCCTCGGCGAGCGCCGCGCCCCAGAAGAGGGTGATCGTGGCCAGGAGGATCGCCCCGGTGATCATCACGACGAGCGACTCGATGATCCCGTTCGCCCAGGCATGGACGGGCGCGGTCGCGATGAGCCCGACGACTCCGACGAGCATCCCGACCAACCGCTGAACGATCATCGACAGCGTCTGCTCGACAGCGAGGCACGAGACGAGCAACCAGAAGTACCCCACGGCCATGACGGATGCCGAGAAGCAGACCACCCACCCGAGGAAGTAACTGCCGGTGATCGACCAGAACAGCGCACCGGCGAGCAGGAGGGCGGTGTGTGTCGCCAGCTGCACGCCGGCGGCACGGAAGCGCGCGATGTAACGCTCACTCAGGCGCGCGAGGAGTGCGCGCTGGGCGACCGAGCGGACCCCGAACAGGACGGTGAGCAGGAGGAACACGCACACGCGCAGCCAGAATGGTCCGTCGACCACGGTCGTTCCGGCGAACTGCCACAACAGGGCCGCGCCGGCGCCCACGATCGTGAGGTCGATGACGAGGGTGAGGACGTGGATCAGGGCGACAGCCGCGCGGGGCGCGAGGAGCGACCGGCGACTCGGGCGCCGCTGCGGCTTCTTCGACGTACGCGACGATGCGGCGAGCGGGGCGGTGTCTGGTTCGGACATCTTCACGGGGCTTTCGTTTCGGGTCAGTGGTCTTTCGCCGTCGGGCCGACGACATGGAGTTCGGCATTGCGCCGCGTCTTCGCCCAGCCGTTCTTTCCGCGCACGACCCGCCAGAAGGCGCGGGCGGTCGACGCGAAGATGTAGAGCACGAAGACCCAGAGTCCGAACCCGCGCGCGAGGGTCGCGGGCCAGCTCGTGCCGGGTTCGCACTGGACCTTGTAGATCACGGCCCAGATGAAGAACGGCGAGAGGCCGAACACGGCCCAGAGCACGATCGAGAGGCCCAGGAAGGTCCAGTTGTCCGTGAAACTCACGGGAGTCGCGAGGAACGACGTGATCAGCAGACCCCACAGCACGGTGAAGACGACGGCGCCGAGGAGTTGGATGAACGGAAGGAAGAGGTAGTAGACGCTTTCCAGGACGCCACCGGAGTCGAAGTGACGCGACCGAAGGATCTCGGTCAGGTACTTGATGCATTGAATGTTGCCCTGGGACCAGCGTGAACGCTGCACGATGAGCCGCCGAAGGCTCGGGAGAGCCTCCTGCGCGACGTACGTCGAGTGGACGTGCCGGTTCTCGTACCCGGCGAAGATGACGTGGAGCCCGAGTTCGTAGTCCTCGAGCAGCGCGCCGTGCCACGGGCGCCCGAACTGTTCGGCGATGGCATCCAGCACGGACAATCGCGTGAACTGGCCGTTCCCCCCGAGTCCGACGGTGCCGGTGCGCGAACGCAGGGCCTGCATGGCCGGGATGATCGTGCGGAACTCGATGTCCTGCATGCGGATGAGATACCTCGCCAGGGCATTCGCGGCGCGGCCCATGTGGGGGTACGGGTGGCGATCGTCCCGGTTCTTCATCCACACCGTGATCTGCGCGGCCCCCACTCGCGGGTTGCCGAAACAGGTCTCGGACGCGACCGCGGTGAGAGCGGTGGATGCCATCTCCCCGTCGGCGTCGACCACGCAGACGATCACGCGCTCGCGGTCGGCATCCGCGCCGAGCCAGTCGTTGAGTGCGGAATAGGCACTGTTGAGCGCATCGCCCTTGCCCGTGCGGGCCTCGGGGCGAAACCGGCGGACGAGGTGCACGTGGTCGTCGGTCGCGGCGTGCGCGAGGACGATCGCGGCGGTTTCGTCGTCGCTGTCGTCATCGACGACCCAGAGGTGCGCGCGGGGGAACCGCTCGCGCTGTCGGCGGATGGTCGTCGCGATCACCGCCTCTTCGTCGCGGCACGGGACGAAGATGTGCCATTCGAAACGGTCGGGGTCACCGGGTATTTCGGGCTTGCGCCGGAGGAACGGCACGAGGATGAAGGCCACGTACGTCAGGAACGAGACCGTCAACACCAGCGAGATCGACGAGAAGAGCGACAGCATCAGACGGCGCGTGTCCGCCGCGAGCGGAGCTTTCCGTTCGTCAACCGCACCAGCAGGACGAGGCCGGCGGTAAATCCCACGATCGCGATCGCCGAACCGACGTACCGGTGCGAGATCTGATAACCCAGGTCCATCCCCCACGTCTGGCTCGCCCAGCCGATCAGTCCGAGCCGGAGCTGATTGGTCACGACGATGACCACGATCATGGTCGCTCCCGCCAGGAGAGCCCGCGAAAGCGGAATCCGACGGATGAGCAGGATCGCCCCGTAGACGAGCAGCGCCGGGGCCAGGAGCACCGCGGCCGAGCAACTGGGCGTCACGTGGAACGCGATCGGGGTGCCACCGACCTGGACGACGAAGTTGTCGCGGGCCGCGACGACACCCCCGGCGAAGAGCGGATTGGTCCAGAATGCCGTCGCCAAGGCCTCGGCCACCGCGATCCCCTCGATGAACACGAGGGATGCCACGGCGGCGAGGATCGCGACGATGGCGAGCACGCGTTGCGCCCACCCGGGCCTGTCCCGCTGCTCGCGCGAGCGGTGGCGGCGACGAAGCTGATCGGACGACATGGCGTCCTGCCTTTCTTCTCCCGACCACGGGGTCCGACTCGTACCTGAACGGATCGGACCCCGCGGATTCAGGGGTTCGTGCGGTGGAGACGATGCGTGCGGATTCGGAGCAGCGCACCGATGAACAGCACGACCGCGGCGACCGCGAGTGCCGTCGTGGGGGACACCCCGCCGGTCGCGGCGAGGGTTCCCCCGGTGATGAGCACGGGCTGCGCACCGGCGCCCGGGCTATACACGGCTGTTCCCCGCCGCCTCGTTCCGCACGTCCATCAGACGCCCGCGGACTCGGCGGAACGCTTGCGACGGGTCGACGTGAAGCCGAGCGCCCCGAGACCGAGCACGCCGGCCGCGGCGACGCCGCCGCCCACCATCGGGTCGATCACCGGGCTGTCGGCCTGAGCGGGCGTCGAGAAGCCGAAGGTCGACTCGCCCGACGTGACGGAGAGGTCGGTGGGCGCGCCGGTGCCGGTGCGGGTGACGACCATGCGACCGTCGAACCGGGTGTTGAACGGAGCGTTCGCGTTCACCTGGATCGGCAGGATGTAGTACTGGTCGGGAAGGAGGTCCGCATTGGCCTGCGGGGCGTTGTAAAGGTTGCCCGCTCCGGACCATTCGCAGGTGATCTGCGACGAGGAGACGAGCGTGCAACCTTCATTCGTCGTAGCGCGCAGCACCTCGACATCGTTGTTGCGCTTGACGTAGGTGACGTCGTTGGAGCGGAACGTCGAGCCGGTCGGCGCGAAGAAGTCGATCTTGACCGCATCGTTCGTACCCGCCGCCGTGTTCGAAGCGATCGCTGCGGTCATCACCGTGCCGGCCTGCCCGGGGCTCAGAACCTGATTCGTTGCCGCGGGACCGAACGTCGTCGCCGCCGACGCACCCATCGCACTTCCCGACACGGCTGCAGCGACCAGAACGGCCACCGCACCCGCCTTCCATGCGCGTGAAATTCCACTCATGTGATTCCTCCTGTGTTGGCTGATTGCTCAGTTCTTCGTGGATGAACCCGTGCCAGACCGAGGGGATGAAGCCGACAGCCAGACGTGTTCGAAGGGGAGGATGCCGACGCGGCGACGCCATGACGCGAAACCCGAGAAACTCTTCGTTCTCCGGAAATGGCCGGGATTTCGCGTCATCCGCGGACGGAACATGCCTCCCTCCTTCAGGCCCGACGGAGATGGGGTCCACCGGAAGGAGAGACGCATGCTGATGCAGAGCAGTCGGGCAAAGGATCCCGTGAAGAGTTCGGCCACCGACGACACGACGGCGGCCGAGCGCGCCTGGACCGTCGGGCACGCTCGCGCGTTCATCGTCGGCCTGGTCGTGGCGCTCGTGGGGTTCTGGATGCCGGTCGTCTTCGGCTGGTACCTCTGGGCGACGCACGCGTGATGTGGCACGTACCGGCCACCGAAACGTTCCTTCCGGCGCGCGGCAACGCGATCGTGACGGTCACCGTGGTCGACGAGAACGGCTTCACCCACCACTACGAGCCGATCGAGACGCGGCGTGACACGGTTTCGCGTGCCCTCGCCCTCCTCACGCACACGCGCGATCGATGAGAATCCGTCGCTCCCGATTCTCGCCGGCAACGACGAAGGCCCCGGAAGATTCCGGGGCCTTCGTCGTTCTGTGCGCGAGGGGGGACTTGAACCCCCACGCCCTTGCGGGCACTGGCACCTGAAGCCAGCGCGTCTACCTATTCCGCCACTCGCGCGAGTCATGGCATCCGAGGATGCCTCGTACTCAACTTCCCGAGAATATCACGGTCGCGCGGGGCGGAAGAACCGTGTTCGACCCCCGCATCCATGACCTCCCCAGGCGCGCTGACTACGATGAGGCTACTGGTCTGCCTGCCTGAAGGAGTCTCGTGGGACTACTCGACAGTTTCGAGAGAGGTCTCGACCGCGCCGTGAACGGTGCGTTCGCGAAGACCTTCCGCAGTGGCATCCAGCCGGTGGAGATCGCCTCGGCGCTCCGTGCCGAGCTCGACAAGAAGGCCGTCGTGGTCACGCGTGAGCGCATCCTGGTGCCGAACGCTCTGACCGTGCGCCTCTCCCCCGCCGACGACGAGAAGATGAGCGCGTTCGGCTCGACGCTCGTGTCCGAGCTCGACACCCTGGTGCAGCAGCACGCGCGCACGCAGGGCTACTCGTTCGCGGGTCCTGTCACCATCTCGATCGAGCGCGACTCCTCCGTCTCGACCGGCACCCTGCGCGTCGACTCGGGCACGACCGAGGGTCAGGTCTCGTGGCGGGGTGTCGTCGACATCAACGGCACGCGGCATCCGCTGGTCAAGGCACGCACGGTCATCGGCCGGGGCAGCGACGCCGACATCACGATCCCCGACGCCGGCACGAGCCGGAAGCACGTCGAGATCCTGTGGGACGGCGAGCGCGCCATGGTCCGTGATCTCGGCTCCACGAACGGGACGACGCTCAACGGCCGCAAGGTGAGCGAGGCCGCTCTGCCGCCCGATTCGAAGATCTCGATCGGCCGCACGGATATCGTCTTCCGTGTGATCGCGCAGGCGCAGACCGCACGGCGGTCGACGCCGTCCGATGCGACACAGCTTTTCGACGTCCGGGACCGGGGGCCCCTGTCATGAGTCCACTGACTCTTCTTCTCCTGCAGGGCGGATTCCTGATCCTCCTGTGGTTCTTCGTGTTCGGCGTCGTGTATTCGCTGCGCGCCGACCTCTTCGGCGTGAAGGTGCGCAAGCTCCCCGAGCCCGAGGCATCCGCCCCCGCTCCGGCCGCCCCGGCGCCGGTCGCATCGCCGAACGCCGTGACGACGCAGGTCAAGCGTCCCGCAGCTCCCGCCCCGGCTCCGGCGGGGGGCCTCGCGACGACCGCCTCGGTGTCCCGCATCGTCATCACGAGCGGCCCCAAGGCCGGGCTCGAGCTGCCGCTCGGCACCGAACCGCTCACGATCGGCCGCTCGAGCGAATCGGGTCTCGTCATCCGCGACGACTACACCTCGAGCCACCACGCACGGCTCGTGCTGTGGGGCGACCAGTGGATGCTGCAGGATCTCGACTCCACGAACGGCACCACGCACGACGGGGTGCGCGTGGCATCCCCCGTTCAGGTGAAGGTGGGCGCGCCGATCAAGGTGGGCGCGACGACCTTCGAGCTGCGGAAGTAACGCACCTTGGTCTTTCAAGGCTCGAGCGCGGCGATCTCCCACACGGGCAAGGTCCGCTCCAACAACCAGGACTCCGGTTACGCCGGGTCCAACCTCTTCATCGTCGCGGACGGCATGGGCGGGCACGCGGGCGGTGACGTCGCCTCGAGTCTGGCGATCGCGCGACTGACCGACCTCGACCGGCCGTTCCCCAGCACCAGCGAAGCCGAGCACGCGCTGCGCGACGCCCTGGCCGACACCGCGACCGACCTCATCGACACGGTCGCGCGGCGTCCCGAGCTCGCCGGCATGGGCACGACCGTCAGCGCGATCATCATGGTCGACGACTACGCCGTGATCGGCCACATCGGCGATTCCCGCGTGTACCTCTACCGCGACGACACGCTCACCCAGATCACCACCGACCACACCTTCGTGCAGCGTCTGGTGGACTCGGGCCGAATCACCCCCGAGGAAGCCCGGTACCACCCGCGCCGTTCGGTGCTCATGCGCGTTCTGGGCGATATGGACCCCGACCCCGAGGTCGACACGTTCATCATGCCGACGCAGGACGGCGACCGCTGGCTGCTGTGCTCCGACGGGCTCTCCGGCGTCGTCGACGACGCGCACACCACGAAGGCCCTCGCTCTCGGGATGCCACCCGCCCGCACCGCGGACGCGCTCCTGAAGCAGGCGCTCGACGGCGGCGCACCCGACAACGTCACCGTCGTGATCGTCGACGTGGGCGGCCAGCACCCGGTGTTCATCGGCACGCCCACGATCGTGGGCTCCGCCTCGAACCCCACCGGCGTCGTCGTTCCCCCGGTGCGTGCCGCGCGGTCGCCGTGGCTGCACTCCGCGCGGCAGGCGGCGAACGAGCCGACGCACTTCGAGCCCGCGGCGGAGTTCCTCGAGGAGCTCATCGAGGAAGATCGACGCCGCGCGCGCCGCCGCCGGCTGGGCTGGCTCGCGGCCCTCCTCCTCGTGCTGGCGGCGATCGGGGTCGCCCTGTTCGCCGGCTACAACTGGACCCAGACGCGCTACTACGTCGGCGCCGACGACGACACGGTGGTGATCTACCGGGGGGTGCAGCAGTCGATCGGACCGATCTCGCTGTCGTCCGTCTACGAGGACACGGGCATCGTCCTCGCCGGTCTGTCCGACTTCGACCGTCAGGCCGTGGAGACGACGGTCTCAGCGCGTTCCCTGGCGGATGCCGAACAGATCGTGGCCCGACTGCGTCCGAAAGCGGAGGCCACCGGATGACCGACCAGAAACTCACGCGATCCGGCGAGGTGTCCACCGACACCGCGGTGATGCGCGCGCTCAAGAAGATCCGCACGCCCGCGAAGCAGCGCAACCGCGAACTCGGTCTGCTGCTGTTCGCGATCGCCGTGTACGGCTCGGCCATCGTGCTCGTGCAGCTCGGCGTGAACGGCACCGTGGAGTCGGGCTACCTCATGCTCGCCGCCATCCCGGCCGTGCTCGCGCTGATCCTGCACGTCGTCCTGCGCCTGCGCGCCCGCGACGCGGATCCGTTCGTCCTCCCCATCGCCACGGTCCTCACGGGCATCGGCATCGCGGAGATCTACCGCATCGACCTCGCGGTCGGCCTGAACGGATGGGATGCCACGGCCATCCGCCAGATCGCCTGGGCGGCGATCGCGCTGGTCGCGGCGCTGCTCGTGGTGATCTTCGTCCGCAACTACCGCGTGCTGTTCCGCTACACGTACCTCTCGGGCCTCGTCGGCATCCTGCTGCTCCTCCTGCCGTTCGTCCCGGGCCTGGGGACCGAGCAGAACGCCGACGTGTGGGTGTCGCTGGGCTTCGTGTCGTTCCAGCCGGGTGAGCTCGCCAAGATCGCGCTCGCGATCTTCTTCGCCGGCTACCTCGTGCGGACCCGCGAGAGCCTGACGTCGACGGGAACGCGCTTCCTGTTCATGACGTGGCCGCGCGCCCGCGAACTCGGCCCGCTCCTGATCATCTGGCTCGTCTCGCTCGGCATCATCGTGCTGCAACGCGACCTCGGTACGGGTCTGCTGATCTTCGGCATGTTCGTCGCGATGCTCTACGTCGCCACCGGCAAGACGAGCTGGGTCCTGATCGGTGTCGTGCTGGCCGCGACGGGGGCGTTCCTGGCATCCCGTGTCCTGCCGTACGTCAACGGCCGCTTCACGAACTGGCTCGACGCGTTCAATACGGACGTCGTGAACGCCGACGGCGGCAGCTACCAGCTGACGCAGGGCATCTTCGGTCTCGCCCACGGCGGTCTGTTCGGCACCGGCCTCGGCCAGGGGCGCCCGTACATCACCCCGCTGTCGCAGAGCGACTACATCGTCCCGAGCCTCGGCGAGGAGCTGGGCCTCGTCGGTCTGTTCGCGATCCTCGCGCTGTACATGGTGTTCGCGAGCCGCGGCATCCGCGTGGGCCTCGCCGGTCAGGACGACTTCGGCAAGCTTCTCGCGACCGGCTTCTCGTTCACGATCGCGCTGCAGGTGTTCATCATGGTCGGCGGCGTGACCCGCGTGATCCCGCTCACCGGCCTCACCACGCCATTCCTCGCGGCGGGTGGGTCGTCGCTCGTGGCCAACTGGATCATCGTCGCCTTCCTGCTCCGCATCTCGGATGCCGTGCGCAGCCGTCCCCGGGTGGTGATCGGCTGATGACCACGCCCACGATCCGCACTCGCAGCCGCATCCGGGAGGAGGCACCGTGACCAAAGAGCTCCGACGCCTCAGCATCGTCATGCTGGCGATGTTCCTCGCGCTGTTCGTGTCGACCAGCATCATCCAGGTCGGCCAGGCGGCGAACCTCGCGAACACCCCGGGCAATCGACGTGCGCTGTACGACTCGTACGAGATCCAGCGCGGATCGATCATTGCGAGCGGCACGGCGATCGCCTCGTCCGTCCCCTCCGACGACGTCTACAGCTGGCAGCGCCAGTACGTGGATGCCGCCATGTGGGCGCCCATCACCGGATACATGAACCCGGTCCTCGACTCGAAGACCCGGATCGAGTCCGCGGAGAACGCCGTGCTCAGCGGCTCCGACGAGAACCAGTTCTTCTCGCGCATCGACCGGGCGCTCACGGGGCAGGTTCCCCGCGGCGCGAACGTCGAGGTGTCGGTGGATGCCAACGTGCAGCGCGCGGCGTGGGACGCCCTGGGCAACCAGCAGGGCGCCGTCGTCGCGATCGAGCCCTCGACGGGACGCATCCTCGCCATGGTGTCCAAGCCGAGCTTCGACACCAACACGCTCGCCTCGCACGATCCGGATGCCGTGAACGCGGCGTACGACCAGCTCGCCGCCGATCCGTCGCAGCCGCTGGTCAACCGCGCGATCGAGGGCGACCTCAACCCGCCGGGATCGACCTTCAAGCTGGTCGTGGCCTCGGCGGCCCTGGCCTCCGGGAAGTACACGCCCGATTCGTCGTTCCCCAACGTCGCCTCCTACACGCTGCCGCAGTCCTCGAGCGTCGTGAGCAACGCCGGCGGCGGCACGTGCGGCGGCGGTGACACCGTGACGATCGCGACCGCCCTGCGGCTGAGCTGCAACATCCCGATGGCGGAACTCGCGGTCGAGCTCGGCGACGACGCGATCCGCGCCGAGGCCGAGAAGTACGGCTTCAACTCCTCCTTCTCGCTCGTCCCCGACTCGACGGCGTTCAGCTCGACCCCCTCGAGCTACCCCGCGAACCTCGACGCGCCGCAGACCGCGCTGAGCGGTTTCGGACAGGGCCAGGTGCGCGCGACCCCGCTGCAGATGGCGATGGTGTCGGCCGGCATCGCGAACGGCGGCGTCGTGATGAATCCCCGCATGATCGACCGGGTGATCGGTACGGATCTGTCGGTCCGGACCGAGGGCACGAACAGCGAGTACGGCCGCGCACTGGAGCCGAACATCGCCGCGCAGATGGTCACGATGATGACGGCGAACGTCCAGGACGGCGCGGCGTCGAATGCAAGAATAGACGGGGTCCAGGTGGCGGGTAAGACCGGCACCGCAGAGAACGACGCACGTCCCTACACTCTCTGGTTCACCGGCTTCGCCCCGGCGGACGACCCGAAGGTCGCCGTCGCTGTTGTGGTGGAGAACGGCGGGGGCCAGGGGCAGAGCGGGAGCGGCAACGAGATCGCCGCCCCGATAGCGAAGAAGGTCATGGAGGCGGTGCTGGGCAAATGAGACCGACGCAAGGAGTGACCTTCGGAGGACGCTACGAGCTGGATTCGCGGATCGCGATCGGCGGCATGGGTGAGGTCTGGGAAGCGACCGACCACGTCATCGGGCGTACCGTCGCGATCAAGATCCTCAAGGACGAGTACATGGGTGATCCCGGGTTCCTCGAGCGCTTCCGCGCCGAGGCCCGTCACGCCGCACTCGTCAACCACGAGGGCATCGCGAGCGTGTTCGACTACGGCGAGGAGGACGGCAGCGCCTTCCTCGTGATGGAGCTCGTTCCCGGTGAGGCCCTCTCGACGATCCTCGAGCGCGAGGGCTCGCTGTCGACCGACAAGACCCTCGACATCGTGGCCCAGACAGCCGCGGCCCTGCAGGCCGCGCACGCCGCCGGACTCGTCCACCGCGACATCAAGCCCGGCAACCTGCTCATCACGCCCGACGGCCGCGTGAAGATCACCGACTC
>NZ_BADA01000377.1 GCF_000333395.1 Microbacterium sp. B19
GCACGTTTCCGTTCTGCTGAAGTGCCCTACCACGGGCGTCGAGGGGGAGTCGAGCTGAGGTCGACTCAGCGGGTGCGAAGGGGGAGGACGAAACCGACCGTCCGTGCGCGGCGAACTGCTCGCGCGCCTGGGCCGCGTCGAGGACGCCCGCGCGCAGCTGCTCGAGGCCGCGGGCCTCACCCGCAACGCCCGCGAGGCGGCGCTGCTGCGCCGGAAGGCGCAGGCGCTGGGCGGCTGAGGCTGCGCGGGGCGACGCGCGCAAACGTCGCAGATTTCCCCGTTCTTCGCAGGATTCGGCCGGAAATCTGCGAAGAACCGCCGAATCTGCGAACTTTGCGCGCGACGTCGGGGCCGGAGCCAAGCCCGACCCCGACGTGCGGAGCGTCAGACCGCCGGAACCGCCGCGGGAGCCGTGCGCTCGACGAGCGTCACGAGCGCCTCGATGATCGAGCGGAGGAACGCTGCCGTGCCCTCGTCGTTGACGGTGCCGTCCTCGCCGAACAGGCCGGGCGTCGACTGGATGTAGCCCTCGGGCTGTCCGAGCACGAGCGCGTTGTAGTGCAGGAGGACCGAGCGCAGGTGCTGCTGACCGGCGGCGGTGGCGATACCGCCCTGGGAAGTGCCGACGACCGCGGTGGGCTTGTCGTTGAAGGACGCCTCACCGTAGGGACGCGCCGACCAGTCCAGCGCGTTCTTCAGCACACCGGGGATGGAGCGGCTGTACTCGGGGGTCACGATGATGACGCCGTCGGCATCCTCGATCGCGTTCTTGAAGTCCGTCGCGACCGGCGGGAAGTTCCCGTCGTAGTCGGGCGAATAGAACGGGAGGTCCTTGATCGGGATCTCCTTCAGCGTCACGCCCTCGGGCGCGACCTTCTCGAGGGCTTTCGCCAGGCGGCGATTGATCGAGGTGCTGGAGATGCTTCCGACGATGTAGCCGATGGTGTGGTCGGTCACGATGATCCTTCCTGGGATGACGGAGACGCGGGGGCGCCCGTATGCATTCCCGTGCAACTGTTGCGTTCCGCGGCCTGTTCCCCGCGGGGGTTGACTCCGTCCGAAGGGGGATGCCGAGTGTCGGGGGTCCCCCCTACCGTGGAGGGATGCCGAACCTCACGCGCGCGCAGTGGCGCAGCGACGTCGTCCTCGCGGCGGTGCTGTTCGTCGGGGGGCTCCTGAGCGCGGTGCTGTCCGCGGTCGCGGGGATCTACGGCGACCAGCAGGCCGAGTTCATCCTCGCGGTCGTGTACGTCACGGTGCTGGCCGTACCGCTCGCCTTCCGCCGGCTCTGGCCGTCGATCGTGACCGTGATCGTCTCGGTGGCGTACTTCGTCGCCGTCACGTTGCGCGTCCCGGAGGTGTACGCGGGCAACATCGCGATGTTCATCGCGATCTACACGGTCGGGGCGTGGTCGACGAACCGGCGCCGCGCCACGATCGTGCGGGTGGCCATCATCCTCGGCATGTTCGCGTGGCTGTTCGTCGTGATGTTCCAGGACGCCACGATGCCGGTCGACCAGGTGCCCGAGGGCTTCCCGTCGCGCACCGGAGCCTTCTCGCCCTTCGTCGCGGCGCAGTTGCTGACGCTGGGGATCAACGCCCTGTTCTTCGGCGGCGCGTACTTCTTCGGCGAGCGCTCGCACCAGCAGCGTCTGCAGCGCATCGCGCTCGAGGAGCGCACCGCCGAGCTCGAAGCCGAGCGCGAGATCACGGCGGCCCAGGCGGTCGCGCTCGACCGCGTGCGGATCGCGCGCGAACTGCACGACGTCGTCGCGCACCACGTCTCGCTCATGGGCGTGCAGGCGGGTGTCGCCCGTTCCGTGCTCGAGCGCGACCCCGACACCTCGCGGCGCGTGCTGAGCGGCATCGAGGAATCCGCGCGGACGTCGCTGAAAGAGCTGCGGCAGCTGCTCGAGACCCTCCGGACCCCGGATGCCACCCACGGCGAGGAGCCGAGCACCGACACCGCTCCGACGACGCACGGTCTGGCATCCCTCCCCTCCCTCGTCGCGGAGGCCTCGGCAGCGGGGCTTCCGACGACGTTCGCCGTGATCGGTGAGCCGGCGGTCGAGCCGCCGCCGCTCGTGCAGGTGAACCTGTTCCGGATCGCGCAGGAGGCGCTGACCAACGCCCGCCGGCACGCGGGGCCGGATGCCACGGCCGACGTGCGCGTCCGGTTCGACGACACGTCGGTCGAGCTCGAGGTGACCAACACCGGCCGGCGCGGGTCGGCGACCCCGGGGCTCGGGCAGCTCGGGATGCGGGAGCGCGCGGCGGTGTCGGGCGGCAGCATCGAGATGGGTCCGCGTTCCCGCGGCGGGTACCTCGTGCGGGTGCGCGTGCCCCTCGTCGAGAGCGAGGTCGTGCATGCCTGACCTGCGCGTGCTGCTCGTCGACGACCACGCGATGATGCGGGCGGGGTTCCGCACGATCCTGTCGCTCGAGCACGACATCGAGGTGGTCGGCGAAGCCGGCACGGGTGTCGAGGCGATCGCCGCGGCCGCGCGCCTGCGGCCCGACGTGATCTGCATGGACGTGCAGATGCCCGACATGGACGGCCTCGAGGCCACCCGACGCATCATCGCCGACCCGGAATCCGACGCGGCGGTGCTCATCGTGACGACGTTCGACCGCGACGACTACCTCTTCGACGCGCTGGGGGCGGGGGCGAGCGGGTTCCTGCTCAAGAACGCCGGACCCGAAGAGCTCGTAGGCGCGGTGCGGGTGGTCGGCGCGGGCGATGCCCTCCTCGCGCCCGAGGTGACGCGCCGCGTCATCGCGCGGTTCGCCGGGCACTCCGGCGATGTCGTCCCGCCGTCGCCCGCGGTGGAGCCGCTCGTCCTCGCGGAGCCCCTCACCGACCGCGAGGCCGAGGTGCTGAGGCTCGTCGCCGAGGCCTTGAGCAACGCCGAGATCGCCGCGCGGCTCTTCATCGGCGAGGCCACGGTCAAGACCCACGTGTCGAACGTGCTGCAGAAGCTCGGCGCGCGCGACCGCGTCCAGGCCGTGGTGCTCGCCCACCGCCACGGCCTGACCTGACGCCCCGCGTGGCGCCGAGCTCCCCCGCGCGGTGGAGTCCCGGAACCCTCCCCCGGACGGATGCCACGCCCCACCCTCGTCCGTAGCGTGGATGCCATCACCAGAAAGGGGTGGAGCGTGCTCGAACTGGACGGCATCACCAAGAGCTACGGCGGTCGCCGCGTGCTCGACGACGTGAGTTTCACCGTGGCTCCGGGACGACTGACGGGCTTCGTCGGCGGCAACGGCGCGGGGAAGACCACGACCATGCGCATCGCACTCGGCGTCCTCGGCAAGGACGCGGGCACGGTCGCGCTCGACGGCACGCCGCTCACGGCGGCCGACCGGCGGCGCTTCGGCTACATGCCCGAGGAGCGCGGCCTCTATCCGAAGATGAAGGTCGTCGAACACATCGCGTACCTGGCCCGGCTGCACGGTTTCAGCAAGGCCGAGGCCACCGCGAAGGCGACGGCGCTGCTTCGGCGGCTCGGTCTCGGCGAACGCCTGAACGACCTGGTCGAGACGCTGTCGCTCGGCAACCAGCAGCGCGCGCAGATCGCCGCGTCGCTCGTGCACGAGCCCGATGTCCTGATCCTCGACGAGCCGTTCTCGGGCCTCGACCCGCTCGCGGTCGACGTCGTCGCCGGCGTGCTGCAGGAGAAGGCGGCGACGGGCACCGCGGTGCTGTTCTCCTCGCACCAGCTCGACGTCGTCGAACGACTGTGCGACGACCTGGTGATCATCGCCGCCGGCACGATCCGCGCGGCCGGCAGCCGCGAGGACCTCCGCGCGCAGCACGCGACGCACCGGTACGAACTGCTCTCGGGCGGCGACGCGGGTTGGCTCCGCGATCAGCCCGGCATCACGGTGGTCGACTTCGACGGCGGGTACGCCGTGTTCGACGCCGCCGATGACACTGCGGCCCAGGCCGTACTGCGCGCGGCTGTCGCTCGCGGCGACGTGGCGAGCTTCGCGCCGCAGCGACCCACCCTCGCCGACATCTTCAAGGAGGTCATCCAGTGAGCACCGCAACGACGCCGCGCCCCGCCCCGAGCGAGCTCCAGAGCGTGTGGCTCGTGGCCGAGCGCGAGATCGGCTCGAAGCTGCGCAGCAAGGCCTTCGTGATCTCGACGGCGATCCTCGTCGTCGCGGCTCTCGCGTCGGTGCTGTGGGGCGGTTTCGCCGCCCGCGACGCCGGAGGCAGTGGCATCCCGGTCGCTGTCACGAACCAGACGCAGACCGCCCTGTCGGGGGTCGAGGGCGTGGACGCGACGGTCGCCGACTCGGATGACGCGGCGCGTGCGCTCGTCGAGAACGGGACCGTGGATGCCGCCCTGGTGTCCGGATCGTCGAACCCCGCGTTCGACTACACCGTCGTGGTGAAGGACTCGGTTCCGCCCGCGCTCCTGCAGATGCTGAGCGAGACCCCGGAGGTCGAGACGATCGAGCCCGGTGCGGGTGCCGCCGACGCGCTCCGCTACTTCATCGCGCTCGGCTTCGGCATCGTCTTCCTCATCGCCGCGAGCACGTTCGGCGGCACGATCGCGCAGAGCGTCGTCGAGGAGAAGCAGACGCGGGTCGTGGAGATCCTGATCTCCGCCATCCCCGTTCGGGCGCTGCTGGCGGGCAAGGTGCTGGGCAACACGGTCCTCGCGATGGCCCAGATCGTGCTGCTGGCGGCGGTCGCAGTGATCGGCCTCGCGGTCACGGACCAGGTCGGGGTGCTGGGCGCCCTGGGCGCACCGATCGCCTGGTTCGCGATCTTCTTCCTCTTCGGATTCGTGCTGCTGGCGTCGCTGTTCGCCGCCGCGGCCGCGATGGTCTCGCGTCAGGAAGACATCGGCGCGACCACCACGCCGATCACCATGCTCATCATGGCGCCGTACTTCCTCGTGATCTTCTTCAACGACAACCCCGTCGTGCTGACGATCATGTCGTACGTGCCGTTCTCGGCGCCCGTCGGGATGCCGCTGCGCCTCTACCTCGGCGACGCCCAGTGGTGGGAGCCCGTGCTCTCGCTGCTGATCCTCATGGCATCCTGCGTCGGAGCGATCGCCGTCGCCGCCCGGATCTACCAGAACTCCCTGCTGCGCATGGGGGCCCGCGTCAAGCTGGCAGAAGCGCTGCGGGGCTGACCGGCTCGGGCCCGGTCACCGGCGGGATGGATGCCATGGCTTCTGGCATCCATCCCGCTTCTCATTCCTCGAGGACCGCGAGGACGTTGCCGGCCGGGTCGCGGAACCACGCGATCAGCGGGCCGCCCTCGCGCATGATGCCGCGCGAGTCGGTGGGGAAGTCGGCGTCGTCGTAGATCTTCGTCTCGACGCCGCGCGAGCGCAGGTCGTCGACGGCGGCCTCGACGTCGGAGACCGGGAAGTTCAGCACCGTGAACGACGCCGGGACGTGGTGCGGCTTGCCGTACACGAGGACGATCCCCCCGGATGCCAGGTGGAGGCGGAGGAACCCGGATCCCTCGAGCACCTCTACACGAAGGCCGAGGGTGTCGGCGTAGAAGCGGTGGGCGGCGTCGAGGTCGTCGACGGCGAATCCGGAGAACGCCCCTTCGGAGTGGAACATGGTCGTGCCCTTCTCTAGTTCTGCCTCACATAGGCCGTGACGCTCTCGGACAGCCGGACGGGAGTCCCCGCGACGGCGTCGTCGGCCGGGTCGCCGATGGCGACGGTGAGCTTCTCGTCCACGCCGAACACCGCGGCCCCGGGCCGGCCGCCGCTCGCGCACCCCGCCGACCAGGGCCGGTTCTCGGTGGAGGTGAAGACCGCGATGCATTCCCCGTCGCCGTCGTCGGGGACGGCGAGGTAGATGCGGAAGTCGCGGATCGTTGCGATGTAGCGGATGCTCGCCGGGTCGATGCCGCTGTCGGACAGGATGTCGCCGGAGATGACGTCCTCCGCGGTCTGCGCGAACGCGAGCTCGGGAAGGGCCGGTGCCGTCGCGTCGGCGGGAGCGGGCTGAGTGGCCGCGGCGAAGCCGATCGCGGCCCCGAGGCCGACCAGGGCGACCGCGGCGAGCGCGGTGAGGAGGCCACGGGTGACGGGACGGGGCCTGTGCGGGGTGGCATCCACCGGCTGGTCGGGCGCGGGTGGCGTGGGTGGTGCGGGCGCGTCCGGTTCGGGCTCCGCGCGCATCTGATCCTCGAGCGTGCTGAGCCGGGCGATCTCGTCGGCGGTGGGCGCAGTCCCCCGCCCGCCGTACACGCGCTCGCGCAGCTGCGCCAGCTCGACGTCCTCGTCGCTCATGCCTCGACTCTAGGTGCGCGGTGAGTGGGGCGGGGCTGTGGGCGCCGGGTCGGGCGGCGCCGGCTCAGCGATCTGCACAAGCTCAGTGGAATCCGGCCCGATCGGACTGAGGGTGCGCGGATCGCTGAGGTTGCGCGGCACGCGCGGGAGAGCCCGGCACCGACTCAGCGATCTGGCCCCGGCTTCTGCGCCCTGCAACAGCGCGCGGCGGGGATCTCGAATGACATACCGTCCGCCGGGGCCCGGCGGTGAGACGGAGTCGGATCAGACGGTCGCCGGAACCGCCCGACCCTTCTGGACGACGCCGTCGGAGACGACGAGGCGCACCCCGGGAGCACCCGCCCCGGTCGGAACGTGCGTCGAGGCGGTCACCGGGCCTGAACCGAGGGTCACGAGGTGCGAGAGCACGGTCGCGCCGTCGTCGGCGAAGATCTCGAGGAGGGGTCCGTCGAGGATCGCGGTGAGGACGCCGGTGCGGCCGTCGAGAAGCGGGGCGACCCGGGTGCCCGCGAAGTCGGGATGCAGGGATCGGGCAACCGTTCCGTCCCTCGACACGGACAGGGTGCCGGCGGCGGGGTCATGGACGATTTCGACCGTGGCATCCCCCTCCCCCTCCAGGGTCAGTCGCAGGGACCCGGTCACCGCCGGGTCCCACCGGACGTCCACGAGGACGTGCGGCTCGACCGTGACCGGAGCCTCGACCGCGTCCGCACGATCGTCGCGGAGGTCGACGGACGGTCGCTGCACGAGACGCAGCTCCCCGCCAACGTCACGGAGTCCGAGGGTGCGCGGGATCGACATCGCGCCCCGCCACGGCGACGTCGGGACGACGTGGGCGTAGCGCCAGTTGCTCATCCAGGCGAGCATGACCGCCGCTCCGTCAGGCGCATCGTGGAAGGTCACGCCCGCGTACAGGTCTCGACCGTGATCGAGGGGCACGAGGGCGTCGTGATCCGCGCGGAACGCACCGTCGATCAGGTCGCCGACCACGTAGTGCATCGCGGAACCGGCGGGGTCGGGATCCTCCCCGACGGGATTCGTGCTCAGCAGCAGCACCCAACGCCGACTGCCGGGCCGCCCTTCCACAGGGAGGTGAACGAGGTCGGGGCACTCCCACACCACGCCGTCCACACCGATCGGGCCGAAGGATCCGGACTCCCGCCACGAGAGCAGGTCGTCGGAGGTGAAGAACACCACGCGCCGCTCGACCGCTTCGACGGTCAGCATCAGCCAACCGCCGTGCGGGAGCCGCACCACCTTGGGGTCGCGGAAGTCGGAACTCCCCCGGTCGATCACCGGGTTGTCGGCATCCGGGATCCAGGTCTCGCCGCCGTCGACGCTCGTCGCACGGGACTGCGCCTGGATGCCGTGGGAGTAGGCACTCGTGTAGAACGCCGTGAGCGTTCCGTCGGCGTCGATGACGGTCGAACCCGAGTAGATCTGCTCCCCGGGTCGATGCGGCAGGGCAACGGGATGTTCTTCCCACTGCAGGAGGTCGCGGCTGGACGCGTGTCCCCAGCTCATGTTGCCCCAGTCGTTCCCCTCGGGGTTGTACTGGAAGAAGGCGTGCCAGCGATCGTCGACGAAGACCAGACCGTTGGGGTCGTTCATCCAATTGCGGGCGGGGGCCAGGTGGAACCGCGGCCGGGGAAGGTTCACAGCGACTCCCGGGGAACGGAGGGGCAGGAGACCAGCTGGCGAGCGCCCACGGCCGGGGCATCGAGTCCGAGGAGCGTCCGCACGCCGGCCGCGCCGAGCTCGTAGTGCGGCAGCGCGACGGTCGACAGGGGCGGTCGGAGATGCGCCGCGATGACGTCCTGGTTGTCGAAGCCCATGACCGCCATGTCGTCGGGGATGCGCAGGCCGCGTTCACGGAGCCCGTCGTACAACCCCATCGCGACCCGGTCGTTGTGGCAGAAGACCCCGGTGGCGCCGGAGGCGAGCACGCCGTCGACCGCCGCGTATCCGCCCTCCTGGTCGGGAGCGGTCTCGAAGGCGAGCCCGGCGTCGAAGGCGATTCCGGCCTCCTCCAGTGCCGACCGGTAGCCGGCGAGCCGTCCGTCCCGGGCCGGCGAGGGCGTCGTGGTGTTCAGGAAGGCGATGCGGCGATGCCCGGCCGCGAGCAGTTCCTCGGTCGCCGTCCGACCGCCCTGCTCCTCGTCGGGGACCACCGCCGGGAACGAGTCGTCGCCGGCGAAGCAGTTCACCAGCACCGTCTCCGTGTGCTGCAGCGGCGGGGGGACCTCGATCTCGCGGTGGTACCAGGTGGAGTACAGGATGCCGCGCACCTGGTGCTCCAGCATCATCGCGATCGCATCGTTCTCGGCGGCGGCATTGCCCTCGGTGTTGGCCACGAGAAGGACGAAACCGTGACGCCACGCCTCGTCCTGGGCGCCGTGGATGATCTGTCCGGCGAAGGGCGTGGTGGCGATGGCATCCGCCACCAGACCGATGAAGCGGGAACTGCCCTCCGAGAGCGTCTTGGCGAGAGCGTTCGGACGGTAACCGAGCGCCGCGATCGCCTCGTGCACGCGACGCCGGGCATCCTCGCCGATGCGCGCGCCGGGCTTGTCGTTGACGACGTGCGACACCGTCGCGACCGAGACGCCGGCCGCCTTCGCGACATCGCGCATGGTGGTGGTCATGAGGGGATCCTCGTGTTCATCCCTTGGTGGCTCCGCTCTCGAGGCCGGCGATCATCGCCTTGTTCAGCACCAGGAAGACCAGCAGCAGTGGCGTCACCGTGACGCACACGGCGGCGAACGTCGCTGTCCAATCGGTGTTGCCCATCGCTCCGATGTAGTTTTGCAGGCCCAGCGGGATCGTCTTCAGTCCGTCGGACAGCACGAAGGTGTTCGCGAAGACGAAGTCGTTCCAGATGAAGATGCTGTTGACCAGCACGACGGTGATGATGGTGTTCACCGACAGCGGCGCCGTGATCTGCAGGAAGATCCGGTACGGACCGGCACCGTCGAGCGAGGCCGCCTCGTACAACTCTCGCGGGATGTACTCGTAGAACGACGAGAAGAGGTAGACGCCCATCGGAAGCGAGAACGCCGCCAGCGGCAGGATCATCGACAGGTGGGTGTCGAGCAACCCCACCTGCGAGTAGTCGATGAAGAGCGGGACGAGCGCGATCTGCACCGGCACGATGATCCCGAGCAGGAACAGCGCACGGACGAGCCCGCTGAAGCGGAACCCGAGCACCTGCAGGGCGTAGGCGGCCATCATCCCCGCCACGACGATGAGTGCGCTCGCGCCGAGGGTGACGATGAAGCTGTTGCCGATGTTCAGCGCGAGGTTGCCCGTCGCGAATGCACGCGCGTAATTGTCGAGCGTCCACTCCCGCGGAAGGGCGAACGGGTCGCCGCCCGCGAAGTCCGAGGCCGTACGGAAGCTGGTGAGGAAGAGCCACAGCAGCGGGTACACCTGCACGACGACGATCAGGATCACGGTGACCGTGAGAAGCGCGCGCTGGGCCCGCAGGCGCGGCGAGTGGTGCACCGGCCGGGGTTCGATCTCGGGATTCCGGGGGGCGGATGCCGCCGGCGCCGGGACGAGAGTCGCGGTCATCACGCGTCCTTTCGACGGAGGAGCAGGAAGATCAGCCCGACCGCGACGAGGCATTCCACCACGATGAAGACGGAGAGGGCGCTGGCATAGCCGTAGTCGGTGTGCACGAAGGCGGTCTTGTACATGTACGTCGTCAGGAGCTCGGATGCCTGCCCCGGACCGCCGTTCGTGAGGAGGTAGGGGATGTCGAATCCGCGCAGCGCGAAGGTGGTCGCCATCACGGTCGTGGTGATCCAGACGGGACGGATGTAGGGGAACCGGATGCGCCAGAACGTCTGCCACCACGAGGCGCCGTCCAGCCGGGCGGCCTCCTCGAGCTCCTTCGGCACGGCGATCAGCGCCGCGTAGATGATGAGCATGTAGAGGCCCGTGAAGCGCCACCCCTCGGGAATGGACACGGCGGCCAGCACGGTCTGGAGGTTCGACAACCACGCGGTCTGCAGCCCGTCGAGGCCGACGAAGGCGAGCAGCTGGTTGATCAGGCCCACCGGTTCGAGCGAGTAGATCCGGAGGAACAGGAACGCGATGGCCACCGTGGAGATCACGGCGGGGAGCAGGTACAGCGTCTTGACGAGCTCCCGTGCGCGCGGCAGCGCGGTGAGCAGACCCGCGACGGCCAGGGCTCCACCGAGTTGCAGGACGAGGCAGATGGCGAGGTAGCCGAGCGCATTGCCGAACGCGGTCCAGAAGACGTCGTCGCGGGTGAACATCTTCACGTAGTTGTCCAGGCCCACGAAGGTCAGACGGGTGATGCCGTCCCACGAGAAGAGGCTCAGCACGAGCGACTGCACGATCGGCAGCAGAACGGCGGCCCCGTACAGGAGCAGCGGAGGCACGAGGAAGACGGCGACGGCCAGGCCGGACCGGCGGGGAAGCATCGAGGTGCTCATGGGCCGCCGACGGGTGGGCCGGCCGGCCCCGGTCACCCGGGGCCGGCCGGACGTCAGGACGTCAGCCACCGACGTTCTCCTTCAAGGTGGCATCCATCGTCCCCACGAACTCGTCGGGCGTGATGTCGCCCTGAACCAGCAGGGTCAGCTCCTGCTGGAGACGCGTGTTCGTGGCGGGGTCCAGCTGCGTGTCCCACGGCATCGCGATCTTGGTGCCCACGTCGCCGGATTGGGCGATCGCCCGATCGTACAGAGGCGTCGCGTTGGACGGGATCGTGGTCTGGACATCGGTGGTCGGCGAGAGCGCGCCGGATGCGGCGACCTCAGCGGGGTAGCGCTCGAGCGCGAACTTCAGGAAGTCCCGGACCAGGGGGTCGTACGTGGCGGTGTTCACGGCCATCCCGATTCCCGACGGGGTGACGTATTCGTTGTCGGCCGTGGCCGCCCCGGGCAGCGTGGGGAGCGTGAAGTAGTCGACCTTGTCGCGGACGCCCGCGTCGAGCTTGTCCGTAGCCAGGTTCCCGAGTTCCCACGTGCCGATGTTGTACACGGCCGCCTTGCCGGACGTGAACTGCGCCTGCGCGTCGGCGTACCCGGTGGAGGAGAAGCCCTCCTGGAAGCAGCCGGCCTTACCCAGCCCGGACAGCCACTCGGCCGCGGCGAGGCCGGGGGCGTCCGAGAACTTCGCTTCGCCGGTCTTGAGCTTCTGCACGTACTCCGGGCCGACCTGGCGGAACGGGTAGTACGCCATGTACCGCTCGAGGGGCCATCCGTCGGCACCGTCCAGAGCGATCGGGGTGATGCCCTTCGCGCGGAGCGCCTGACACATCGGCGCGAAGTCGTCGAGAGTGGCCGGAACAGGGACTCCGGCCCGCGAGAGCAGATCACGGTTGTACCAGAAGAACTCGAGCTGGAACTCGAAGGGCACCATGTACAGCGAGCCGTCGTCGAAGCGCTGATAGCTCAGAGCGGCTTCGCGGTAGGTGTCGGCGAGGCCGAGGTCCTTCAGCAGCGCGTCCACGTCGATCATCCGACCCTGCTGCGCGAGCTTCTGCGCGAACGGGGTGGCATCCGTATCGAAGAGTTCGGGCAGTTTGTTGGCTGCGGCGAGCGTCTCGTACTTCTGGATGTAGCTGGGTCGGTCGGGCGTCGTGATGAGGTTGAGCGAGAAGCCCGGGTGGTCGGCGGCGTATTCGTCGGCGACCTTCTGCATCGCGGTGATGACGCCGCCATCCGCGGGGCGCGAGAGGAGCCACGAGATCTCGCGGGGCTTCACCTCGCCCTCGGGGTGGACGTCAGTCGGGTCCGTGCCGCCGCTGGAAGCGCCGCAGCCCGACAGGACGAGGGCGGTGGCGGCAGCGAGGGCGACCCAGGATGCCGTGCGCGTGAGGTTGACCATAGGAATCTCCGTTGATGTGTGGTTCGGGTGGTGGGAAGGAGGAGAGCGGATCAGGAGGACGCGACCAGGAGGTCGTCGTGCAGGGGGTCGGTCACGTCGGGGGTCCGCGCGTACACGTCGAGTTCGAGGACGGTGACGGTCCCCTCCCCGACGAAGGCGCCGACTGCTCCCTCGGTGCGGTCGTAGAGCCGTGTACTGAGGGTCACGGCACCGTCGACGGTCGCCACGCACAGGTCGTCGACGACGACGACGTCGAGCCGATGCCGGCCGGGCTCCAGGAGCACGGGCCGCTCGAGCTCGATGGCGAACGGGACGTCGCCCGAGATCTGCCACTGCTCACCGCCGGTGCGACGGCGCGGCCAGCGATCGAACACGAGGCGGCTGCGACGGGGTTCGAGGCGCAGCACGTAAGCCTCCCCACCGTCAGCGCTCGCCCGCAGCAACAGCCCGCACTCGGTGGTGTCCGGGGCGATGTCGAACTCCGCCTGCACCCGGAAGGAGGTGGGAGCCGTCGCGGGGAGAACGAGGTCGGAATATCCGTCGGGTGCGGACAGAACGGTCGCGGATGCCAGTCCTCCGGCGCCGCGATCGAAGGTCTCGAGCAGCTCGCGCGGAGGGTGGAAACGCAGCGTGCCGTCGGGATTCTGCTCCGCCTCCAGGACGGAGAGGGTACCGGCCCATTGCCAAGCGCCGTCGTCGGTGGAACCCTCTCGCGAGGAGATCCACCCGAAGAAGAAGCGGCGTCCGTCGCGCGCGGCCGATTTCGCCGCGTAGTACGCCCGCCCGTCGAGGGTGTCGTTCTCGGGCACGTTCCAGGGGCCGTTCAGGCTGCGCGAGACGCGATAGCGCGTGGTGAAGGACTCGCTGAACTCCGAGTAGACCAGGTACCACCACCCGTTCCATTCGAACACTTCCGGGCATTCGTGCGCGAGGTAACGCCGGGGGTCCCAGAACGGCTCGGCCGGCTCCCACGACCGGAGGTCGTACGAGACGCACTGCGCGATGACACCGCGGCGACGCTCGGGGCCGTGCGCGTGCCGGGCGGTCACGAGCATGCGCCACAACCCGGCTTCCTCGTCACGGAACACGAAGGGGTCGCGCCAATCGGCCGTCTCGTAACCCGCCGTGGCGCCGAACGTGTCTTCCGGGTGACGTTCCCAGGTACGCATGCCGTCCGTGCTCGTCGCATGAAGCACGAGCTGGAGGGGGAGTCCGTCGTTCCCGACGACGTCCGGATTCTGTCCGGTGTAGAAGACGTGGTGGATGCCGTCGACCACGACGACGCTCCCGGTGTAGACGTTGAAGTCGTCGGCATCCGGTCCCCCGGAGGCCAACGCCGGGCCGGTTTCGGTGAAGCTGACGAGGTCATCGGTGACGACCCGGTGCCACGGCATGCCGATCTTGGGCGTGCGACGGGACTCGTGGAGGTAGAAGAGGTGGAACGTGCCGTCCTCCTGCCACGGGATGACGTCACCGACCCAGGCTCCGGACGGTCGGAAGAACCCTCTTTGGTCCATGCGGATGACTCCTCGGCGAGACGCTGTCTCCGATGAACCCGGGGTGGTTAATCGGTTACGCAGACCATAGCAAGATGGGCCAGTGGTGGTCAACCGGTTAATCATGCCTCTTCGACGCGGCCGATCCGGGCTACACCGACGGGTTCGTGACGTCGCCTCAGGGATCCACACAAACTCAGTGGCATCCGGCCCGATCGGACTGACATTGCGCGGATCGCTGGGGGTGCGCGAATCGCTGAGCAAGCGCGCCGGCTCACTCCGTCAGGTACGCCGTCACCGACTCGGACAGCCGCACGGGCAGGCCGCGGATCGACACGCGGGACGGGTCGCCGAGGGCGATGCTGAGGCGCCGGTCGACACCGAACACCGCGCCGTCGTCGAGGGCACCACCGGCGGTGCATCCCGCGGACCACGGCTGGTCGTTGACCGCGATGAACGTCACGACGCACACGCCGTCTCCGCGCTCTCGCTCGGCGAGGAACACGCGGAACCCGCGCATCACGGCGATGTACCGGGTGCTCGCCGGGTCGATGCCGCTGTCCGCGATGATGCCCGACGAGATCTTGTCGTCGTCGGTCTGTGGGAACGCCAGTTCGGGATACGGGGATGCCATGGACGCCGACGGCGTGGGGGAGGCGGCGGCGAGCGAGGGCGACGCGGCGCCCGCGGCGTAGCCCGCCCCGATGAGCGCGGCCGCGGCGACGACCGCCACGATCACCGCGAGCGCGCGGGGGCGGTGCGGAGGGGCATCCACGATCGGTTCGGGAGCGGCGGGCTCGGCCGCGGTCGGCTCCGCGACCGACGTCGGGGCGCGGCCGGCGCGCAGCTCCTCCTCGAGGGCCGCGAGTCGCGCGATCTCGGCCTCGGTGGCCGGGCCTTCGGCTTCGCCGTAGACGCGCTCGCGCAGGTGGTTCAGCTCGACGTCATCGTCGCTCATGCCCCGACTCTAGAACCGCCACGGGGGTCAGGGGGCGGTTGCGCCCAGGGCATCCGAGGCGCCCACGAGCGCGAGGTGCGACAGCGCCTGCGGGGTGTTGCCGGCCTGCCGCTTTCCCTTCGGGTCGTACTCCTCGGAGAGGAGGCCGACGTCGTTGGCGACCGCGGTCAACCGGCGCATGAGGGCGACGGCGTCGTCGCGGCGGCCGGACCGCGCGTACTGCCCGACGAGCCAGAACGAGCACGCGAGGAACGGGTGCTCGTCCCCCGCGAGGCCGTCGACGCCCGTGGTGCGGTAGCGCAGCAGCCACCCGTCGGGCATGAGCGTCTGCTCCATCCGGGCGACGGTCGCGAGCATGCGCGGATCGTCGAACGCGCAGAAACCCACCTGCGGCAGGATCAGCAACGACGCGTCGACCTCGTCGGTGTCGGCGTGCTGCGTGAACCACCCGCCGGCGTGCACGCCGTGCGCGTCGATGTCGTCGCGCGCGCGATCGCGGAGCTGGCGCCACGTGTCGACCTCGCCGTCCAGCCCGTTCTGCTCGACGGCCCGGATGCCACGATCGAACGCCGCCCACACCATCGCGCGCGAGTGCGTGAAGAAGTGCGGATCGCCGCGCATCTCCCAGATGCCGTTATCAGGGCGGTCGAACCACTCCGCGAGCTGGTCGAGGAGGGCCCGCTGCAGCGCCCACGAGAACGACGTCTCCTCGACGCCCGCGTTTCGGGCGGCTTCGAGCGCGACCATCACCTCGCCGATGACGTCGGCCTGGTACTGATCCACCGCGCCGTTGCCGATGCGCACGGGCCGCGCGCCGTCGTACCCGGGGAGGCTCGTGATCTCGCGCTCGGGCAGGTCGCGCTCGCCCGCGATGCCGTACATGATCTGCACGTCGGCCGGGTCGCCGGCGATCGCGCGCAGCAGCCACGTGCGCCACCGGTGCGCGGCGTCGAGGTAGCCGTGGTCGATGTACGCGACGAGGGTGAGGGCGGCGTCGCGGAGCCACACGTAGCGGTAGTCCCAGTTACGTTCGCCGCCGAACGACTCGGGCAGCGACGTCGTGGCCGCGGCCACGATGCCGCCGGTCTCGGCGTGCGTGAGTGCGCGGAGGACGAGGAGCGAGCGCGTCACGAGGTCGGCGTGCTCACCCGCCGCGTGCACGCGCCGCGCCCACGCGGCCCACCACTCGATGGTGCGTTTGAGGGTGGCATCCACGTCGATCGGGGCGGGCGCGGTCTGCCACGACGGTCCCCACGACAGCACGGAATCGACGCTCTCGCCCGCGACGGTGGTCCACAGCGCACGGTGCGCGGTGTCGACCGCGATCAGGCGCGGACCGCGCAGGATCACGGCATCCGGACCCGCGACCGCGAGGATCGCGTGCTCGTGCCCCTGTCCGACCTGCCGCACCCACGGCACCGCGCGGGCGTAGTCGAAGCGGAACCGCACCTCGCTGACGAAGTCCACCGCGCCCGAGATCCCGATCACGCGCCGGATGAGCGCCTCGACGCCCTCGTCGATCGGCATCGCATCGTGCACCTCGGCGACTCCGGTCGACGTCTCCCAGCGCGTGACCAGCACGAACGTGTCCGCGTCGTAGTGCCGGGTGACCGTGGCATCCGGATCCGTCGGACGCAACGACCACGCCCCGTGCGACTCGTCACCCAGCAGCGCACCGAACATCGACGCGCTGTCGTAGCGCGGCAGGCACAGCCAGTCGACGCTGCCCTCCCGGGAGACGAGGGCGGCGGATCGGCAGTTGCTGAGGACGGCGTAGTCCTCGATCGCGGTGCTCACCCTCGTGATTGTGGCAGGGGATGCCGACATCGCGGCCGTGCATCTCGCTAGCGGCATCGGTGTGCCCGCTGCAAGCGACCTGCCGGTGTCGGAACCGGGCGCTACGGTGGCCCCATGCCGGCGGACACCACCCTGATCATCCTGGGCGCTTCGGGCGACCTCACCTCGCGTCTCCTCCTGCCCGCCCTCGGGCAGCTGCTCACGCGCGAGCCGAACCGCTCGGTGCGGCTGCACGGCGCGGGCATGGAGGACTGGACCGACCAGAAGTGGCGCGACACCGTGCGCGCGTCGTTCGCGACGATGGGCGCCGAGAAGGCCTTCGACAAGGTGGCCGACACCACCTACAGCCAGGCAGACATCACCAAGGCCTCCGACCTTCAGGAGCTCCTGGATGCCGCCGAGGGTCGGCCCGCGCTGTACTTCGCCGTTCCGCCCGCGGTCGCCGAGAAGGCGTGCGTGGCCCTGGCCGACGTGACCATCCCCGAGGGCACGATCCTCGCGCTCGAGAAGCCGTTCGGCACCGACGAGGCCAGCGCGCACGCGCTCAACCAGCAGGTCGCGAAGCTCGTGCCCGAGGACCAGGTGTTCCGCATCGACCACTTCCTGGGCCGGTCGACGGTGCTCAACCTTCTCGGGGTGCGCTTCGCCAACCGCCTCATCGAGAGCGTGTGGTCGGCCGACGACATCGCCGGGATCACGGTCGACTTCCCCGAGAAGCTCGGGCTCGAGGGGCGCGCGGGCTACTACGACCACGCCGGGGCGCTCGTCGACATGATCCAGAGCCACCTGTTGCAGGTGATGGCGTTCGTGACGATGGAGCCGCCGTCCTCCCTCGACCAGCTCGACCTGCGGGATGCCACCTCCGCGGTGCTGCGCGCGACGCACGTGTGGGGCGACGACCCGGTGAAGAACTCCCGCCGCGCCCGGTACACCGAGGGCACGATCGGCGACCGGCACTTCACGTCCTACGTCGACGAGCCCGGGGTCGACGCGTCGCGGCAGACCGAGACGCTCGCCGAGATGACGGTCGAGGTGCGCACCGCCCGCTGGCAGGGCGTGCCGATCGTGCTGCGGTCGGGCAAAGCCCTCGGACCGGATGCCGGCGACCCGGCCGTGACCGTCACCTTCAAGCCCGTGCGGCATCTGCCCGACGGCTTCGTCGGCGAGAGCGACCCTTCCGTGCTGACGTTCTCGCTCGGCCCCGACACCATGAGCCTCGGACTGAACGTGAACGGCGCCGACGACCCGCTCGAACTCGAACGTGTCACGCTCGCGGCAGACCTCGGCGAGGGCGGCCTGAAAGCCTACGGCGAGGTGCTCTCCGGCATCCTGGACGGCGACGCCATGCTCGCCGTGCGCGGTGACGCCGCCGAACAGTGCTGGCGCATCGTGCAGCCGGTCATCGACGCGTGGCGCGCGGGGAAGGTGCCGCTCGACGAGTACCCCGCGGGAACCGCGGGACCTGCGTCGTGGGGGCTGTGACTTTCTCCGTCACACGGGAACATCCGGGGGCCTGACCGCGTTCGATGGACTGGGTCAACGGAGCCCCGGCATCGTTCTCACCCCCGAGGAGTACCCCCATGTCCCACGTTCTCGACCGCACCGCGCAGACCGACGTCCCGATCCTCGACGTCCTGGCCGAGCGCTGGAGCACCCGCGTCTTCGACGCCGAAGCCCCCATCGACGAGGAGGCCCTGCGCGCCGCCTTCGAGGCCGCCCGCTGGTCGCCGTCCGCCAACAACACGCAGCCGTGGCGCTTCATCGTCGGCCGCCGCGGAACCGACGCCCACGCGAAGATCGTCGAGTCGCTCGTCGGGTTCAACCAGGGATGGGCCCCGGCCGCCGGCGCGCTGATCGTGGTCCTGGCCGAGACCGCCGACGCCGAGGGCAACGCCCTCCCGTGGGCGACCTATGACGCCGGTCAGTCGGCCGCGTTCTTCACGGTCGAGGCGCACGCCCGCGGCCTCGCCACCCACACCATGGGCGGCTTCTCGGGCGACGAGCTGCGCGGCGCGTTCGGCATCGACCCCCGCTTCACGCCGGTGACCGTCATCGCCGTGGGTGCCTTCGGCGACCTGGATGCCGCCGACGAGGCCTTCCGCGCCCGTGAGTCCGCGCCCCGCACGCGCCGCCCCCTCGCCGAGTCCCTGCTGCTCGACGCCTGACGCCGCGTCGCCTCCCGGCATCCGGGTCCCTGCTGCTCGACGCCTGACGCCGCGCCGGCTCCCGGCATCCGCCCTCCGCCCCCGTATCCGCGCATCGCGGTGCGGGGGCGGAGGCGTGTCCGGGCGGGGTCATTCGGCGCCGCCGCGGTGGCGCCGCGCGCGGTCCGCCGCGGCGGACCGTCGGAGACGCCAGAACCGGGCTTGTGACGTCGCGCGCAGCGGGCCGACATTGCGCTGGGCGCGACCGTCGCCCGCGGGGAGAGTGTGTGCCGTCGGCAGGTCCCCTGTCGAATGCTCACGGTCGGGGGGTCCGTCGAGAACCCGGACGGAGAAAGAACGCTCATGCCCTACATCGACCTGGCCGACGGTGGCCGGCTCTTCTTCACGGAGGAAGGCGCCGGTCGCCCCGTCCTCCTCATCCACGGATGGGCGTGCGACGGTTCGGATTGGGCCTGGCTCCAGGCAGACCTCGCCGCGGACCACCGGGCGATCGCGATCGATAATCGCGGACACGGACGTTCGAGTCGATCGGAGACGTACTCCCCCGCCGCTTTCGCTGCCGACGCCGCCGAGGTGATCGAAAGGCTCGAGCTCGGTCCGACCCTCGTCATGGGGCACTCCATGGGGACGATCATCGCCTCCGCCCTTGCCATCCGGCGGCCCGAGCTGGTGTCCGGTCTCGTCCTCGTCGATCCGGTCTACGGCGCCGATCCCGCAGTCATGGCCGGAGCGCTCCGCATGGCGAGGGCCGATCCGCACGGATTCACGGTCGCCGCCTGGGCGCCGTTCTACGGCGCACGAACTCCGGCGTGGCTCCCGATCTGGCATCGACGACGCACCCTCGCGACCGACCCCCACACGGTGAGCGAGGCGCTCGCCGGTCTCTATGAGGGCGAGGGCGGTCTCGGGCTGGCGTCCGTCGGTGAGCGGGAGCTGGTCAAGCGGCAGGCTCCCACCCTCGCCCTGTATGCGGGCACGGGGCAGGCCATCGCCGACTGGGACGGCGCGCTCGAACACCGCGCGCCGTACGAGATCGAGATCTGGCCGGAGAACGGACACTTTCTGCACCAGGAGGACCCCGAGCGTTTCGCGGCCCGTGTCCGGTCGTGGCTCGCCGCGTCGGAGGTGTGACGAAACCCCGGCCGCATGGCATCCATCGGCCCCGTGATCGTGGTGCGGGGGTGGCGCTCCCCGCCCGCGCCTGCCCTCGCACCACCCCCGGGCGCCGGGTCACGCGCTCGCTACCGCGTTCGCTGCCGCAGGATCACGTGACGTGATCCGGCGCCTCGGTCGGCGCGGGGACGGCCGCACCCCACGCGCCGAGCGCCTCTATCGCGGGGCGGAGCGCCTCGCCCCGCTCGGTCAGAGCGTAGGCGCGCGTGTTGTGCTTCAGCGGGAGGCGACGGAGGACACCGGCCTCCTCGAGCTCGCGCAGGCGCACGGCGAGGATGTTCGTGCCGACACCGAGGTCGCGCTGCAGATCGCCGTATCGCTGGGGACCGTCGAGCAGCCGCTCGACGATGAGCAACGCCCACCGGGCACCGACGACGTCGAGGGCCGCGGCGAGGTCGCTCACTCGGACGCTTCGGCGTCCGGCTTCATCCAGAACGGCGAGTAGTGGTAGCCGTCCGGGTCGTCGAACTGGCGCTGGTACATGAAGGGGTAGTCGTCAGTGTCGCCGATGCGCCCGCCGGCCGCGCCCGCGCGCTCGACGAGTTCGTCGACGGCCTCGCGACTGCCGAGGTCGAACGACACGGTGATCTTCGACGGGGTGTCGGGCCCGCCGATCAGGTCTTCGGTACCGCCGACGGCGGCGTACATGTCGCGGCTGCCGAGCATGACGTACTGCTCGGGCGCGATCGCGAAGCACGAGACGTTGTGGTCGGACATCTGCTCGTTGAGCGTCCAGCCGAGGGCGGTGTAGAACGCGGTCGCCCGCTCGACGGACTCGACGGGACACGTGAGGAAGAGGCTCATGGCCGCGATGCTTCCAAAAGTGAAGTGCGACGTCAAGGGCCGATCAGCGCTCGACGAGCACACCGTCCTCGTCGGCCCACACGTGCCGCCCGGGCGTGAACACGACGCCCGCGATCGTCACCGGGACGTCGACCTCGCCGACGCCGTCCTTCGCGCTCTTGCGCGGGTTCGAGCCGAGCGCCTTGACCCCGAGCGGGAGGGATGCCATCGCCCCCCGGTCGCGGATCGCCCCGTGCACGATCACCCCGGCCCACCCGTTCTCGACCGCGGACGCCGCGATCAGATCGCCGACCAGCGCGGACTCCAGCGACCCGCCGCCGTCGACGACGAGCACCGCGCCGTCGCCCGGGGTCGCGAGTACCTGCTTCACGAGCGCGTTGTCGCGGTGGCACCGCACGGTCCGGATCGGGCCGTCGAAGGCGACACGACCGCCGAGGTCGAGCAGTTGCAGCGAAAGGGAATCGAGGTCGTCGCCGCGCTCGTCGTAGAGGTCGGCCGTCGCGATGGTCATGCGGCCAGGGTAGCGACGCGGGCCCGTGCGGGGCGTGGGGTCGTGGCATCCACCGCCCCTGCTCGGGGGCTCGCGCTTCCGGCGGCGTGCTGGCCCCCGCCACTGCCGAGAAACGCGATCTGCGGCGAGAAACGGTGGGAGAGAGCGTTTCTCGCGGTGAATCGCGTTTCTCGGCGGCGTGGGTGGGGTGCTGGCGGAGCTCCGCGCGAGATAGCGGGGCACCCGGGGCGGGGAGCCCGCGCCCGGGTCCGGTGCTACTCGACGATCTCCGCCTCGATCACGTCGTCGTCGAGGTCGCCCTGCTCGTCGGCGGGACCGGCGCTCGTGAGCACCAGCGACTCGCCGTCGCTCGCGACGTCGACCTTCACCAGGTCGCCGTCGCGCACCCCGCCGGCGAGGATCGCCATCGCGAGGCGGTCCTGCACCTCGGACTGGATCAGGCGCCGCAGCGGACGCGCGCCGTACACCGGGTCGTATCCGCGCTCGGCGAGCCACGACCGGGCGTCGGGCGTGACCGCGAGCGTCAGGCGACGTTCGCGCAGCCGCTTGTGCAGCGCGTCGACCGCGAGCTCGACGATCTGGGCGAGGTCGTCCTCGGTGAGCGCCTGGAAGATGACGATGTCGTCGAGGCGGTTCACGAACTCGGGCTTGAACGCCTGCCGCACGAGCGCCTGCACCTGCTCGCGCTTGGTCTCGATCGACAGCGTCGGGTCGATGAGGATCGGCGAACCGAGGTTCGACGTCAGGATCAGGATGACGTTGGTGAAATCGACAGTGCGGCCCTGGCCGTCGGTCAGCCGGCCGTCGTCCATCACCTGCAGCAGGATGTCGAACACCTCGGGGTGCGCTTTCTCCACCTCGTCGAGGAGCACGACACTGTAGGGGCGCCGACGCACGGCCTCGGTCAGCTGACCGCCCTGCTCGTAGCCGATGTACCCCGGAGGGGCACCGACGAGCCGAGCGACGGAGTGCTTCTCGCCGTACTCCGACATGTCGATGCGCACCATGGCGTGCTCGTCGTCGAACAGGAAGTCGGCGAGCGCCTTGGCGAGCTCGGTCTTGCCGACGCCGGTCGGCCCGAGGAACAGGAACGAACCGACCGGGCGGTTCGGGTCGCTGATGCCGGCCCGCGAGCGCCGCACCGCGTCGGACACCGCCTTCACGGCATCCTTCTGTCCGATCAGGCGCTTGCCGAGCTCGCGCTCGAGGTGCAGCAGCTTCTCGGTCTCGCCCTGCAGGAGTCGCCCGACCGGGATGCCGGTCCACGCGGCGATGACGGCCGCGATGTCTTCCTCGGTGACCTGCTCGTTGACCATGCGGTCACCGGCGGGCTCCTCGCGCTCGGCGGTCATCAGCTCGCGCTCGAGCGCCGGGATGTCGGCGTACAGCAACCGCGACGCCTTCTCGAGGTTGCCCTCGCGCTGGGCGCGTTCGGCATCCACGCGGGCCTTGTCGAGCCGCGTCTTGAGGTCGCCGACGCGGTTGAGGGACGCGCGCTCGCGCTCCCACCGGGCCTGCAGCTCGTCGAGCTTCGCCTGCTCGGCGGCGAGGGTCTCGCGCAGGGTCGCCAGACGCTCCTTCGAGGCGGCGTCCTTCTCCTTCTTGAGCGCGAGCTCTTCGAGCTTGAGGCGGTCGACGTGGCGGCGCAGCTCGTCGATCTCGAGCGGGGCCGAGTCGATCTCCATGCGCAGGCGCGACGCGGCTTCGTCGATGAGGTCGATGGCCTTGTCGGGCAGCTGGCGCGACGGGATGTAGCGGTTGGAGAGGGATGCCGCGGCAACCAGCGCCGCGTCGGCGATGGCGACCTTGTGGTGCGCTTCGTACCGCTCCTTGAGGCCGCGGAGGATCGCGATCGTGTCCTCCACCGTGGGCTCGCCGACGTACACCTGCTGGAAGCGGCGTTCGAGCGCGGCATCCTTCTCGATGAACTCGCGGTACTCGTCGAGCGTGGTCGCGCCGATCAGGCGCAGCTCGCCGCGCGCGAGCATGGGCTTCAGCATGTTGGATGCCGCGACCGAACCCTCGCCGCCGCCCGCGCCCATGAGCACGTGCAGCTCGTCGATGAATGTGATGATGCGGCCGTCGGACTCGGTGATCTCCTTGAGGACGCTCTTGAGGCGCTCCTCGAACTGGCCGCGGTACATCGCGCCGGCGACGAGCGCCGAGATGTCGAGGGCGACGAGCTCCTTGTTCTTGAGGCTCTCGGCGACGTCACCCGCGACGATGCGCTGCGCGAGGCCCTCGACGACGGCGGTCTTGCCGACGCCGGGCTCGCCGATGAGGACCGGGTTGTTCTTCGTGCGGCGCGTGAGCACCTGGCTGACCCGCCGGATCTCGCTGTCGCGCCCGATGACGGGGTCGAGCTTGCCCTGTCGGGCCCGGTCGGTGAGGTTGATGCCGAATTGCTCGAGGGCGCTGCGCGCGTCCTCCTGCCCCGGCTGTTGTGTGGCGTTCATGGGGTCTCCTGGAAATCTGTCGCAAACTTGAGTTGCGTTGGCTCAAGTTTAGCAGCGCGGGTGGGCCGCGGCAATGGGGCCGGCGGCGGCGCGCGCCCCCGAGGCCGCGAGACTGCATCTAGCCGACGAAACCGCCGCACGCTGCAGTGGGCTTGTCAGCAGCGTGCAGTCTCGCGGCCTGGGACCGGCCGGAGACGACCGACGGATGCCAGCACCCCGCGCAATACCCGGACTCAGGCCGGAACGGCCTCGCGGGATGCCGCGATCACGTCGTCGGCGCACGAGAAGCGCGCGCGGTACGCGGTGGGCGTGAGGCCCATGGTGCGGGCGAAGTTCTGCCGCAGCACGGCGGCGGAGCCGAATCCGCACTCCGACGCGATGCGGTCGAGGCCGAGGTTCGTCTCCTCGAGGAGCCGCTGCGCGTGCAGCAGCCGCTGGCGCGCGAGCCACGCCGCGGGCGTCGCGCCGAAGTCGGCCTTGAAGCGGCGGGCGAACGTCCGCGGCGACATGTGCGCGCGCGCCGCGAGCCGCTCGACGGACAGGTCGGCGTGAAGGTTCTGCAGCATCCATTCGGTCACCGGCGCGAGCGAGAGCGACGTGTCGACGGGGAGCGGCGCGGCGATGAACTGCGCCTGCCCGCCGTCGCGCTGCGGCGCCACGACCATGCGCCGCGCGATGCGGTTCGCGAGCTCTGCGCCGAGCTCCTGGCGCAGCAGGTGCAGGCACGCGTCCAGCCCGGCGGCGGTCCCGGCGCTCGTGATGATGTTGCCGGACTGCACGTAGAGCACGTCGGGGTCGACCTCGATCCGCGGGTACATGCGCGCCATGGTCTGCGCGTAGCGCCAGTGCGTGGTGGCCCGCCGCCCGTCGAGCACCCCCGCCGCGGCGAGGACGAACGACCCGCTGCACACGCTGAGCAGCCACGCCCCGCGGGCGTCGGCGCGCCGCACGAGCTCGGTGACCCGCGGATCGATCGCGCCCCATTGCTCTCGGGGGACCGGGGCCAGCACGAGGATGTCGACGTCGTCCGCGGCATCCAGGCCCTTCTCGACGTTGATCGAGAAGCCGATGTTCGACGGCACGACCCCGGGGTCGGGGCTCACGATCCGGAAGTCGAAGTTCGGGATGCCGTCGTCGCTGCGGTCGAGGCCGAACGCCTCACAGGCGAGGCCGAACTCGAAAGGCGCGAAGCCGGGCTGGACGACGACGGCGACGGAACGCATGGATCCTCCATGTGGCAGAAAAGATTCGAACAACGTTCATCATGCCACTCGTGGGCATGATTCGTACAGACGTAGCTTCTCTGCCATGGCATACCTCATCGCTCTCGGCATCCTCTCCCTCATCGGGATCGTCTCCACCGCGTGGCTCCTGTACACCGACGGCTACGGCCGCGTGCCCACCGACCCGCGCGGCCTCCCCGGCGGTGCCGAACGCACTGCACCCGAACCTCCCGCGGCGAAGGCCGCAGCAACACGAACCGCCGACGCCCGGGCCGCCGAGGGACGGACCCCCGCGGCCCCGGTCGCGCGGCGTCAGCGCCGAGCGGCGCGCGCGTAGACCGCGACCATCGCGGCCGTGCGCGAGGACTGCCGGAAGCGCTCCCCGATCGTCGGATCCACTGCGACCGGGGAGCCGGCGGCGATGTCGGCGGCCGCGCGCCGCAGTGTCTCCGCGAGCGCCGCGACCGAGGCATCCGCGACGCTCCAGACTCCGGCGCCGAGTTCCGCGGCGATGTCGGGGTCGCTGACCACCGCGGGAGTCCCGAGCGACGCCGCTTCGAACACCGTCATCCCCTGCGTCTCGAAGCCGATCGAGGTCTGCACGACGGCGTCCGCCTCCGCGAGCCGCGCGAGGGTGTGGGCGTATGGCATCCGTCCCGAGAAGCGAATGGATGCCACCGGCCGCGAACGCTCCACGAGGCGCCGCGCCGCGCGGAGCTGCGCTCCGCCGCCGATGACCTCGACGTCCGCCTCAATTCCGGACGCGGCGACCGCCTCGAGGAAGGGCAGCAGGCGCTTCTCGGGGCTCATCCGGCCGATCCAGACGAAGCGCGGACGCCCGGGGGGACGCTCCCCCGGTCCGGCCGTGAGCGCCGCGTCGAGGATGTCGTCGTCGATGCCGTTCCACACCACGTCGACGGCCGCCTGACCGTCCGCACCGGGAACGGCGCCGTGGGCCTCGAGGCGCCGCGCGAAGTGCGCGGACGGAGCCGTGACCGCGGCCGACAGCTGCGCGAGGCGGCGGAGGTACGCCCAGCCGTCGGGGGCTTCGCGCGCGAACGTCGCAGAATCCGCCGAATCTCGCAGAATCCCCGCCGAATCCTGCGAGGAACGCGGGATTCTGCGAACATCACGCGCCCGCAGCAGCGCGGGCCGCAGCGCCCGCCGCGCCCACGCGTTCAGCACCCGCAGCACCAACCCCGGGAACGGCGCGGTCGCCTCGATGCCGACGTCGACGCGGTTGTGCATCGTGTGCACGACGGGGAGCCCGTGGCGTGCGGCGTAACGGTGGCCGATGAAGGCGCCCCAGAAGTCGGCCTGCACGTGCACGACGTCGACGGGCGGACGCCCCGCGAGGGCGGCATCCACGAAGCGATCTGTCCGGATGCCGGGCCACGACAGCGCGTACTCGCGATCGGGCGTGATCGGGATCGAGGGGAGGTCGACGTAGGCACGGTCGGTGGGAGCCGGCCGGTGCAGGCGCGGCGCGACGATCGTCACGGTGTGCCCGGCGCGTTCGAGGAACCGCCGCTGCAACCGCATCGACACCTGTGCGCCGCCCAGCGACTCGACGTGCTGGTCGGCGAACATCACCACGTGCACGCGGTCACTCCGGCAGGGGCCGTCCGCGGTACAGCGCCTCGAACGTGTCGAGGGTGCGGCCGATGTCGTGCACGCGCACGCCGTCGAGCGACGCCTGCTGCATGCGGCGGCGCTCCTCGGGGGCGGCGGTGAAGACGTCGGTCAAGCGCGCCGTGAGCTCATCGACGTTGCCGGGCTCGAACAGGTACCCGTTCTCGCCGTCGTGTACGAGGTGCGGGAGGGCGACGGCGTTCGCGGCGACGATCGGCAGACCGGATGCCATGGCCTCCATCGTCGCGATCGACTGGAGTTCCGCGATCGAGGCGATCGCGAAGACGCTCGCGCGCGTGTAGAGCGCACGCAGCTCCTCCTCGGAGGCATGCCCGTGGAAGGTCACCCGATCGGCGATGCCGAGCTGGCCGGCCAGCTGCTCGAGGTTGCGGCGCTGGTCGCCGCCGCCGACGATGTCGAACGTCGCGTCGAGCGCGGGGTCGAGCCGCGCGAGCGCGCGGAGCACGACGTCGATGCCCTTCTCGGTCGTGAGGCGCCCGACGAAGAGGATGCGGTTCGCGTCACGCGGCTCGAGATCGGCCGTGTAGTTCGCGCGATCGATTCGCTCAACGACCTCGAGCACGTCCTCGCGGTGGCCCTGGTGCTCGCCGTCGACCGCTCGCTGCGTCCGCAGCGCGTGTCGGTCCGGGAGCAGCGGCTCATCGCGTTCGTGGGGGTCTGCGGGCTCGGGGCGATCGACGTCCTCACCTACCTCAGCCCCACGACGGGGCCTTTCGGCTCCTCGGATCCGGTGTCGGGATCGTGGATCGACGTCGCGGTGAACACCGCGGTCGTCCTGGCGGTGGCGAACGGCATCCGTCGGGGTCGGCGCTGGGCGTGGGTGCTGCTGGTGGGGTATGGCATCCTGAACGCCCTCGTGCTGGTGCTCGCGGCGGTGCTCCTCGTCGCGGTGGGACTCGGCGGGATCGAAGACGCCGCGGACCTCGACCTGACGGTCACGCTCGCGTCCTCGGCGACGTGGGTCGTCGCGCTCGTGTACCTGATCCTCGTTCGGGCGGCGTTCCGCGCGCGACCGAAGGCAGCGCTCGGCGAGGCCCCGGCGCCGACCGTCGACGACGTGAAGGCGGAGCTGCGCGCCACCGGCGGCGGAACCCTGTCGTGGATGACGACGTGGGAGGGCATGTCGTACGCGCGGTTCGGTCGCGGGATCGTGGCATTCCAACGGCGCTCCCGCGTGGCGCTCGTCCTGGGAGATCCGCTCGGGCCCGAGGAGACGCGAGCCGAAACGGTCCGCGCGTTCGTGGAGCGCGCGGAGAACGCCGGGCTCGCGCCGTGCTTCTTCAGTGCCGGCGAGGCGACCCGCGCGGTGGTGCCGGAGGGATGGCGGAGCGTCGTCGTGGCGGACGACACGATCGTCGACCTGCCGGGTCTGCAGTTCACGGGGAAGGCGTGGGGCGCCGTGCGCACGTCGCTCAACCGCGCCGAGCGCGAGGGTATGACGTTCCGCCTGTCGCGTCTGTCCGACGAGACGTGGGGCGTGCGGCAGCAGCTGCGCGCCATCTCGGAGAGTTGGGTGGGCGACAAGGGACTGCCCGAGATGGGCTTCACCCTCGGCACCCTGCACGAAGCGGCGGATCCAGAAGTGCGGATCGCGCTGGCCGTCTCGCCCGCGGGCGACGTGGACGGATTCCTGTCCTGGCTGCCGGTGTACGGCGAGGGACGCGTGCGCGGCTGGACGCTGGACCTCATGCGGCGTCGCGAGGGCGGCTTCGGACCCGTGATGGAGTACCTGATCGGTTCGTCCGCGCAGCAGTTCTCGAACGAGGGGGCCGAGGTCATGTCGCTCTCCGGCGCTCCGCTCGCGCACGAGTATCCCGCGGATGCCGGAGTCCTCGCCGATCTGCAGGAGCGGATGGCGTCGATGCTCGAGCCGGTCTACGGCTTCGCATCACTGCACCGCTTCAAGCAGAAGTTCCACCCGCGCTACGAAACGATGTACCTGCTCTACCGCGACGAAGCAGATCTCACCCGTATCGGAGCCGCGCTGACCCGGGCGTTCCTCCCGCATGCGACCCTGCGGCAGTTCGCCGCCGCCGGTGTGGAGTTGGTCCGACCCGAGAAGTGAAGCGCGCCCCGGCGCGCGATCAGGTCGGCCGGACCGCCTCGAACCCGACGCCGCGGCCGCCGGGGCAGCGACCGTCAGAGCGGGCGGATGTTCTCCGCCTGGAGGCCCTTGGGGCCCTGGGCGATATCGAATTCGACGCGCTGGTTCTCCTCGAGCGAGCGGTAGCCGCCCGACTGGATCGCGCTGTAGTGGGCGAAGACGTCCTGGCCGCCCTCATCGGGCGCGATGAAGCCGAAGCCCTTCTCCGAGTTGAACCACTTGACCGTGCCCTGCGTGCTCATGGACGTGCCGTTTCCCGCTCTTGTCGGCGCCGAGCGCGCCGATCTGTGCCCACGGTAACGGCAGGGACCGGGGCGGCGCATCGGCCCGTGACACAAACGTTGCACGGCGTCACGGAGGGCATCCTCCCCTTAAGCCCATACGACGCCCGGGCTGAGCAGAAGCTCGAAGCCCGGGCGTCGACGGATCCCCCCGGATATGTCACGCGAGGCGTGACGGCGATAACTGTACCGCCGCGAATGCCCTTCGCGCGACACGAAAGCTGGGAATTCTTCACGGATGACGGGGATGTGTGGTAACCGGGCGTCATAGAATCCGCGTGTGGACGAGCGGCGCCAGCCTTCCGCCCTCGTCGACGAGGCGTATTCGGCTCTCGGCGAGGCGATCGTTGACGGCCGTCTCCGGCCCGGCGACCGGCTCCGTGACGTCGAACTCGCCGCCCACATGGGCATCTCCCGGACACCGGTGCGCGAAGCATTGCAGCGTCTCGCGGCGATCCGACTCGTCGAGATCTCGCCCCACCGGTTCACCCGCGTGACGGCGCCCAGCGACAAAGAGATCGCGGACATGCAGGACTACACGGTCCACATGATCGCGATGACGATGCACCTCGCACTCCCCCGGTGCTCCGATGAGGACGTCACCGAGGGCGCGCGACTGCTCACGGGACTGATGGATGCCGCCCGCGCGAACTCCTCCCCCGCCTACGTGGACGCAGGATTCGCCCTCCTCGCCCACTTCACCCGGGCTTCCGAGAACATCGTGCTGGTCGAGACGCTGAAGCAGACGACGTTCCTCGTGCGCCGGAACCTCCGCGGCTGGATGTGCGCGCACGTGGAGGACTGCGAGGAACTGTTCCTCCTCCTCGCCGACGGCATCCGCGAGCGCGACACGGCGCTGGCTGCACACCTCTGGCTCCGCCTGCACGGCCTCTATTGAGGCCGTGGCCCCGAGCGCAAGGCATCCCGTCCTCCCCGGTGCTCCCGCTACCGTGACGTCATGACCCGCATCGAACTCCGCGACCTCCGTGACGACGACCGGGATGCCGCCTACGCGGCGCTGCGCGCGAGCGCATCGACGTGGCCGCGCGGGCAGGTCGCCGATCGCGCGGCTTTCGATGCGTGGGTGGATGCCGACCGGGTCACGGCCCGCACGATCGTGGACGGCGACGAGGTGGTGGGGCTCGCCGCGACGCTCGACGTCGACGGGGACCGCGAGGCCCTACTCGCGGTGTCGCCCGACACGTCCCGGGAATCCGCGACGGAGGCGCTGCGGCTGCTCACGCTCGCCGAACCGGAGCGCCCGCTGTACGCGTGCGTCGCGGCCGACGACGACCCGTCGCACGACACGCTCGCCCGGCTGGGCTTCGTCGAGCACGGGCGCGACGGGGCCGACATCGTCTACGTGCTGCCGCCGACCCTGGAGTGAGCCGACGCGGTCAGCGACGCGACAGCACCGCCACGACCGGACGGTGATCGCTGCCGGCGTCGTCGAAGTCGGTGCGCACCTCGAAGCTGCGGACCTCCCACGCCGAGCCGACGAGTATGTGGTCGATGGGCGCCGCGAGCGCGGTGGGCAGGTCGACCGGCCACGTTCCCCGCGCCGCGGCTCCGGCTTCCCGCGCGGCATCCTCGCATTCGCCGACGGTGCCGCCGTTCCGCCCGAGTCCGGAGAGGTGGTCGAGGGTCGAGTTGAGGTCGCCGGCGAGGATGACATCGGGCCTCGCGCACTGCGCGGCGATCCAGTCGATGCCCCGGGTCCAGTCGTCGAGCATGAACGGCAGCGGGGGCAGCGGGTGGGCGGCGACGAGCGTCGGCCCGGTGCCGTCGACCGGCCGCCAGACCCCGCTCGGCGCACCCGGCGTCGATCCGGCGGCGGGATCGAGGACGTACGGGCCGAGCGCGTCCGCGACCAGCAGCGAGGTCGGCACCGGGCGATCGCCGGGCGCGGCGTCCACGGTCGCGGCCGTCATCCGGATTCCGCCCCGCTCCAGGATGCCGACGACCTCCGCTGCCGCGCGGGAGTCGGTCTCGGGGAGGCTGACGACATCCGCACCGCTCTCGCGGACGAGGCGGGCGATGGCGTCGGGCGACGCTCCCCCGCCGTACGTATTCCACACCGCCACGGTGAGGTCGCCCTCGGCGACGGAGCCGCCCCAGCCCCGCGCCAGCAGCACCGCGCCGTTACCGACCGCCACGGCCGCGCAGACGACGGCCAGCCCGAGGGCCACCGCCGCGCGGCGACGCAGGAGCGCGACGATCCCGGCCACGACGGCGAGCGCCGCGAACCCGATCGCCACGGGCGCCCGGAACGAGATCAGCAGGGCCACGCCCTGCCACCGTTCCGCACCGATGAGCTGCGGCCAGACGACCAGGACGGCGAGGAGACCGGCCACCAGGAGCGTGATCAGGAGCGGGAGTCGGCGGCGCGAGGCGGTCGGCATCCCCACAGTGAAGCGGAGTTCCATGAATATTCGCCGGATCGGCCCCTCGGATACCCTAGGGGGGTATGGTATCCATCATGAACGGGTACGACGGACACAAGGACGACCTGCAGAAACGTCTGCGGCGCGTCGAGGGCCAGGTGCGCGGCATCGCGCGAATGGTCGACGAAGACAAGTACTGCATCGACATCCTCACGCAGGTGTCCGCCGCGACGAAGGCGCTCGAGACCGTCGCGCTGTCGCTCCTGTCCGATCACCTCAGCCACTGCGTCGCCGAGGCCAGCGCGGAGGGCGGCCAGGTCGCCGCCGAGAAGATCCGCGAGGCCAACGACGCCATCGCCCGGCTCGTCCGGTCCTGACCCCCGAGGAGAACACCATGAACGAACGCATCGATCTCGGTCTCCGCGAGGCCGCGGCATCCACTCCCCTGCCGGAAGGCGCGGTGATCCAGGAGATCGGCGTCACGGGGATGACGTGCGCGCACTGCGTCCGCAGCGTGACCGAGGAGATCTCGGAGATCGCGGGGGTGCACGGCGTCTCCGTCGACCTGCGCGTCGGCGACGTCTCGCGCGTCACGATCGCCAGCGAGACCCCGCTCGACGCCGCCCTCGTGCGCGACGCCGTCGAGGAGGCCGGCTACGCCCTGGCGGCCGACCCGTCATGAGCACCACCGACGTCGAGCTCGACATCACCGGGCGGGAGGCGCGCCGGGCGGGATTCGGTGCTAGTCGGACACGGGCGGGAAGCCCCCGCCGAACAGCAGCACGGGCGTGAGGATCTCGGCCGCCTTCGGGCTCGCGAGGGTCGGCCACGCGGCCTCGGTGTTCGGGTGCAGCGTGTCGAAGCCCTCTGCGACCCACTTGTCCCACAGGCCCGCCTTCATGGCGTGCGGAAAGAGGAACTCGCGCGTGTAGACCATGATTCCGTCGCGGATCTTCTGCTCCGTCGATTTCTTCGCGAGGTCGCGATACATCGACAGTGTGCCCTTCTGCGCGATCTGGGAGTAGGTCGCGATCTCCTCGGGGGTGACGACGCGCAGTTCGCCCATCGGGGTGTCGCGCGTGTCACGGGCGAAGACGGCGACGCTCTCGATGTAGTCGAGATAGTTCG
>NZ_BADA01000376.1 GCF_000333395.1 Microbacterium sp. B19
AAGGGCACGGGTACCGCCCGTCAGGGTTCGATCCGCGCGCCGCACATGACCGGTGGTGGCATCGTCCACGGCCCGAAGCCGCGTGACTACGGCCAGCGCACCCCCAAGAAGATGATCGCCGCGGCCCTCCTGGGCGCGCTGAGCGACCGTGCTCGTGGCGAGCGTCTCCACGTCGTGGAGTCCTTCGGCATCGAGGGTGCCCCGTCGACCAAGGCTGCCGCCGCGGTCCTGACCGCATTCGGCGCCGTCAAGAACGTCATCGTGGTCATCGACCGCGACGACGAGCTGACGGTCAAGAGCGTGCGCAACCTCGCGTACGTGCACGTGCTGCCCTTCGGCCAGCTCAACGCCTACGACGTGCTCGTCTCCGACGACATCGTCTTCACCAAGGCCGCCTACGACGCGTTCGTCGCGTCGAAGTCCGGCGCCACCGAGGAGGTCTCGGCATGACCGCCGTCAACAAGGACCCGCGCGACATCATCCTGAAGCCTCGTACGTGTTGGCGGTCTCGACCTCGTGGTCGGCCACGACCGCGAGCGTCATGCCCGACTCCGTGACCTCGTACGACAGCGCCGACCGGTCGCCGTCCTGCCAGTACTCGCGCGGCTGGAGCACACGGTCGGTGAGCTTCTCGGTCTTACGCGGGTCGAATCCGGCGGTCTTGGATGCCATCGGCGAACCGCCGTAGATGCCCTCGCCGTCCTGGCGGTTGAGGAGCTGGCACGCCACCGTCACCGGAGCGTCCGAGTTGAGGACCGTCACCGTCAGCCGCAGCACGACGAGGTGCTTCTCCTCGAACGACACGAACCGCTCGTCCTCGATGCGCACCTCCTTGCCCGACGGCGTCACCCAGAGGAGCGTGCGACGGAGGATGCCCTGGCGCATGTCGAGCACGCGCTCGTACTCGCGGACGTCGGCGACGTCGAGCGAGAGCGGCTCGTCGTCGACGTAGACGCGCATGACCTTGGCATCCGGTGCGTTGATGATCGTCTGGCCGACCTCGGCGAAACCGTAGGCCTGCTCGGCGTGCCGGATCTGAACCGAGGAGAACCGTGCCGCTGACCGCCGACGTGAAGGCCGAGCTGATCACCGTACGCGACCCGCGTCCGACGGCGCGTGTCGCCGAGCTCACGGCGATCCTCCGCTTCTCCGGCGGTCTGCACTCGATCGCCAACCGTGTGGCCGTCGAGGCGGAGCTCGACTCCGACATCCTGGCCCGCCGCGTGGCCCGCGACCTCATGGAGCTCTACGGCGGCGCCCCGA
>NZ_BADA01000375.1 GCF_000333395.1 Microbacterium sp. B19
AATTCCAATTCCACATTTTCAAGAAATAAGGAGGCAAAAATGTTCATATATGAATTGGAATTATTTGTTTTCTTATTAGGCCGAGATGCGCCGCGTGCGGCTGCTGGAGATGGCGGACGCGATGGATATGTTCTGCCAAGGGTTGGTTTGCGCATTCACAGTTCTCCGCAAGAATTGATTGGCTCCAATTCTTGGAGTGGTGAATGGCAAGGTGCTCCTCGCCGCTCTGGATCAGGCAGCCCTGACCGAGACGCTCGCCACCCCGAGCCACTCGAACGTCGTGATCGCCACCCGTGATCGCGCGGAAGTGGAGCGGGAGTTGAGCCGCGTTCGCGCCCAGGGGTGGGCGCTCGCGGACGAGGAGCTGGCACCGGGCGTGCGCTCGATCGCCGCACCCGTCCGGGACGGCCACGGCGTCGTGAAGGCCGCCGTCAACGTCACCGTCCACGCGGCCGAGACCAGCGTCGAGGAACTGACGTCTCGACACCTCCCGGCACTCTTGAAGGCGGCGTCGGCGATCTCCGGGGATTGGGCACGCCTCGAGGCGCGTCCTTACGAGTCGGCATCCGACATGACACAGCGAGTTCTCTGACCGAACGGTCAGGGGTCCGACGCGCCCCGAGCACACAGGGCTCGAGCGCTCCAGAAGCCGTGTGCGGCGTTCGCTTGACGTTGCCACGGTCGTCGGATTCAATGGGCATGTCCGCTTGACGGACGAATGTCCGCTAAATGCGATCGGATGACGATGTCTGAATCCTCGACCCGTACGGTCCTCGAAGCCGTCGACCTCGACGGTCGGCCGACCGGCCCACCCGGTCCCCCTCTCGGTCTCCTCGTGGCGGACTTCTCCCGGGTGCTCGCGGGCCCCTTTCTCCACCAGATCATGGCGGACCTCGGCGCGACCGTCATCAAGGTCGAGGCTCCCAGCGGAGACGAGACCCGGGGATGGG
>NZ_BADA01000374.1 GCF_000333395.1 Microbacterium sp. B19
GGATCGCCCACATGACCGCCCTTCTCTCCGACCCGGACGTGGATGCCGTGACCGCCGGCGCCGTCTTCCACGACGGGCCCGCGCGGGGCCGACGGCCGATGGCGTGGGCGTTCCTCGGCACGTACGCCGCCTTCGCCTACCCGGCGCTGGGGCACGCGCCGCTGTGGGGGTCGAACATGGCGTTCCGACGCACGGCGTGGATCGCGGTCCGGGACCGCGTGCACCTGAATCCCGAGGTTCACGACGACCTCGACCTCGCGTTCCACCTCGGCGAGCGGCACCGCATCCGGATCGTGCCGGGGCGGGCGCAGATGCGCGTCTCCTCGCGGACCGTCCGCCCGCGCCGGTTCGCGAAGAGCTTCTCGCGCGGCATGGGCACCGTGTTCGCGCACTGGCCGCGGGAGATCCCGCCGCTGCGGTGGGCGCGCCGTCTGGGGCGGCGCTGATGGGCGGGGTGCTGTTCCCGAACGTCGAAGCCCCCGACCTGCACGTCATGAGCTTCAACATCCGCCGCCGGTTCGAGCGGCTGACCTGGCCGCCCGAGGACCGCTGGGGACTCCGCAAGGAGCGGCTGCGCGTGTTCCTCGGCGCGAACACGCCCCATCTCCTCGGGTCGCAGGAGGCCCGACCCGATCAAGCACGATGGGTGCAGCAGTCGCTCGGGAGCACCTACGGCCGCATCGGCCACGGCCGCGGGCGAGACCGCGACGGCGAGGGGACGCCGGTCTTCTACGACCGCGACCGGCTCGACCTCCTGGCCTGGACGCAGGTCGCCCTCTCCGATACCCCGGCGCTCGACGGCTCCGTGGGCTGGGGCAACACGATTCCGCGCATCGCCGTCATCGCGCGGTTCCGCGACGGTGCGACCGGCGCTCCATTCGTGTTCGTCAACAGCCACTTCGACGCGTTCTCGCGCCGCGCGCGCCGACGTTCCGCCCGCTGGCTCGCCGAGCTCGTCGCCGCCGAAGAGCTGCCCCTGCTGTTCACGGCCGACGTCAACGCCCCGATCCGCTCGGCGGAGCTCGCCGGCATGTTCGCCGACAGCGGCCTCGTCGACACGTGGTCGTACGCCCCCACCCGCCGGACCGTCGAATGGGGAACGTTCAACAACTACCGGAGGCCGCGCGTGGGCGCTCGCCGCATCGACGCGATCCTCGCCACGCCCGACGTCGGCGTGCGCGCGACGGGCATCGACCCGCGCCCGACGGGCACGAGTTGGCCGTCCGACCATCTCGCGGTGCAGGCCGTGGTGCGGATCCCGGTGCCGCCGCCGGTCGCCGCGGCGTAGTTGTCAATCCCCGGCTCCGCTCCCGCGCGGCTCGCGACCATGGCGAGACCGAACGGAAGGAATCTCATGTCGAAGGATCTGTCGAAGGGCGACCGCGTCAGCTGGGACACGCCCCAGGGCCGCACGCAGGGTGAGGTCGTGGAGAAGAAGACGAAGGACTTCCAGCACGACGGCCAGAAGTTCACGGCGTCCGAGGACGAGCCGGCCTACATCGTGAAGTCGGAGAAGACCGACGCCACCGCCGCGCACAAGGGCTCGGCGCTGAACAAGCTGAAGAACTGACGGCTGCGGGCGTGCGAAACTCCTGAGTTCTCCGCTGCTTCTCGCTCTCGCCCCCCGCCAGTACGCGGTCCGGCGAATTTCTCAGGAGTTTCGCTCGCCGCCCTCGCGACCCGACCCCGCGGCATCCCTCCGCTTGCGCATCTGCGCGAGCGCGAGGGACAGCCGGTGGTTGCCCGCGAGCACGTCCTCGTGCCGCTCGAGGAACTGCCAGTACGCGTCGGTGAACACCGAGTCCTTGGCATCCTGAGCCGACGGCCACCACGACCCCATCTTCTGCAGGTACGCGCCACCCGACACGTACGGCTTGGTGGCGACGAACCCGCCGTCGGCGAACTGGCTCATGCCCATGACGTTGGGCACCATCACCCAGTCGTACGCGTCGACGAACAGCGCGAGGAACCACGCGTTCACCTCCCGCGGGGCGTATCCCTGCAGCAGGAACCAGTTGCCGAGCACCATCAGCCGCTCGATGTGGTGCGCGTACCCCCAACGGTGCACGCGGTCGAGCACCGTCCGCACCGGCACCGGCAGGTCGGACGGCATCCGCTCCCCCGAGTACCAGTACTTCTCGATGCGTCTCTCGAGGTGCAGCGCGTTGACGCGCTCGAGCTCCGGGTGCGCCCGGTACATGCCGCGCATGTACTCCCGCCAGCCGATCACCTGCCGGACGAACCCCTCGACGGATGCCAGCGGGGCGGCGGTCCGCGTGACGGCGGCGATCACCTCCCCGACGGTGAGCAGCCCGATGTTGAGCATCGGCGAGATGACCGCGTGGAAGAGGAACGGCTCGTCGGCCTTCATGGCGTCTTCGTACCGGCCGAAGTCGCCGAGGCGTTCGGCGACGAAGACGTCGAGCCACGCACGCGCGTCCTCCGGGGTGACGGGGAGCCAGAAGTCCGTCGCGGCACCGGGATGCTCGGGGAAGCGGTCGTCGACCTCGGCGATGACCGCGGCCGTGATGTCGTCGTGCGCGAGCGTCGGCAGAGCCGGGATCCCGACGCCCTTCTTCGGCAGCGGCTTGCGGTTGTCGGCGTCGAAGTTCCAGCGCCGGCCCGCGGGCTTCCCGCCCTCCATCAGGATGCCGGTGCGCCGGCGCTGCCAGTGATAGAAGTCCTCCATCAACGGCGTGGGGTGCTCCGCGAACCACCCGTCGACCTCGTCCTCCGGGGTCAAGAACAGGCCGTCCGGAAGGATGTCGGTTTCCACGTCGTGCGCCGCGCAGATCGCCGCGATGCGCTCGTCGACCGGCCGGTTGGGGTCGCTCATCCACGTCAGCTCGGTGACGCCGTGCTTCTCCAGCAGGCGCTCGAGGCCCGCGCGGAACGTGAGGTCGTCGGCGAGCGCGATGCGCCGGACGGTCCGCCCATGGGCCTCGAGCCGCGCCGCGGTGTGCCGCATCGCGGAGAGCAGCAGCAC
>NZ_BADA01000373.1 GCF_000333395.1 Microbacterium sp. B19
ACGGCTGCTTCCAGATGACCAACCAAGAGCTCGCGACCTGCGTGATCAACGACATCCCGATCAAGTTCGCGATCATCAACAACTCGTCGCTGGGTATGGTGCGCCAGTGGCAGACACTGTTCTTCGACGGTCGCCACTCCAACACCGACCTCAACACGGGGCACGGGACGCGTCGCATCCCGGACTTCGTGAAGCTGGCCGAGGCGTACGGATGCCTCGCGATCCGGGTCGAGAAGGAGGACGAGATCGACGCGGCCATCCAGCTCGCGCTCGACACCAACGACCGTCCCGTCGTGATCGACTTCGTCGTGAGCGCGGATGCCATGGTGTGGCCGATGGTCCCGCAGGGCGTCAGCAACAGCTACGTCCAGTACGCCCGCGATCACTCGCCCGCCTTCGCCGAACAGGAGGACTGAGATGTCTCGTCACGTTCTGAGTCTCCTCGTCGAGGACAAGCCCGGTCTGCTCACCCGCGTCGCGGGCCTGTTCGCCCGTCGCGGCTTCAACATCGAATCGCTCGCCGTGGGCGTCACCGAGGTGCCGGGTCTGTCCCGCATCACGGTGGTCGTCGACGTCGAGGGTCTGCCCCTCGAGCAGGTGACGAAGCAGCTGAACAAGCTCATCAACGTCATCAAGATCGTCGAGCTCGACCCCGCCAGCTCGGTGCAGCGCGAGCACGTGCTCGTGAAGGTGCGCGCCGACAACGCCAGCCGTTCGCACGTGCTCGAGGTCGTGAACCTCTTCCGCGCGTCGGTGGTCGACTACGCACCCGACGCCCTCGTCATCGAGATCACCGGTGACTCGGGCAAGGTCGGCGCCTTCCTCAAGGCCATCGAGCCGTTCGGCGTGAAGGAGCTCGCGCAGTCGGGCCTCCTGGCCGTCGGCCGCGGCGGCAAGAGCATCACCGAGCGCGTCCTGCGCGGCTGAAACCTCCCACCCTTTTCCACACACCCCCGGTCCCGTCGCGGGACCTGTATTCAAGGAGAAAGCATCCCCATGGCAGAGATCTTCTACGACGACGACGCCGACCTCTCGATCATCCAGGGCAAGAAGGTCGCGATCGTCGGCTACGGCTCGCAGGGTCACGCGCACGCGCAGAACCTCCGCGACTCGGGCGTCGAGGTCGTCATCGCCCTCAAGGACGGCTCCAAGTCCACCGCCAAGGCGCAGGAGGATGGCTTCGAGGTCAAGAACGTCGCCGACGCGACCGAGTGGGCCGACCTGATCATGATCCTGGCGCCCGACCAGCACCAGCGTTCGATCTACGCCGACTCCATCAAGGACAAGCTCACCGAGGGCAAGACGCTCGCCTTCGCGCACGGCTTCAACATCCGCTT
>NZ_BADA01000372.1 GCF_000333395.1 Microbacterium sp. B19
CGGTGCCGGTCTGGCCCGGAGGCTCGGCGCCGGCGACGCGGGGCGCCTTCGGCGAGCGGCGCAAGCCGATCTCGACGCGGTGAGCCGCGTACGACAGGGCGAGGCACATCGCGACATAGATGACGCTCGCGATCATGGCGGCGGGGATCAGCGGAGAGCCGTACTCGCCGTTGGACCCCAACAGGCGCGCGAAGTACAGCAGTTCGGGGTAGGTGATGATGAAGCCGAGCGCGGTGTCCTTCAGCGTGACCACGAGCTGGGCGATGATCACGGGCAGCATCGCCCGGATCGCCTGCGGCAACAGCACGAGGCGCATGACCCCGGCCTTGCGCAGGCCGATCGCGTAGCCGGCTTCCCGCTGGCCGCGCGGCAGCGACTCGACGCCGGCACGGATGACCTCGGACAGCACCGAGCCGTTGTACGCGATGAGGGCGATGACGACGGCCCAATACGACGACATCCGGATGCCGACGACCGGAAGCCCGTAGTAGAGCAGCAGCATGAAGATGAGCACCGGAACGGCGCGGAGGATCTCGACGATCCATCCGACGGGGAGCCGCACCCACGCGTGGTCGGACATGCGCCCGATCGCGAGGACGAAGCCGAGGACGAGCGCTCCCACCGCAGCCGCGGCGAACGCCGCCAGAGTCGCGAGCGTGGCCTCGCCGAAGCGCGCCCAGATGGCGCTGTACGTGAAGACGTTCCACTTCGCAGCGGAGAACTGTCCGGTGTCGATGAAGCGCCACACCACGAACGCGATGACGGCGGCGACGAGGACGAGGGTCAGGATGCCGAGGACCCGGTTGCGCAGACGCGCCCGGGGCCCGGGCAGGTCGTAGAGGACGGAGGAGCTCATCGGGCCACCTTCCACTTCTTCTCAGCGGCACGCTGCACTGCCGAGAGCACCAGCACGAGCAGGACGAAGATCACCATGACCAGGACGATCGTCACGAGCTGGTTCTCGCCGTTCTCGCTCATGTTGGCGCGGATGTTCCCGAGATTGACCACCGAGAAGCCCGACGCCACGGTGGTGTTCTTCAGGAGTGCGATGAACACGCTCACCATCGGGGGGATGACGGACCGGGTCGCCTGCGGAAGGACGACGAGGGTCATGACCTGACCGAAGCCGAGGCCGAGCGCCCGTGCGGCCTCCGCCTGGCCGACGGGCACCGTGTTGATGCCCGAACGGATCGTCTCGGCGACGTACGTCGCCGTGTAGATGCCGAGACCGGCCACGGCGAGCGGGAGGAAGAACCCCCGAGGAACGTCGACGAGGAGCGGGACGCAGAACGCGAAGAAGAACAGCACCAGAGTCAGCGGGGTGTTGCGGACCCAGTTCACGTACACCGCCCCGACCGCTCGTGCGATCGGCACCGGCGAGACACGCATGGCCGCGACGATGAACCCGAGCACGATGGCGATGACGCCACCGCCCAGGAACAGGACGACGGTCCCCCACAGGGCCTGTGCCCACAGGTCGGGGTAGTCGAGGATCTGATTCACCGGTTGCTTCCTGTCTTCTCGTGATCGACGAGGTCGAAGGTGCGGGCGGCGCGTTCACGCCGCCCGCACCGCGTGATCAACCGGCGGGGTCGACCGCGGGCTGCTTGCCCTCGACGCCCGAGGCGCCGAGGTTCTTCTCGAAGATCGCCTGCCAGGTCGACCCACCGTCGGTGAACAGCGTGTTCACGAACTCCTGGAACGCCGTGTCACCCTTGGCGAGGCCGACGCCGTAGCGCTCCTCGCTGAAGGGCTCGCCCGCGATCTTCAGGTTGTCGGGGTCCTGGGCGGCGTAGCCGAGGAGGATGGCCTCGTCGGTGGTGACGGCATCCACTTCACCGTTCTTGAGCTTCTCGACGCACTGCGAGTACGTGTCGAACTCGACGACCTTCGCGGGCGTCTGCTCGCGGATGCGCTGGATCGGCGTGGAGCCGGTGACCGAGCAGACAGTCGTGTCGGCGGTGAGCGAGTCCTTGCCGGTGATCTTGTCGTCGTCGGCCGCGACGAGCAGACCCTGACCAGTCAGGAAGTACGGCCCGGCGAAGGAGATCTGCTCCTTGCGCTTGTCGGTGATCGAGTAGGTGCCGACGTAGTAGTCGATGTCGCCGTTGATCAGCGCCTGCTCGCGGTTCGCCGAGGCGATGGCCTTGTACTCGACCTTCGACTCGTCGGCCGGGTCGTAGCCGAGCGAGGCGGCGATCCAGCGCGCGATGTCGACGTCGAAGCCCTTGCGCTCGCCCGTCACCGGGTCGAGGTAGCCGAGGCCGGGCTGGTCTTCCTTCACACCGATGACGACCTTGCCCGCCGAGCTGATCTTCTCGAAGGTCTGGCTGCCGTCGATCGTCACGTTCGACGCGACCTCGCCCCAGACGGGGGCGTCGGACGAACCCTCGCCGGACCCCGCGTCGGGCGAACCGGGGGTGCCGCTGTTGCAGGCCGTGAGAGCGAGCAAGCCGGCGGCGATGACGCCGACGCCCGCGAGAAGCCGAGTTTTACGCATGTGATGTCTCCTTGGTTACGTGTGCTGTGCGGAGGGGATACGGGGGGATGGCACGTGTGCCGGAGGCGATGCGGGCAGCGGAACGCCGTCGTTCCGCCGCGGAGTCAGTGGGTGATGAGCTTCGAGAGGAAGTCCTTCGCTCGGTCGGATTCGGGCTGGGTGAAGAAGCGCTCCGGAGTCGCCTGCTCGACGATCTGCCCGTCGGCCATGAAGACCACACGGTTCGCGGCCTTGCGGGCGAAGCCCATCTCGTGGGTGACCACGATCATCGTCATGCCGTCGGCGGCGAGACCCACCATGACGTCGAGGACCTCGTTGATCATCTCGGGATCGAGCGCGGAGGTCGGCTCGTCGAAGAGCATGACCTTCGGCTTCATGGCGAGGGCGCGGGCGATCGCCACGCGCTGCTGCTGACCGCCGGAGAGCTGCGCCGGAAGCTTGTCGGCCTGGTGCCCGACGCCCACGCGGTCGAGGAGCGCGCGCGCTTCTTTCTCGGCATCCGCCTTCTTCATCTTGCGGACCTTGATCGGGCCGAGCGTGACGTTCTCGAGGATCGTCAGGTGAGCGAAGAGGTTGAAGGACTGGAAGACCATGCCGACATCGGCGCGCAGCTTCGCGAGCCCCTTCCCCTCTTCGGGCAACGGAGCGCCGTCGATCGTGATGCTCCCGCTCGTGATCGTCTCGAGACGATTGATGGTGCGGCACAGGGTCGACTTGCCCGACCCGGAGGGACCGATGACGACCACGACCTCGCCGCGGTCGACGGAGAGATCGATGTCCTTCAGCGCCTGGAATTGGCCGTAGTGCTTCTGCACGTCGGAGAGGACGACAAGGGGCTCAGGGCCCGCCGGGGGAACGGATGCCATCCCTCCACCCTATGAGATGGATAAGAATGCGCCACCTCGTGGCCTCGGCCTTAACCGTTCTGTAACAGCCGGGGTTCAGCCCGCTCGCTGCGCGAACGCCGTCTCGTAGAGGCACACGCTCGCGGCGGTGGCGAGGTTCAGCGACTCCGCACGCCCGTAGATGGGGAGGCGCAACGACTGGTCCGCGAACGCGAGCGCGGCGTCGTCGAGACCGCGCGCCTCGTTGCCGAAGAGCCACGCCGTGGGCTGGGACAGCAGACCACGGGATGCCACGAAGTCATCGCCTCCGACATCGGCGGCGACGACCCGGAGCCCCGCCTCGTGCACGCGCTCCACGACGTCGGCGAGCTCGAGATCGACCGCGACGGGGAGGTGGAACAACGAGCCCGTGGTGGAACGCACGACCTTGGGGTTGTACAGGTCGACCGTTCGTCCGGTGAGGATCACGGCGTCCGCGCCGGCGGCATCCGCGGCGCGGATGATCGTGCCGAGGTTGCCCGGATCGCGGACCTCCTCGCAGATCGCGAGCAGCGTCGGTCCCTCGGCGAGGATGTCCTTCAACGCCGTCGGCGACTGTCGAGCCACCGCGACGATGCCCTGCGGCGTGACCGTGTCGGCCATGGCATCCAGGACCGCCTCGGTCGTGTATTGCAGGTCGACCCCGGCGTCGATCGCGGCATCCCGCACGTCGGTGTGCTTCTCCAGAGCCGTCGGAGTGGCATACAGCTCGAGCACCGTCTCCGACGCCCACGCGAGCGCTTCACGCGCGGCCTGCGGACCCTCGAGGAGGAACAGACCGGTCTCCTGCCGAGCGGCGCGTTTGCTCAGCTTGGCCACGGCGCGCACACGCGGCGAACGAGGGTTCTCCAGCACGGTCCCAGTGTATGGCGCGAGAGGCATGAACCCCGGGAACCCGCGGAGAAATGCCGAACGGGCGCCCTCCGAAGAGGACGCCCGCTCAGGAAACCGGTCTTACGCGGTCTTGGCGGCGTTGACGTCGCTGGGCAGCGCAGCCTTGGCCGTCGCGACGAGCGACGCGAACACGGCGGGCTCGTTGACCGCGAGCTCGGCGAGCATGCGGCGGTCGACCTGCACACCCGCGAGGCCGAGGCCCTGGATGAAGCGGTTGTACGTGAGGCCGTTCGGCGGCTCGCGGCGTG
>NZ_BADA01000371.1 GCF_000333395.1 Microbacterium sp. B19
AGGTCGGCGACGCGGCGGGCAGCGGCGAAGGGGATCTTCGGATCGACGCCGCGCTCGAAGCGACGCGACGCCTCGGAGGGGAGCTTGTGGCGGCGAGCCGTGCGCGCGATCGACACGGTGTCGAAGATCGCGGCCTCGATGAGCACGTTGCGGGTGGCATCCGTCATCTCGGTCGTGCCGCCGCCCATGACGCCGGCCAGGCCGATGGGGCCCGACTCGTCGGTGATCAGCAGGTCTTCGGCATCCAGCGTGCGCACCTTGCCGTCGAGCGTCTCGAGCTTCTCGCCCGCGGTCGCGCGACGCACGGTGATCCCGCCCTGCAGCCGGTCGAGGTCGTACCCGTGGATCGGCTCGCCGAGCTCGAGCATCACGTAGTTCGTGATGTCGATGAGGACGCCGAGCGAACGGATGCCGGCGAGCGTCAGCCGCGCGATCATCCACGCCGGCGTCGGCTTGGTGGGGTCCACGTCGCGGACGATGCGCGCGACGAACTCCGTGGCCCCGACACGGCCGCGGATCGGCGCCTGGTCGTCGACCGCGATCGGGAACCCGGCACCCGGGTCGAGGTCGCCCCACGCCCGCTCGGCGGGGTCGCGGAACGCCGCGCCCGTGGCGTGCGAGTACTCGCGCGCGACGCCGCGCAGCGACAGCGCGTACCCGCGGTCGGGAGTGACGTTGATCTCCACGGCCACGTCGTCGAGCCCGAGCAGCGCGATCGCGTCGGTGCCGACGGGAGCGTCGATTCCGAGGTCGACCAGACGCAGGATGCCGTTGTGCTCGTCGCCGAGACCGAGCTCGCGCGCCGAGGCGATCATGCCGTCGGACACGTGTCCGTAGGTCTTGCGTGCGGCGATCGGGAACGGCCCCGGGAGCACGGCACCCGGGAGCGTCACGACGACCTTGTCGCCGACGAAGAAGTTGCCGGCGCCGCACACGATCCCGCGGACACCGCCGTTCTCCTCGCCGACGTCGACCTGGCACCACCGGATCGTCTTGCCGTTGGACTGCGGCTCGGGGGTGAACTCCTTCACCTCGCCGACCACGATGGGTCCTTCGAGCTCGAAGCGGTGCACGTCCTCTTCTTCGAAGCCGACGGAGACCAGGGCCGCCAGGACGTCTTCGGGCGTGGCCTCCGCGGGCACGTCGACGTACTCGCGCAACCAGGAGAGCGGGACGCGCATCAGACCACCATTCCGAACTGCTCGCTGAAACGGACATCGCCCTCGGCCATGTCGCGCATGTCTTGGACGTCGCTACGGAACATGAGCGTGCGCTCGATGCCCATGCCGAACGCGAAGCCCGAGTACTCCTCGGGGTCGATTCCGGCGGCGCGCAGGACGTTGGGGTTCACCATTCCGCAGCCGCCCCACTCGATCCAGCGCGCTCCGCCCTTGAAGGTGGGATGCCACAGGTCGAGCTCGGCGCTCGGCTCGGTGAACGGGAAGAAGTTGGCGCGGAAGCGCGTCTTCGCCTCGGGACCGAAGAGGACGCGCGCGGCGTGGTCGAGCGTGCCCTTCAGGTGCGCCATCGTGATGCCCTTGTCGATGACGAGGCCTTCGAACTGCGTGAAGACCGGGAGATGGGTCGCGTCGAACTCGTCGGTGCGGTACACGCGCCCCGGGGAAAGGATGTAGATCGGGATCTCCCGCTCCAGCATCGATCGCATCTGCACCGGCGACGTCTGCGTACGCAGGACGAGGTGCCGTGCGACGGGGTCGACGTAGAAGGTGTCCTGCATCGTCCGCGCGGGGTGGTCCGGGTCGACGTTGAGGGCGTCGAAGTTGAACCACTCGTGCTCGAGCTCGGGGCCCTCGGCGATCTCCCACCCCATGCCGACGAAGATGTCGGACACCTGCTCCTGCAGGAGCGAGATGGGATGCCGCGCCCCGATGCGCGCGCGCTGCGGGAGGGCCGTGACGTCGACGCGCTCGGCCTCGAGCCGGGCCGCGGTCTCGGCCTCGGCGAGCTCGCCCTCGCGGGCGGCGAACGCCTGGTTCACGCGCCCCCGCGCCTGCCCGACGAGCTTGCCGAACTCGGCCTTGTTCTCGGGGGCGACGTTGCGCAGCTGGGCGTTGAGTCGCGACAGCGGCGACTGCTCCCCGGCGTGCGCGGAAGCGGCGGCCTTCANGTCGGCCGTGGTCGCGGCGTCCGCGACGGCCGCGAAGCGCGCATCGACGGCGGAAGCGACGGCCTC
>NZ_BADA01000370.1 GCF_000333395.1 Microbacterium sp. B19
CGAGGTGATGCGGTATTCCTTACCGCTCGCCGTGGGCTCGCCGGACTCGAGGCTCTTCAGCGAGATGCCGCGCTTGATGAGCTTGGTCTGGAAAACGTCGAGGACGGCCTTCGCGCGCTCCTCCGAGTTGGCTTTGATGAGGATCGCTTCGCCGCTCCACTCGATGGAGGCGTCGGCGCCCTTGAAGTCGTAGCGCTGCTCGACCTCTTTCCGCGCCTGGTTGAGCGCGTTGTCGGCTTCCTGGCGGTCGATCTTGGAGACGATGTCGAATGAGCTGTCGGCCATCCCGGGATTCTATCGAGCCGGAGGCGACCGGCCCAGCGGGTGGCGGTCGCTCGTAGACTCGGATGCCATGCGAGCACTCACCGAGAACGAGGTGCGCGAGGCGTTCGTCAACGCCGCGCCCGAGGAGTTGCGGGTCGTGGCGCTGCCGCACGACTTCCTACTCACCGACTGGGACCACCTCGACTTCTTCGCGTGGCGCGACCCCCGCACCCGCGGGCGCGGCTACCTCGTGACCGAGCGCGACGGCGAGCCCACGGGCGTCGTGCTGCGGGTCGCCGACGGGCAGTCCCGGGCACGTGCGGCGATGTGCAACCTGTGCCACACGATGCAGCCCGGCGACCAGGTGTCGCTTTTCACGGCGCGGAAAGCCGGGGCTGCCGGCGAACACGGCGATACGGTCGGCACGTACATGTGCGCCGACCTGTCGTGCCACGAGAACGTGCGCCTCGCGATGCCGCTGGCGCCGAGTGAGATCCGCGGGAGTGTGGACATGAAGATCGACGGCACCAAACGTCGTACCGAGGCGTTCGTGGAGCGTGTGCTCGAGACGGCCGGGGTCGAGCGGTGACCGGCCGGGTCGTCGTCATCGGCGACGCCCTGATCGACGAACTGCGCGACGACGACGGTGTCCGCGAGTTCGTCGGGGGCGCGGCGTTGAACGTCGCCGTGGGCCTCTCGCGGCTCGGCGTCCCCGCGTCGTTGATCGCGATGGTCGGCGATGACGCCGCCGGGGAGCAGATCCGCGCCTACCTCGCGGAGTACGACGTCGACCTGCTCGCGAGCCCCTCGGAGCACGGGTCGTCGCGCGCCGTGAGCACCCGTTCGGCGGGTGGCGAGCCGGAGTACGTCTTCAACGAGGCGGCGCAGAACCGTCGCGTGCACTACGGCGACGCCGAGCGGGCGGCCCTGGCCGACGCGGCGATGGTCGTCGTCAGCTGCTTCCCCTTCGACGACGCGGAGCAGACGGACGCGCTCCTGGATGCCGTGGGCTCGGCGTCCCTCGCGATCGATCCGAATCCGAGGGCCGGGATGCTGCACGATCGCGACGAGTTCGTCCGCGGGTTCGAGAAGGCCGCGGCTCACGCGCAGCTGGTGAAGGTGGGCGAGGACGACGCGCAGCTGCTCTACGACGCGCCGCTCGAGGGGCTGCGGGAGAAGCTCACGGCCCTCGGCGTGGATGCCGTGCTCGCGACCTACGGGGCCGGGGGAGCGGCGATCGACGCCGGCGGACTCACCGTCTCGCGGGGCATCGCCCAGCTTCCCGGCCGCATCGTGGACACGATGGGCGGCGGCGACGCCGTGCTGTCGACGTCGGTCGCGCTCGTGCGCGAGGGCCTCCCCGCCGACGAGGCCGAGTGGGGGTACGTGCTCGACCGCGCGATGGAAGTCGCGGCTGCGACCTGCCGGAGCGAGGGCGCCCTGCTGCGCATCCCCGAGTGAACCCGGCACCAACCGGGCCCGTGTTGGAAGCACCCCCTCCGGGAGGGTAAGGTAGGTGATCGCGCCTCCGGTCGACTGTGAAAGCCGGGCGGGTGCGCACCTGGCGAGTTACCCAAGCGGCCAAAGGGATCTGACTGTAAATCAGACTGCATTGCATTCGGGGGTTCGAATCCCTCACTCGCCACCGACACATATGAGAAAAGCCCCGGGAGACCGGGGCTTTTCTCGTTGACTGGCTCCGCGTCTCAGGCCGACTCGCGCCAGACGATCGGGCTCTCCAGCAGGATCGGGGCCGTGAAGGTCTGGCCGTCGAGCTGCGCGAGGACGGCGCGGGCGGCGGCGCTGCCGAGTTCGTCGGCGGGCTGGTGCACGGTCGACAGCGGGGGATCGCAGCGCAGGGCCCACGAGCTGTCGTCGAAGCCGACGATGCCCACGTCGTCGGGCACGCGACGACCGGCTTCGCGCAGGGCCTCGATCGCGCCGGCGGCGACGGCGTCGCTCGAGGCGAAGACGCCGTCGATGTCGGGGACGCGGTCGAGCAGGCGCTTCATGCCGGCCTTGCCGTCGGAGAACGAGTAGAACGGCACCCGTTCGACGAGCTGCGGGTCGAAGTCCCCGCCGAGCGCGTCGACGAACCCGGCGAGGCGATCGGCGCCGGAGTCGCGGTCGAGAGCCGCGGCGACCATGCCGACGCGGCGGCGGCCCGTGCCGACGAGCCGTTTCGTGATCTCCCGCGCCGAGCCGCGGTTGTCGATCGCGACGTGGGCGGCGTCGCCGATGTCGCGCGGGTTGCCGACGAACGCTGCGGGCAGGCCCAGCTCGACGACCGCCCGGGTGATGGGGTCGCCGACGCGCGCCGAGACGATGATCACGCCGTCGATGAGCCCGCCGCTGAGATAGCGCGCGAGCCGGTCCACGTCGCGGGGCGTGTCGGCGATCAGGCACGACAGCTGGTAATCCGCCTCGGAGAGCGCGCTGTTGGCGCCGAGCAGGATCGAGGCGATGTTGGGGTCCTCCACGAACAGCGAGTGCGGTTCGTGCACGATGAGGCCGATCGCCTGGGAGCTCTGCATCACGAGGCTGCGAGCCGCGCGGTTGGGGACGAACCCGACCTTCGCGATCGCGGCCTCGATCGCCGCGCGCGCGTCTTCCGAGACGTACGGCTGCCCGTTCAGCACGCGGCTGACCGTCCCCCGCGAGACCCCCGCCTCGAGAGCGACGTCCTTCACGGTGGCGCGACGCCGACGCTCCGTATCCACGATCCCGATCCTAGGGCGGGGACGCCCTGTGTGTGAACGAGCACAGATTGATAACGAAGACTTGACGCGGAAAACGTCGGATGCCACTCTGTGTACGTTCACAGAACCTCGACGGAGAGGCATCCCGCTCGAAACTGTGCACGTTCACAGAACGAGGAGCAGGATGACCGGCCGGACCCCCTTCACCCACGAGGGCATCGCCTTCGGGTGCGACTACAACCCCGAGCAGTGGGCGCCCGAGGTGTGGGACGAGGACATCCGCCTGATGCGCGAGGCCGGAGTCGACCTGGTCGCGGTCAACATCTTCGGGTGGTCGCACCTCCAGCCGGGACCGGACGCCTTCGACTTCGCGGCCCTCGACGACATCCTCGAGCGGCTGCACGCCGCCGGCATCCGGGTCAACCTCGGCACCGGGACCGCCTCCGCGCCCGCGTGGCTCAGCCGCGCCCACCCCGAGGTGCTGCCGATGACCGAGGACGGCACGCGCCGCTACCCCGGTGGCCGCCAGGCGTGGTGCCCGAGTTCGCCGATCTTCCGCACGGCATCCCTCCGTCTCGTCGAGGCGGTCGCCGCGCGGTACGGGTCGCACCCCGCCGTGGCGCTCTGGCACGTCTCGAACGAACTCGGATGCCACAACGCCCTCTGCTACTGCGACGAGAGCGCCGCGGCGTTCCGGATCTGGTTGCGCGAACGCTACGGCTCCGTCGCCGAGCTCAACCGGGCGTGGGGCACCGCGTTCTGGAGCCAGTCGTACTACGACTGGGAGGAGATCCTCCCGCCGCGGGCAGCCTTGTCGGCGCGGAACCCGGGGCAGCTGCTCGACTTCCACCGCTTCAGCTCGGACGCCGTCTTCGCGCAGTACCGGGCGGAGGCCGACGTGCTGCGGCGCCTCAGCGACCGCCCGGTGACGACGAACTTCATGGTCACCGCGCACATCGAGAACATGGACTACTGGACGTGGGCCGACGAGATGGACGTCGTCGCCAACGACCACTACCTCGATCACCGCCTGGGCGACCCGCTGAGCGAACTGGCGTTCGCCGCCGACCTCAGCCGCGGGCTCGCGCAGGGCGCGCCGTGGATCCTCATGGAGCACTCCACCGGTGCCGTCAACTGGCAGCCGCTGAACCTCGCCAAGGAGCCCGGTCAGCTGCTGCGCAACTCGCTCACCCACGTCGCGCGCGGCGCCGACGGCGTGTGCTTCTTCCAGTGGCGTGCCTCTCTGCAGGGCGCCGAGAAGTTCCACTCCGCGATGCTGCCGCACGCCGGCACCGACTCCGCGGTGTGGCGAGAGGTCGTCGAACTCGGCGGCATCCTGGACCGGCTCGGCGAGGTCGCGGGCTCGCGCGTCCTCGCCGACGCCGCCGTCGTCTTCTCCTGGGAGGCGTGGTGGGCGACCGACACCGAGTGCCGTCCCAGCCAGGCGGTCGGCTACCTCACGCAGGTCCACGCGGCCTACGCCGCGCTCCACGCCCAGGGGCTGACCGTGGACATCGTTCGCCCGGGGGCCGACCTGTCCGCGTACCGCGTGGTCGTGGTCCCGGGGCTCCACCTCCTGCGCGCCGACGAAGCCGACGTCCTCACCGACTGGGTCGCCGCGGGCGGTACCGCGGTCGTGACCTACTACTCGGGCATCGTCGACGAGAACGACCGTGTCTGGGCCGGGGGCTACACCGGTCCGCTGCGCGACGCGCTCGGCATCCATGTCGAAGAGTTCGCGCCCGTCGCGCCCGGCGTCGCGATCGCGCTCGACGACGGCACGCGCTCCCACCTGTGGAGCGAGCGCCTGCGCGCGACGACGGCCGAGACGGTGGCGACGTTCGCCGACGGTCCCGCGGCCGGGTCGCCCGCGATCACCCGCAACGCCCACGGGCGGGGCAGCGCGTGGTACCTCGCCACCCAGCTCGAGCCCGCGGCCCTCGCCGACCGGATCGGCGCGATCGCCCGGGAGGCAGGCGTGCGTCCGCCCGTCGATGTCGACGCCCCCGGGGCGTTCGAGGTCGTGCGGCGCCGCGGGGCGGACGCCTCCTACGTCTTCGTCGTCAATCACGGCGACACCGACCTCGTTGCCGACGTGCGCGGCACCGAGCTCATCACGGGACCCGCGGTCGAGGACCGACTGCGCGTCCCTTCCGGCGCCGTGCGCGTCGTCCGAGAGGAGAACCACTCATGACCGCTTCCGCCACCGGGGCAGCGACGCCCCGGGCGCGTCGACGCATCCCCCACAAGAGGGCCATCGCGGCCTTCATCGCCCCCTTCGTGGTGCTGTTCGTGCTCTTCTACCTGGTGCCGATCGGCTACGCGATCTGGAAGTCGCTGCTCGTCGTCGAGCGCGAGGGCACGTTCGGCCAGGCCCGCGAGGTGTTCGGCGGCCTCGCGCAGTACTCGCTCGTGTTCCAGAACACCGCGTTCTGGACATCGGTCGGCCGCGTGCTGCTCTTCGGCGTCGTGCAGGTGCCGGTGATGCTGGGCCTCGCCCTGCTGTTCGCCCTACTGCTGGACTCGCCGCTGCTGCGCGGCAAGCGGTTCTTCCGCCTGGCGTTCTTCGTGCCGTACGCCGTCCCGGGCGTGATCGCCGCGATCATGTGGGGCTTCCTGTACTCGCCGAACCTCTCGCCGTTCCCCGGCATCACCTCGAACGTCGACCTGCTGTCCGCGGATCTCGTGCTGTGGTCGATCGCCAACGTCGTGACGTGGGTGTTCGTCGGCTACAACATGCTGATCATCTACTCGACGCTCCTGGCGATCCCGCAGGAGATCTACGAGGCGGCGCGCATCGACGGTGCCGGCCACGTCCGCATCGCCTGGTCGATCAAGATCCCGCTGGTGCGGCCGGCTCTCGTGCTCACCGGTGTCCTGTCGATCATCGGTACGCTCCAGCTCCTCGCCGAGCCGCAGACCTTCCGGTCGTTCAGCTCGGCGGTGACGAGCACCTTCACTCCCAACATGACGATCTACGCGACCAGCTCGATCCCGAACGTCTCGCTCGCGGCGGCCTTCTCGGTCGTGCTCGCGCTGGCCACGTTCGTGCTGTCGTTCACCTTCCTCCGTCTCAGCCGTCGTGGAGCACAGGCATGAAAACAAGCTCGAGCATGAGAACGAGCTCCGGCCCCCGCGAGAGCATCCTGTCGCGCACGACCGCGATGGTCGTGATGGGCATCTTCACGCTCTATTTCCTCATTCCGCTGTGGTGGCTCGTCGTGGCATCCACGAAGGACCGTGGACAGCTGTTCAGCACCAACGCGCTGTGGTTCGCCGACTTCCGGTTCTTCGACAACGTCGGGCAGCTGTTCGCCTACCGCGACGGCGTGTACCTGAAGTGGCTGGGCAACAGCGTCCTGTACGCCGGTGTCGGCGGCGTCATCGCGACCGTCATCGCCGCGATGTGCGGCTACGCGCTGGCGAAGTACCGCTTCCCGGGTCGCGAGGCCATCTTCAACACCGTGCTCGGTGGGGTCCTCGTGCCCGCGACGGCCCTCGCGCTGCCTCTGTTCCTGCTGTTCAGTCAGGTGCAGCTCACCGACACCTACTGGGCCGTGCTGCTCCCCAGCATCGTGAGCCCGTTCGGCGTCTACCTCACGCGCGTGTTCGCCGAGGCATCCGTTCCCGACGAACTCCTCGAGGCCAGCCGTCTCGACGGAGCGGGGGAGGTGCGGACGTTCTTCACGGTGTCGATCCGCCTGATGTTCCCGGCG
>NZ_BADA01000369.1 GCF_000333395.1 Microbacterium sp. B19
GGGATGCCGAAATCGTCGAACCAGTCCGCGAGGATCTCACCAACGCCCACATGCCGACTGGCGAGCAGCATGAGCACGCCGACGCCCATGGATCTCTGCGGCAGTTCTCGAGGCGGTCCATGTCGGCGTCCAAGAATCGCATATCGAACGACGCGTTATGACCGATGATGACGCGACCGGAGAGGAACTCGATCAGATGCGATGCCACCTCCTCGAAGAACGGCGCGCCGAAGATGTACTTCGAGGACATGCCTTGTATCCGCTGCGGCCCTAGATCACGGCGCGGGTTGATGAGCGTGTCCCACTGCCCGGTGACGATGCCATCCGGATCGACGTGCACGACGGCGACCTCGACGGCACGGTGGTGATATTCCGGCAGCAGACCCGTCGTCTCGAAGTCGATGACAGCGAAACCGGGGCCTGCGACGGGCGCGGGAGCTAACGACATGCGCCGAGCGTAACGCGCGCGGGCGACGGCGCCGGCGGTCCGCGAAACTCACCCGCGGGAGACGGCCCCGTCCCCCTACGATGAGCGCCATGCTGACGTCCTCGCCGAACACCCTCTTCGACCAAACATCGATCTTCGCCCTGAGCACGACTAACTCCATCCTCGCTTTCGTCGTGTGGTTCTTGACAGCCATCGCGCTGTGTCGCGTTTTCACAAAAGGTGGCAATCCGGGCTGA
>NZ_BADA01000368.1 GCF_000333395.1 Microbacterium sp. B19
CGGATTCATCGGCCCGACCTTGGTGCCCGTGGTGCTGTTCCTCGGGCTCACGGTGGTGCTGTGGTTCGTCCTCGACCGCACCCGCTGGGGTCGCGCGCTCGCCGCCGTCGGCTCGAACCCGGAGGCCGCGCGCCTCGCCGGTGTCCGCGTCCGCGCCTACCGCGCCGCCGCGTACATCGGCTGCGGGATCCTGGCATCCATCGCCGGTCTCATCCTCGCCGCCCGCATCGGACAGGGCGACGTCTCGGCCGGCAACAGCCTGCTGCTGGATGCCGTGGCCGTCGCGCTCGTCGGCGTCTCGGTGCTGGGCATCGGGCGCCCGAACGCGTGGGGCACGGCGCTCGGCGCGGTGCTCGTGGCCGTGATGGTCACCGGGTTCTCGATGATGGGCCTGCCGTACTACATCCAGGACTTCGGGAAGGGCCTCGTGCTGCTCGTGGCCCTGCTGTTCAGCTTCACGTTCCGCCGTCGCAAGACCACCATCGTCGCCGGGAGCACCACCGCATCATGACCGTCCTCACCGACCAGCTGACCGTCGACACGGTCCCCGCGTACCTCGCCGCACGCCCGCACCTGTCGGGGCCGGTGGACCCGGCATCCATCGTGTCCGTGGACGAGGTCGGCGACGGCAACCTGAACCTCGTCTTCATCGTGAAGGATGCCGCGGGCAACGGCGTCGTCGTGAAGCAGTCGCTGCCGCACGTGCGCGTCGACCCCTCCTGGCCGCTCACGCGCGAGCGTGCGGCCCGCGAGGCCGTCGTGCTCGGCGTGCACGAGCGGATCGATCCGGCGCACGTGCCCGCGTTCCACGGCTTCGACGCCGAGAACCTGGCGCTCTCGATCGAGGACCTCAGCGACCACGCCGTCTGGCGAGGGGAACTCAACGCCGGGCGGCTGCACGCGTACGCGGCGGCGCAGCTCGGCGAGTACGTGGGAGCCGTGGGCTTCGCGACGAGCGCCTTCGGGACGCCCGGACCCGAGCGCCGCCGCGCGATCGCCGCCGCGACCAACCCCGAGCTGAGCGAGATCACCGAGGACCTCGTCTTCACCGAGCCGTACGTCGACCACGAGCACAACGGGTGGCTGGCAGCGAACGACGAGGACGTGCGGGAATTGCGCGCCGACCGGGCGTTCGTGCGCGAGATCGGCCTGGCGAAGCTGCGGTTCCAGGAGAGCACGCAGAGCCTGCTGCACGGCGACCTGCACACCGGATCGGTGTTCGTGCGGGCCGAGGGGGAGTCGGTGCGGGCGTTCGACTCGGAGTTCGGCACCTACGGCCCCACGGGCTTCGACCTCGGTGCCGTGTGGGCGAACCTCGTGATCGCCGCGGCCCGCGCGCACGTGCTCGGGCGTTCGCACGACGCCGAGGCGCTGCTGGCCCTCCCCGTCGAGCTCGTCGACGCGTTCGAGGCGGAGTTCCGCCGCCGCTGGCCCGAGCGCGTCGACCCGCGCGTGTACGGCGACGAGGTGCTCGAGCACACGCTCGCGGCCGTGCGATCGGATGCCGCGATCTACGGCGCCGCGAAGGCCGTGCGCCGCATCGTCGGGTTCTCGAAGGTCGCCGACATCCAGACGCTGCCCGAGCCCGAGCGCGCCGTCGCGGCACGTTTCGTGCTGCGCGCCGCCCGCACCCTCGGCACCGCGCGCCTCGACGACACCGATCCGCGCGCGCTCACCGCGCGGACCGCGGCGCTGCTCGGCTGACGCGGTTCGGTGCGTGGCGGCGCTGCTCGCCGCGGCTCCCGGGCGATCCTCCCGGCATAAACGCTGTGCGTCGGCGGAAACGCCCGCTCCGAGCGTTTCTGCCGAGCCGGAGCGTTTATGCGGGGCGCGCCGGGGCCGCAGCGCGGGAAGCGGTCACGGCGTCCGGGCCCCCGGCATCCGGGTGCTCCGGGCATGAACGCTGTGCGTTGGCGGAAACGCCCTCTCCGAGCGTTTCTGCCGAGCCGGAGCGTTTATGTCGGGCTGTTCGGGGCCGTAGCGCAGCCAGCCACCACGGCGGCCGTGGGGCGACGGATGCCGGGGCTCAGCGCGTGGCGACGGATGCCGGGGCTCAGCGCGTGGCGACGGATGCCGGGCTCAGCGCGTGGCGACGGATGCCGTGGCTCAGCGCGTGGCGACGGTGAAACGCAGCAGCCACTCGGCGATCTCGAGGTGGCGGCGGGCGGCGGCGATGTCCTCGCCCCACGCGTACATGCCGTGGCTCGCGACGATGAGCGCGGGGACCTCGGGAACCTCGGCCGTCGCAGGAACGTAGACCTCGTCGAAGCGGGCGGCCTCGACCGCCATGTCCTGATCGTTCGCGATCACCGGGATCGTGACGGTCTCGTCGTGCGCGCGATGGCCGATGCCCTTGAGCATCTCCATGTCGCGGATCTCGACGCCGGCCGGCCACCGGTGCCCCGCGACGACCGCGTCGAAGGCGTGCACGTGGAACACCGCGCCCGCGCCGGTGCGCGCGGCGATGTGCGCGTGGAGCCCCGCCTCGGCGGACGGTGGCCGCGGGTCGTCAGGGTCGATCGCCGCGCCGTCGGCGCCGATGAGCACGACGTCGCGATCGGTGAGCTCCGACTTGTCGAGACCGGATGCCGTGACCGCGAGCACGAGCGGATCCCGGTCGATCACGACTGACAGGTTGCCGGAGGTACCGCGCATCCAGCCGTACCCCGAGAAGCGCGAGGCTTCCGCGGCCAGAACGGCACCGGCCTCCTGCACGCGCGCGGTCAGGGGGAGGCTCACCGCGACAGCTCGATCTCGTCGAAGGATGCCACGGACGGCGCCGTGAACTCCGCGCCGTGCCAGGGCTCGCCGGCGCGGTCGAGCGCGACGACCTGCCAGCCGGCCGCGAGGGCCGCGGCGACCTCGTCGGGGTGATCGGTGAGGAACAGCGCGCGCCCCGGAGCGACCCCGAGCGCCGCCGCGATGCGGTCGTACGACCCGGACTCCTTCTTGGGCCCCGCGCTCACCGTGTCGAAGAAGTCCTCGACGAGCGGCGTCAGATCGCCCTGCGGTGCGTGGCGGAACCACGGCACCTGGGACGCGACCGAGCCGGACGAGTACACCGCGAGCCGGACCCCGGCCTCGCGCCACGCGCGCAGGCGCGGCGGAACGTCCTCGAAGAACTGCGAGTGGATCTCGCCGGCCGCGAAACCCTCCGCCCACAGGATGCCCTGCAGCGTCTTCAGCGGCGTCGACTTCACATCGGATGCCATGAGCTCGCGCAGCGCGTCGGCGACCTCGACGTCGGTGGCGTCGGCATCCAGTCCGGTCTCGGCGATCGCGTCGGCGCGGGCGGCGCGCACGGTGTCGTCGTCGCGGGTGAGCAGCGCGTCGAGCCGCGGGCGGGCGTAGTCGTAGAGGTCGCCGAGGATGAACCCGGCGGCGCTCGTCGTGCCCTCGATGTCGAGCACGACGACGTCGGCGGAGATGGCGGTCATTGCGGGTCCTCGTCGGGGGAAGCGGGTACGGAGCGGAAGGCGATGGTGTCGGGCTGCACGGTCGCGGCGACCGGGGCGGGCTCGGCGGGGGAGCGGCGGCGCCGGAGCGCGGGCGCGGGAGCCTCGGCATCCGGATCCGTCGCGAAGTGCTCGCCGACGTTCGCCGGCGCGAAGGTGCCGCGGCTCGTCGCGATGCGGGTCACGAGGCGCGGCGGCGTGACGTCGAACGCGGGGTACCACGCGTCGGTCACGAGCGGGCTCGCGGTGCGGTGCCCCAGGACCTCGAGCACCTCGCGCGGGTCGCGGTCCTCGATCACGACGTCGGCGCCCGTCGGAGCACCGGGATCGGGCGCCTCGACCATGGCGTAGTACGGGATGCCGAACGCCGCCGCCGCGGCCGCGTGCGCGAGCGTGCCCACCTTGTTCACCACGGATCCGTCGAGCGCGACGCGGTCGGCGGCGGTGACCACGGCGTCGATCGGTCCGGACCCGACGCCGCGCGGCGAGGCGAGGGCCGCCGCGGCCATGCCGTCGGTGATGAGCGTGACTTTCTGGCCGAGCTCGCGCAGCGAGTGCGCGGTCAGTCGCGCGCCCTGCAGGTACGGGCGGGTCTCGGTCGCGATCCATTCGATCTCGCGGCCGGCCTCGTGCGCGGCGGCGACGAGTCCGAACAGGTACGCGTCGGCCCAGCAGTGCGTCAGGATGCGCGGCGACTCCGGCAGCAGGGACAGCGTCGCGCGACCGAGACGCAGGCTGGCCTCGCGGTAGTCGCGGTCGACCGCGGCTGCCGTCTCGAGCGTGGCCGACACGAGGGCGTCGGTGTCGTCGGCATCGCGCCCGGCCGCGAGGATCCGGGCGACCGCATCGCGCGGGTGGGCGTTCGTCGGCCGGGCGGTGGCGAGGGCACGGCCCGCGCGGCCGAGCGCGGTGCGCGCCTCGCCGAGCGGTAGCCCGCGCGCCTGCAGCGCGGCCAGACCCATGCCGGCGGTCGCGGCGTACAGCGGCCCCGAGCTCTGGGTCACCATGTCGCGGATCGCCGCGGCGACCTCGTCGGGGGTCGTGGCATCCACCCATTCCACCCGCGCGGGGAACACGCGGCGATCGAGGATGCGGACGACACCGGCCGACTCGTCGAAGACGACGGAATTCTCGAGCGTGGCAGACATCGCGACGATTCTCCCACGCACCTGGCGACACCGACGGCGTCGGTGACGCCGCGCGACACGCCCGCTCCGTGATCCGCGCAACCTCAGTCCGATTCGGCCGGATGCCACTGACCCGGCGCGGAGCGCTGAGGTTGTGCCGCACCCGCCCGGCGGCTCGCGCGCCCCCGCGCCCGCGTGAGACAATGGCCACGGCGTGCCCGGACCGACCTTTCCCCGCACGGCGCGAGAGGCGCCGGTGGGTCGAAGGGCCACCGGGCCCGAGGACAGCGTCCGCCGCACCTTCTCCTGAGGAGCAGAGATGTCCGCGAACCCCACCGCCGCCCCCACCGAGACCGCAACGGTCGAGCGCGTGCAGCAGCACCGCCGGTACCTGATGTGCCGGCCCGAGCACTTCACCGTGAGCTACAGCATCAACCCGTGGATGGAGCCGTCGCGCCCCACCGACACCGCCCTGGCCCTGCGCCAGTGGCAGGCGCTGTACGACACGTACACCGAGCTCGGCCACGAGATCGAGCTCATCGACCCGCTCGAGGGCCTGCCCGACATGGTCTACACGGCCAATGGCGGGTTCGTCATCGACGGTGTCGCGTACGGCCCGAAGTTCCGCTTCCGCGAGCGTGCCGACGAGGCCCCCGCGTTCATCGACTGGTTCGCCGCCAACGGCTTCGAGGTCGCCGAGCCGGTCGAGGTCAACGAGGGCGAGGGCGACTTCCTGCTCGTCGGCAACACGATCCTGGCCGGCACCGGCTTCCGCTCCACCGGCGACAGCCACCGCGAGGTCGGCGAGGTGTTCTCGCGCGAGGTCGTGTCGCTGACGCTCACCGACCCGCGGTTCTACCACCTCGACACCGCGATCGCCGTGCTCGACCCGGTCGAGGGTCCCGGCGGCGTCGAGAAGGCCAACATCGCGTACCTGCCGAACGCGTTCGACGAGCGCAGCCAGGCGATCCTCCGCGAGCGCTACCCGGATGCCATCCGGGTGTCGGATGCCGACGGCGCGGTGTTCGGCCTGAACTCCGCCAGCGACGGCAAGAACGTCATCATCTCGCCGCGCGCGAAGGGCTTCGAGGCGCAGCTGCGCGAGCGCGGCTACACGCCCGTGCTGGTCGACCTGTCCGAGCTGCTCTCGGCGGCGGCG
>NZ_BADA01000367.1 GCF_000333395.1 Microbacterium sp. B19
TTCTCGACCGCGCCCGCGAGCACGCCCGCGCCCGCGACGCCACCGGTCTCCTGCAGCAGGCGGCCGTGGAAGTCGTTGATCGTCAGGATCTGCAGGTCGGGCGTCTTCGGCTGCGTCGGACGCACCTCGAAGACGGTGGTCGAGCCCGAGACCTCGTTGCCGGTGATGAGCAGCGGGCTGCCGGTGGGTGAGCGCAGCGCCGAGACGAACGTGATGCCCTCGGGGCCGAGGTCGCCGGCCGCGGCCGATTCGACGTTCGCGGACGCATCGCGGTTGTTCACGTACGTGACATAGGTCGCGTTCTTCGGGTCGGTGATGTCGTAGACCATCACGCCGCCCGCACGCTCGAGACCGATGAAGGCGTAGGTGCGGCCGTCGACCACGCCGATCGCGACGCCCTCGGGCTCGGGACCCTTGTCGTCGCTGCGGTCGTCGACGGTGTTGTTGTCGTTCGAGACGTTGAACAGCTCGGGGGCGACCTCCTTGAGCTTCTGCTCGACCTCGTCGCCGGAGTCGAAGACGAGCGCGCCCGTGGTGTCCCAGATCGAGAACGAACGGCCGCCGTAGGCGTACAGCTCGCTGTAGCAGCCGTCGGCGGTCTTGCCGAGGTCGGTGACGACCTTGAGGCGTCCGAGGTCGGCATCCGCCGCACGACCGGCGAGCGGCGAGGTCGCGCAGATCGCGGCGAGGTCCTTCTTGCCGAGATCCTTGATGCGGGCCTCGTCGGTGAAGTCGCCCCACTCTCGGCCGTCGCCCTCGTTCGCGGTGACGAGGTACGTCGCGGCCTTGCCGCCGACCGTCGCCGAGTACGACGCGATGCCGTCGGGCATGTACAGGCCCTTCAGCCCCGGAACCGACCGGATGTTGATCCCGCCGTCCTTGTCGCTCGTGTCCAGGGCGCTGGCGCCCCAGTCCTTGTAGCCGAGGGGAAGGATGCCGGTGACCTCGGCCTTCGCCAGGTCGACCGTTGCGATGGCATTGGCCTCCTGCAGCGCGACGTACGCGACGGTCCCGTCGACGGTGATGTACTCGGGCTCGAGGTTGCGCGAGACGCGGTTGGCCGACAGCGGCGTGGAGCCCTGGTCGGGCGCGGCGACGTCGGGGCCGAACACGCGCACCTTCGGGTCGAGCGTCTTCGAGCCGCCCTGCTCGAACGCGCGGAAGCCTGCGGTCTTGACGGCCGTCTGCGCGGGAGCGGAGACAGTGGATGCCACCGTGACCACGCTCACCGAACCTTCGGGGTCGACGGTGAAGTCGGCGTTCGGCTCGCCCTCGTTGGCCGCGACGACGTACGTGCCGTCCTTCGAGAACGTGACCATGTCGGGCAGCGCGCCGACCGTGACTTCGCCGAGTTTCGCGCTCGCGGCGTCGTCCTTATTGGCGTCGAAGAACATGAGGTGACCGGGGGCGGTCTTGTCCGTGGCCTCGAAGGCCACGACGCCCAGGCCGTCGTCGCGGACGGCGACCGAGTTCGCGACGCCGTCGGAGGCGATGTCGAACAGCTTCGTCGGCTTCGACGGGTCGCTGTTGTCGAGCACCGTCACGGTGCCGGCCTGCGCGTTCACGACGAACAGACGGTCGCGGTACGCCTGCACGATCTCGGCGGCGGACTTCTTGAACACGCTCGTGTCGTAGGAGCCGACCGGCGTCAGGCCGATGGCCGCGCCGGCCGCGCTGTCGGAGACGGGCGTGGGAACGATGGCGGCCGAGGCCGCCGTCGCGCTCGAGAGGGCGAGCGCGCACACCGCCGCGGTGGTCGCGGTGAACGCGACGGCGCGACGAAGGAACGTCGAAGGCATTGATGTCCTCGTGTGGGGGGATGAGGGGGAACGACCGGTGCGGGGGCGCCGGTCGTTCCACTGTGTCGGCCGATTGTGACGATCCGGTGAACGGGACGAGAAGAGACAGGGCTGGATGCCGCGATGTGACCGATCGGATCGCGGCGATTCCCCACGCGACTAACCTGATCGCGTGACCGAATCACCCGCCGGGGCGCACCCCGATGAACCCCACCGCCAAGGACTCGCGCAGCGGCTGAACTGGCTGCGCGCCGGTGTCCTCGGCGCGAACGACGGCATCGTCTCGACAGCCGCCGTCGTCGTCGGTGTCGCGGGCGCCACGAGCGAGGTCGGTCCCGTCCTGATTGCCGGTCTCGCGGCCCTCGTCGGCGGTGCGATCTCGATGGCCCTCGGCGAATACGTGTCGGTGTCGAGCCAGCGCGACAGCGAGCACGCGCTCATCCAGAAGGAGCGCCGCGAGCTCGCGGAGGACCCGGATGCCGAACTCGCCGAGCTCATCGGCCTGTACGAGGCGCAGGGACTCAGCCGTGACACCGCGACGCGCGTGGCGACCGAGCTCACGGCATCCGATGCCCTGAAGGCCCACCTCGCGGTCGAGCTCAACATCGACGCGGAGGACGTCGTGAGCCCGTGGGCCGCAGCGATCGCGTCGGCGGTGGCGTTCACGGTCGGGGCGATCCTGCCGATGCTGACGATCCTCCTCGCGCCGGTCGAGGTGCGCGTGCCGCTCACCTTCGTCGCGGTGCTCGTCGCGCTCGCCGTCACCGGGTACCTCGCCGCGTGGATCGGCGGAGCGCGCCGCGGCCGTGCGATCCTGCGCACGGTGATCGGCGGCGCGCTCGCGCTGGGTGCGACGTACGCGGTGGGGGCGTTGTTCGGGGTCGCGGCGGGCTGAGCCGGGCCGCCCGGGCCGTGAGCGGAACCCCCTCGGCGATGTCGGAGGCGCGTGCGACGATGCCAGGGAAGCATTCTTCGACCCCTGGGAGTGACATGAGCGAGGACCGCAGCGCCGCGTACGAGACGATCCGGGTCGAGCAGCGCGGCCGGGTGGGGTGGATCACCCTCGACCGTCCCGAGGCGCTCAACGCCCTGAACACACGGTCGATGGTCGAGGTGGTCGCCGCGGCGACGGCGTTCGACGACGCGCCCGACGTCGGGGCGATCGTCGTCACCGGTTCCGAGAAGGCGTTCGCGGCCGGCGCCGACATCAAGGAGATGGAGACGAAGTCGGGGCTCGACATGACCCTGACCGACCACTTCGGGGCCTGGCGGAGCTTCGCCGCGGTGCGGACTCCCGTGATCGCCGCGGTCTCGGGGTACGCCCTGGGCGGCGGCTGCGAGCTGGCGATGATGTGCGACATCATCCTGGCATCCGATCGCGCGAAGTTCGGGCAGCCCGAGATCCAGCTCGGCGTCATCCCGGGGCTCGGCGGTACGCAGCGACTCGTGCGGGCGATCGGGTACTACAAGGCTGCCGAGATGGTGCTGACGGGGCGCATGATCGACGCCGCCGAGGCCGAGCGTGCGGGCCTCGTCTCGCGGGTCGTGCCCGCCGCCGAGCTGCTGGACGAGGCGGACAAGGTCGCGCAGACGATCGCTGCGAAGTCGCTCCCCGCGCTCTACGCGGCGAAGGCGGCGCTCGACGTCGCGTTGGAATCGACACTCGCCGAGGGGCTGCGTTTCGAGGGTCACGCGTTCGCCGCGCTGTTCGACACCGCCGACCAGAAGGAGGGGATGGCGGCGTTCCGCGAGAAGCGGTCGCCGAACTTCACGCACCGCTGATCCGCCTACCACCGCGAGCCTCGGCGTCCAAGACCGCGCCGCCCCCGGTGGGAAACGGGCCGGTTTCGGTATCGTCGGGAGGTCAGCGCTCGCTCCGGCCCGAAGAAGGAAATGGCGTCCACACCCCGCACCCCCCAACGCGGGCCGTCGCGCGTCTTCGGCGAGTTGACACCCGCGCAATGGATCGGGTCCGTCCTCCTGCTGGGCTTCGCGACGCTGGTGCTCGCTGTCTTCCTCGTCCTGATCGCGCGCGTGCTGATCTCGCTCGGACCGGTCCGAGAGTTCGTCGCCGACTACCCCGGGGCGTACGAACTCCCCGCGGCCGCCCCCGTCGGCATCCCGGCGTGGCTCGGGTGGCAGCACTTCCTCAACAGCCTGTTCCTGCTGCTCGTGATCAGGTCGGGGTTGCAGTTCCGCCGCCAGAAGCGACCGGACGCCTTCTGGTCACCGCGCGGCAACAAGCGTCGCCGCATCAGCCTCGCGCTGTGGTTCCACCAGGTCATCGACGTGCTGTGGATCGCCAACGGCGTGATCTACATCGTGCTGCTGTTCGCGACGGGACAGTGGATGCGCGTGGTACCGACGTCGTGGGACGTCTTCCCGAACGCGGTGTCGGCGGCGCTCCAGTACGCCTCGCTCGACTGGCCCACCGAGAACGGCTGGGTGAACTACAACAGCCTCCAGCAGCTGTCGTACTTCGCGATCACGTTCGTCGCGGCCCCCCTCGCCATCGTCACCGGCGTGCGGCTGTCGGGGGTCTGGCCGAAGGACGCCGAGCGGCTGAACCGCCTCTTCCCCGCGGAGTGGGCGCGTCGCATCCACTTCCCGGTGATGCTGTTCTTCGTCGTGTTCATCGCGGTGCACGTGTTCCTCGTGCTCGCGACGGGCGCGCTGCGCAATCTCGACCACATGTACGCCGCCCGCGGCTCGGTCGACCCCGAGGCCTTCGCCACCGACCCGACCGGCTTGCTGTTGTTCGCGGCATCCCTGCTGGTGATGGCCGCCGCGTGGATCGCCGCCCGCCCGCGCCTGCTGATCCCGGTCGCGCGCCTGTTCGGCGACGTGCGCCAGCGCTGATCCCGCCCGGTCGCGCCGGGTGCCCACGATCCGGTCGAGCGCTCACGCTGCGGTCGCCCTAGCCGTGGGCGCTCGACCCGATCGTGGGCGCTCGCGCACGTCTCGCGCACGACGGACCGGTCCGCGCGCCGCCCGGCCTACGCCCGCCGCGCGCCCGCGGCGGCGTGCAGGCCCCGGTGGATGAGATCGACGCCGAAGGCGAAGTCCGCCTCGGGCACGTGCCCGGTGCCGGGCGACACCACCCCCACGCTGTCGTACTGGAGCCGCTGCTGCTCGTGCCAGACGAACCCCAAGACAAAATGCAGCAGCGTCGTCGCGGCGCGGGCGGCGACCTCGGGCGCGAAGCCTTCGGCGGCGACCGCGGCCGTCAGTCGATCCAGCGCCGCGGACGAACCCAGCCCGAGTGCGAGCGTGCTCGACACGACCTCGGCGCCGTCGCGGTACGCGAGCAGCGCGTCGCGCAGCGCGCGGGCCTCGGCGACCACCCCGGATCCGCGGAGGAGGGATGCCGCCTGCCCGACGATGCGGTCGGACAGCTCGGCGAGCAGCGACTGCTTGTTCGGGAAGTGCCAGTACAGCGCGCTCGGCTGGACGTCGAGCCGCATCGCGAGGCGGCGCATCGTGAGGTCGGCGAGGCCGTCGTCGTCGAGGATCCGCAGCGCGGTGCGCGCGACGTCGTCGGCGGAGTGTCCACGGCCGCGTGCGGAAGGAGTCACGATCCCACTATAGTGAACACCGTTCAGGTGAACACTGTTCAGGTAAGGATTCGACCATGACTTTTCGCACCCCGGATGCCACCGACCTCGCGCGCGTGGCCGTCCTCGCCGCACTGATCGCGGTGCTGGGCCTCCCCGGCAGCTTCCCGGTGTTCGGTGGCGTGCCGATCACCGCGCAGACCCTCGGTGTCATGCTGGCCGGCGCGATCCTCGGGCCGTGGCTCGGGGCGCTGTCGGTCACGATCCTCCTCGTCCTCGTCGCCGTCGGGCTCCCGCTCCTCGCCGGCGGTCGCGGGGGCTTCGCAGTGTTCCTCGGCCCGACCGCCGGGTACGCGATCGGCTGGATCCTCGGTGCGATCGTCGTCGGCCTCATCGTGCACGCGGGCAACCGCCGCCCGGTCTGGTGGCGCACCGCGATCGGCATGGTCGCTGGTGGGGTCGTGGCGATCTACGCGCTCGGCATCCCGGTGCAGAGTCTCGTGACGCGCCTGCCCCTCGGCGACACCGTGATCGCGAGCCTCGTGTTCATCCCGGGCGACCTGCTCAAGGCGGCGGTCGCGACGATCGTGGTGACGCTCCTGGTGCGGGTGTACCCCCGCGGGTTCCGTCGCCAGTGGCGGGCCGCGCCGGTCGAGGAGCGCGTCGCCGCGTGATCCTGCACTGTCGCGACCTGGGCGTGCGGCTGGACGGCCGCGACGTCCTGCGCGGCGTCACCCTCGATCTCGAGGCCCGCACGATCGCGGTGATCGGCGACAACGGTTCGGGCAAGTCGACGTTCGCGCGCGTGCTCGCGGGTCTCGTCCGCCGTGACACCGGAGACGTGCGAGTGCTCGGCCTCGACCCCGACACGGATGCCGCCGAGCACCGCCGCCGCGTCGCGCTCGTGCTGAGCAACCCCGACGCGCAGATCGTCATGCCGGTCGTGTCGGAGGACGTCGCGTTCTCGCTGCGCCCGCATCGGCTGCCGAAAACGGAGCGCGCGGAGCGGGTCGCACGGACGCTCGAGCGGTTCGGTCTCTCCGACCTCGCGGAGCGGCCCGCTCACGACCTGTCCGGTGGACAGAAGCAGCTGCTCGCGCTCGCGGGGGCGTTCGTGCGCGAGCCCGACCTCGTCGTCGCCGATGAGCCCACGGCGTACCTCGATGCGCGCAACGCCCGCCGTATCGCGAGCCACCTCCTCGCCGACGCCGGCCACGCGCTGGTGCTGGTCACCCACGACCTCGCCCTCGCCCGCCGGTGCGACGCCGCCGTGCTGTTCGCCGACGGAAGCGTCAGCGCCGCGGGCGTGGCATCCGAGGTCGTCGACGAATACGAACGGGCGCTCGTGTGCTGAGCCTCTACCGCCCCGGGAACGGCATCCTGCACCGCCTGCCCGCGGGTCCGAAGATGCTGGTGCTCGCCGTCGCGGCGATCGCGCTCGCGGCCCTCCCGACCGTGGCCTGGACGGCCGCGGTCTGTGCCGGAGCGGTGCTGCTGGCGTACGTCGGCTCGGGTGTCGGCATGCGCGAACTCGGGCGGCAGGTGTGGGGGCTGCGCTGGATCATCGCGGTCACCGCCCTCGGGCAGCTGATCTTCCTCGGCCCCGAACCGGCGCTCGCGAACACCGCGCGGGTGGCCGCGGCCCTGCTCGTGGCGGCGCTCCTCCCGCTCACGACCCGCGTCGAAGACATGCTCGACGCCCTCGAACGCGGTCTGGGGCCGCTTCGGAGGATCGGGATGGATGCCGAGCGCGCAGCGCTCCTCCTGGCGGTGACGATCACGACGATTCCGGTCCTCGCGCGGCTCGCCGCCGAGGTGCGGGAGGCGCAGCGCGCCCGTGGCATCCGTCCATCCCTGCGTGCGGGGCTGGTGCCGTTCCTCGTGCTGTCGCTCCGGCACGCCGACCAGCTCGGCGAGGCGCTCGCCGCCCGCGGCGTCCGCTGACCCCTCTCCCCATGTCCCACTTTGTGCAGGATTCCGCCCCTGAAGCTGCACAAAGTGGGACACGCGTCGCTCAAAGTGGGGCATGCGCCGGCTCGGGGGATCACTGCGGCGGCTCGGTGCCCACGGCGCCGCCTCTGCGCGGCCCTGCGTCCGTTCGACGTGTCCCGCTTTGTGCAGGTTTCCGCTGCACTGGCTGCACAAGTCGGGACATGCCACGGCCTGGCCCGCTGCGGCGGCAGTGTGGCGCGCCGCGTCCGGCCGCCGTGTCCCGCTTTGTGCGGGTTTCCGCTGCGCTGGCTGCACAAGTTGGGACATGCCACGGCCTGGCCCGCTGCGGCGGCAGTGTGGCGCGCCGCGTCCGCCCGACGTGTCCCACTTTGTGCAGGTTTCCGGTCCTGAAGCTGCACAAAGTGGGACATGCGCCGACAGAAGTGGGACATGCCCCGGCTGGGGGACCCACTACGGCGCCGACGCGCGACCCTGCGTCTGGCTAACGTGTCCCACTTCGTGCAGATTTCAGCGGCGATAGCTGCACAAAGTGGGACACGCACCGCACAAAGTGGGACACGCACGGCACAAAGCGGGACATGCACTGCACAAAGTGGGACATGCGACGTCGAAGCAGGATGACGGGATGACGGGATGCCGGGAACCCGGCGCCGTCCGCTCAGTCGCGCGCGGCGCGCCCCGCTGCGAACCCGGCGGCGTATGCCTCGTCCGACCCCAGCGCGAACATGTCGCGCTCGGCGGGCCGCACGATCGAGCGGGCCCCGGGGAGGTCGAGGTCGCCGACGAGGTCGGCGCGGCCGCGCACCACGGCGACGGGCAGCCGCGCGGCCTTCCCCTTGACGAGATCGCACGCCGCCGCCAGTTCGTCGGCCACGCACGGCAGCGTCACGACGAGGGGGCGGCCTTCGGCATCCACCGTCCCGCGCAGGTCCTCGAACACGTGCACGCCCGCGGCGCCGATCGCGTGGTCGGTCTGGCCCTCGCGCCAGGCGCGGCCGAGCGTGTCGGTGATGAGCACGCCGACGTGCGCACCCGTGGCGACCCGCAGGCCGGTGGCGAGTTCGCGCGCCGACGCGTCGGGGTCCTCGGGCAGCAGCAGCACGGTGCCCTCGGGAGTGTTGCTGGCATCGACCCCGGCGGCGGCGGAGACGATTCCGAGGCGGTTCTCGACGATGCGCGTCACGTGGCCGGCGGGGGAGGTGCGGGATGCCACCAGCCGCACGGTCTCGCGCGTGATGGCGTCTTCGCGGTCGTCGGCGTGCAGGATCCGGCCCTCGGCCTTCGACACGATCTTGCTCGTCACGACGACGATGTCGCCGTCACGGAGCGAGCCGCCCGCGGCCTCGAAGATCACCCCGACCAGGTCGGTGCCGGGCGTGATCTCGCCGATGCCCTCGAGGGCCCAGATCTCCAGCACGTCAGCGGACGAAGCGCACCTCGGTGAGCTCCTCACCGAGGAAGGGCTCGACGTGCGACGCGCCGTCCAGCGCGAAGCCGTTGCGCGCGTAGAAGCGGTGGGCGCGGGGGTTGTCCTCCGCGACCCACAGGTACAGCTCTTCGCCCTCGTCGACGGCGGCGTCGAAGAGCTGCTGGCCGATGCCGGTTCCGTGGAACTGGTCGAGCAGGTAGATGAAGTACAGCTCGCGCGCCCGCGGGGCGTCCTCGTCGCGGGCGGGGCCCGAGCCGACGAAGCCGACGATCTCGCCGTCGACCAGAGCCGCGCGCATGCGGTAGTCCTCGCCCTGGGCGGCCCAGTGGGTCCACAGCTCGGCCATGCGCTTGGGGGACACCGCCTCGAGAGCGGCGGTGCTGATCAGGTGATCGTACGTCTCGTGCCAGCACGTCGCGTGCACGCGGCCGAGGGCCTCGGCATCCACATCGCGTACCGGACGGACGACGATGTCGGTTCGGGTTTCCGCAGTCATGGCGCGACTCTACGCGGCCCTCCCGTCACCCGGAAATCGGATGCCGACGACCCCGGGATGCGGTAGGCATCGGCGTCCTGCCAGACTCGCGTGCCACGATCCGGGGCATGATCGCGCGCCCCGCCCTCACGTCGGTCGAGGCCCGCATCGACGCGTACGCGAACCGGCTGCTGCGCTCGGCTCCGGCCACCGGCGCCCGCGCGCGTCTCGTCGAGTTCGCCGTCTTCGTGCTCAAGCAGGCGTGGGCGTGCGTGTTCGGGGCGGCGTTCCTCGCGGCCGTCCTCGCCGCGAAGCTCTGGTACCCCGACGACGCGGCGCTCGCCCGCAACGACGCGCTCACGATCGCCGCGGTCGTGATTCAGGTCGCGATGGTCGCCGGCCGGCTCGAGACCCTCCGCGAGCTGCGCGTGATCGTGCTGTTCCACGTCGTCGGAACGGTGATGGAGCTCTTCAAGACCGACGTCGGGTCGTGGATGTACGCGGCCGACGGCATCCTCCGGATCGGCGGCGTCCCTCTCTACAGCGGCTTCATGTACGCCGCGGTCGGCAGCTACATGGTGCGGGTCTACCGGCTGTTCGACCTGCGCTTCACGCGCTATCCGCGGCGGTGGCTCACGGCGATCGTGGCCGCCGCGATCTACGCGAACTTCTTCACCCACCACTGGATCGTCGACCTCCGCTGGGTGCTCGTCGTCGCCGTGGTCGCGCTGTGGGGCCGCACGATGATGCACTTCCGCTTCTTCCGGGGCACATTCCGGATGCCACTCCTCCTCGCGTTCGCCGGTGTCGCGGTGTTCATCTGGCTCGCCGAGAACATCGCCACGTATGCCGGCGCCTGGCTGTATCCGTCGCAGGTGGGCGGGTGGCATCCGGTCGACGCGTCGAAGCTGTCGTCGTGGTTCCTGCTGATGATCGTGTCGGTCGTGCTGGTGGCCTGGGTGTATCCGCCGCGTGAGCCCGACGCGCCGGCCTTGTCGGCTGCGCACAAAGGAATCGCCGCTTCGTAGGAAGATCACTACGCTCGCGGCTCGTGAACGTCCTCTGGCGCACCCTCCTCGTCCTCCTCCGCGCGCAGGGTCGCCTGCGGCGCGAAGGCCCCGTCGACCCGAACTCGGTCGGACGCATCCGCATCCGCGTGCTGCCCACCGACATCGACCTGCTCCGCCACCTCAACAACGGCCGCTACCTGTCGCTGTTCGACCTCGGGCGCTGGGACCTCCTCACCCGCACGGGCATCGCGGGCGCCATGAAGGCGCACGGCTGGTACGCCGTGGTCGCGGCCGAGACGATCACGTTCCGCCGGTCGCTGGAACTGTGGCAGCGGTTCGAGCTCGAGACGCGCATGCTCGGCCACGACGACCGCGCCGTCTACCTCGAGCACCGCGCGGTGGTCGAGGGTGAGATCTTTGCCCGCGCGATCATCCGCGCCCGCATCCTGCGCCGCACGGGCGGGACCGTGCCGCACGAGGAACTGTTCGCCGCGGTCGGACGCCCCGAGGGCGTGCCCGACGTCGAGCCCTGGGTGCACGACTGGGCCGCGGCCTCCGCGCTGCCCTCGACGAAGCGGCCTGCGCCGAGCGACTGGCGCTGAGCCGCCTGTTGCGTGAGTCGCCATGATTTGTCGCCTCGGGCCACGGCCAGGCGACAAATCGTGGCGACTCACGCGTCGGGGGCTCCGAAACGCGCGTCGAGCCACGCGACCTGACGCGCCCAGTGCCGTGATCCGCCGCCCTCGTGGCCGTTGTACGCGTACACCTCGATCGCGGCGTCCTCGGATGCCAGGGCGTGGAACGCCGCGAACACCCCCGACGGCAGCACGATGTCATCCATCAGCCCGACCGAGAAGAACGCGGGCACAGCGATCCGTCGCGCGAGGATCGCGCCGTCGATGTGCGACAGCGTGTGGAGGGCCGCCGCGGTGTCGTCGCGGTGGATTGAGAGCCACCGCGTGACCTCGGTGAACGGCGGGGAGGGGGTCCGCACGATCGCGTTCGGGATGTCGCACAGGAACGGCACGTCCGGCAGCACCGCGGCCACCGCGTCGCCCGACAGCGCCGCCGCGGCGATCGCGAGCGCGCCGCCCTGGCTGCCGCCGGTGACGGCGATGCGGGTGGCATCCACCCCGGGAAGCTCGCGGACCACGTCGACCAGGCGCGCGGCGTCGGTGTACAGGCGGCGGTAGTAGTACTCGCGCGGATCGTGGATGCCACGGGTCATGACGCCGGGGTAGGCGGCGGTGGATCCGTGGGGGTCGGGGGTGTCGCCGATGCTCCATCCCGAGCCCTGGCCCCGGGTGTCCATGATGACGTGGACGTAGCCGGCCGCGGCCCACGCGATCTTGTCGCCGGGGAGGCCGCGACCGCCGCCGTATCCGATGAACTCGACGACCGCCGGGAGGGGTTCGTCGCCGTGCGGGCGCACGACCCAGCCGCGGATCTCGTCGCCCGCGTACCCCGTGAAGGTCAGGTCTTGCACCGACAGGGCCCGGACGGGACCGTCCACGGCGGTGAGCGTCGCGGGACGGGCGGCGGCACGGGCCTCCGCGAGTGTGTCGGCCCAGAAGGCATCCAGACCCTCGGGCTCGATGAGCTCCGGGCGGTATTCGTGCAGCAGGTCCAGCGGCATGTCGGTGAAGGTCTGAGCCATGGCGGTCTCCAGTGGTCGGGGCGAATCGACAGTAGCGAACCAGGGTCGCGGCCGGGCGCCGGAGGCGCGTCGGACGCAACATGCGCCGCTTCGTGTGAAGCCTCACATTCCGCGACCGGGAGCGCTACCACGGGTGAGGACTGTTGACACGGACGCTCGACAACCTCAAAGATGATGCAAAAGTGAGCGCTCACAATTCGAGCCCGCTTCCGCCGGCCCCCGCCGGATCACCCATCGTCGAGGAGGACGATCTTGGTGCTGTCACGCCCCCGAACCCCTGAGGCCGCGCGCGGGAGGACACTCCGTCGCGCCGGTTCCCTCCTGGCCGCTGCCGCCGTCGTCCTGAGCGGGCTCGTGCCCGCGGTGGGTGCGGCCGCGGCGCCGCTGCCCGTGCCGCTGGCGTCGTACGACTTCGCCGCGACGTCCGGGACGACCGTTCCCGACGCGTCCGGTCACGGTCACGCCGCGACGATCCGCGGCACCGGCTTCGCGCTCGACGGCGACAAGCTGTCGCTCCCGGGCGGGGCGGCGGGGTCGAACGCCGCGTACGTCGAACTGCCCACCGGACTCTTCGACGGCCGCAGCACCGTGACGGTGTCCGCGTGGCTGCAGGATCGCACCGGGGCCGGGAACCAGGCCGCGATGTTCTTCGGCACCACTGAAAGCCTGCCGCAGCAGTACTGGTTGCTGAACCCGTCGAACCCCGCCGGCCGCGTGAAATCGGTGCTCACCGACGGTCCGCGCATCGGCCAGCCGTGGACGCTCGAGCGCGGCATCTCGCCGACCGACGCGTCGCGCGGCGTCGCCGGTCCGGCGGCGACCGACGCGTGGGCGCTGTACACGACGGTCATCACGCCCACCTCGATCACGGCGTACCTCGATGGCACGAAGCTCGGCACCGTGGCATCCACCCGGACCGTCGCCGACTTCGGGACCGGGCTCGTGTCCTACATCGGCAAGTCGTCGTACCCCGACCGCATCTGGAAGGGCGGCGTGCGCGACGTCGCGATCTACGACTCCGCGCTCACCGACGACGAGGTGAAGGCGCTCGTCGCCGAGGGCACGCCCTCGAACCAGCAGGACGTGGATGCCGCGGCCGCGGCGCTCGCGATCCCCGGCGCCGACGACGTCCGGGGCAACGTCACCCTGCCCACGGCGGGACAGAACGGCACCACCGTCGCGTGGACGTCGTCCGACGCCGCGGTCGTCACGGCGACCGGCGAGGTGACTCGCCCCGCGCACGGCTCCGCCGCGAAGACCGTCGAGGTCACCGCGACCGTGAGCAAGGGGTCGAGCTCCGCCACCCGCACCTTCTCGCTCGTCGTGCAGCCGCTGCCGGAGAAGCAGGAGCTCGGCGCGTACTTCTTCCCGTTCTTCACGGGGGAGAGCACGACGACCGACGAGGAGATCTCGTTCGCGACGTCGCGCGGCAACGACCCGAAGAGCTGGCTGACCCTCAACGACGGCAAGCCCGTGCTCACCTCCGACCAGGGCGAGGAAGGCATCCGCGATCCGTTCGTGATGCGCTCGCCCGACGGGGACCGCTTCTACATGCTGTCCACCGACCTCAACATGTTCGACCGCTACAACGGCGACTTCGGCCGCGCCCAGGAGGTCGGCAGCCGCAAGCTCAACGTCTGGCAGTCCGACGACCTCGTGACCTGGAGTCCGCTGCGTCAGATCACGGTGTCCAGCGCGCTCGCCGGCAACACGTGGGCTCCCGAGGCCACGTGGGACCCGGACCGCGGCGAGTACGTCGTCTACTGGGCCTCGAACCTGTACTCGAGCGCCTCGACCGACGGCCGTCGCGCCGCCGACAGCTACAACCGCATGATGATGGTCACCACGCGCGACTTCGTCACGTTCAGCGAGCCCCAGCCGTGGGTCGACGTCAAGCGCGGCGGGGGCAAGGGCACGATCGACGCCACCGTCGTGCGCGACGGCGACGTGTACTACCGGTTCCTCAAGGACGAGGCATCCATGACCGTCCGTCAGGAGCGCTCGACCGACCTGACCGCGACGGTCGCCGGCTCGCTCCCCACCACCACCTCCACGCCCGGCTGGCAGCTCGTCAAGGAGCAGATCGGCGTCGGCCAGCCCAACCCGTGGGGCGGGACGTTCACCAACGGCGAGGGACCGACGGTGTTCGCCGACAACGCCGAAGCCGGCCACTGGTACATGCTCATCGACCAGCCGAGCTACCACGGCGGCCAGGGATACATGATGTTCGAGACGCGCGACATCGCGTCGGGGAACTGGACGTCGGTCCCGGATGCCGGGCTCCCGAGCCGTCCGCGTCACGGAACGGTCCTGCCGATCAGCGTCGCCGAGCAGGAGCGTCTGAACGCCGCGTACCCGACCGACGAGACCGCGGACTACTCGATCACCGCCGACCCGTCGAAGGACGGTGCCGAGATCTCGGACGAGATGTACGGCGTGTTCTTCGAGGACATCAACAACGCCGCGGACGGCGGGCTCTACGCCGAGCTCGTGCGCAACCGGTCGTTCGAGTTCCTCCCCGTCGACAACGCGGGCTTCACCGGGATGACCGCGTGGACGCCGGTCGGCCTCGGCGGCGGCGCGGGCTCGGCGAAGCCGGTCAACGACGCGGCGCGCATGAACGACCGCAACCGCACGTACCTGCAGCTCGACCTGAACAACGCCGGTGCGGGCACGTTCGGCGTGGAGAACGCCGGGTTCGACACCGGCATCGCGCTGACGTCCGGCGGGCTCTACGACGTGTCGTTCTGGGCTCGGACGACGGCCCCTGCCGGGACGCCGGTCTCGATCGTGCTGCGTTCGGCCGACGGCACCGCGCTCTCCGACGCGGTCACCGCGACGGTGGCCGGCGACGGCTGGGTCAAGTACAGCGGCACCGTCACGGCATCCGCGACGACCGACGGTGCCCGTCTGCTCGTGCAGGCCGGCGGCGCCGGCACGCTCCGCCTCGACGAGGTCTCGCTCTTCCCGCGCGACACGTTCAAGGGCCACGCGAACGGCCTCCGCAAGGACATCGCGCAGAAGATCGCCGACCTGCACCCGAAGTTCATCCGCTTCCCCGGTGGCTGCATCGTCAACGTCAACAGCCACGAGGACTACTCCGCGGCATCCGGCTACGAACGTGCCCGCTCGTACCAGTGGAAGGACAGCGTCGGACCCGTGGAGACCCGCGCGACCAACGCCAACTTCTGGGGCTACAACCAGTCGCTCGGCCTCGGATACTACGAGTACTTCCAGTTCGCGGAGGACATCGGCGCCAAGCCCGTGCCCGACGTGCCGGCGCTGCTCAACGGCTGCGGTCAGGGTCTGCAGCAGACCGACCCCGCGCTGCTCCAGCGCCACATCCAGGACACGCTCGACCTCATCGAGTTCGCCAACGGCGGCGTCGAAACGACGTGGGGCAAGCTCCGCGCCGACATGGGACACCCCGCTCCGTTCGGCCTCGACCGCATCGAGATCGGCAACGAGGAGAACTACCCCGAGGCGTTCATGGCGAACTTCGTGAAGTTCCGGGATGCCATCGAGGCGAAGTACCCCGACATGATCCTGATCAGCAACTCGGGTCCGGATGCCGAGGGCGCGAACTTCGAGAAGCACTGGGCGCAGAACCGGGCCGAGAACGTCGACATGGTCGACGAGCACTACTACCGCGACCCGTCGTGGTTCCTCTCGCACAACATCCGGTACGACTCGTACGACCGCAACGGCCCCAAGGTGTGGATCGGCGAGTACGCCTCGCGCGACAACCGCTTCTTCAACGCACTGTCCGAGGCCGCGTACATGACGGGGCTCGAGCGCAACGCCGACGTCGTGAAGATGGCGTCGTACGCTCCGCTCCTCGCCGACCAGAGCAGCAACCAGTGGCGGCCCGACCTCATCTGGTTCGACCGCGACCAGGTGTGGGGCTCCGCGAACTACGAGGTGCAGAAACTGTTCATGGGCAACACGGGTGACCGCGTCGTGCCGACCTCGGCCGCGGGGGACCTGGCATCCACGGGACTGGCGGGTTCGGTGGGGCTGTCGACCTGGAGCACGTCGGCGCGCTACGACGACGTGAAGGTCACCGACCCGGACGGGAAGACGCTCTTCGCGGACGACTTCTCCGACAAGAACGACGACGGCTGGACGAAGCTCGCGAACGCGGGGTCGTGGTCGGCGGCCGACGGCAGCTACGTGCAGTCGTCGACGACGGCGAACAACACGCTCGTCGCCGGTCCCGCCCTGGATGCCACGGACTACGACGTGTCGCTGAAGGCCACGAAGCTCGCCGGTGCCGAGGGCTTCCTCGTCGGGTTCGGTGTGAAGGGCTCGGCCGACTACCTGTGGTGGAACCTCGGCGGCTGGGGCAACACCCGCAGCGTCGTGGAGAAGGCCGTCGACGGGGCGAAGTCGATCGTGACGGACACCGGGACACCGCGGGTCGAGACGGGACGCACCTACGACCTGCGCATCCAGGTGCGCGGCCCCGAGGTCACGCTGTTCGTCGACGGTCAGCAGGCCGGTCACTTCACCAACACCGCGGTCGAACCGTTCGCCCAGGTGATGACGAAGGACGAGGCGACCGGCGACGTCATCCTCAAGGTCGTCAACGCCCAGGCGAAGGAGGCCGTGACGAAGGTGGATCTCGGCGGACTCCCGGTGCTGCCGACCGCGCAGATGACCGTGCTGGCCGCCGCCCCGGGTGCGGTGAACACGGCGGATGCCACTCCGGTGGCGCCGATCACGTCGGACGTGACCGTGAGCGGGAGCTTCACGCGGACGTTCGCGCCGTACTCCGTCACGTTCCTGCGGATGCACACCCGGACGCCCGACACCCAGGCGCCGAGCGTGACGGTCTCGACCTCGCCCGCCGCGCCGGACGGTGCGAACGGCTGGTTCGTGTCGCCCGTGTCGGTCACCGCGACCGCGACCGACGACACCGACGCCACCCCGCGGCTCGAGGTCAGCACCGACGGCGGCACGACATGGGCCGCGTACACCGGCCCGGTCACCCCGGCCGACGGCACGGCGAACCTCGCGTTCCGCGCCACGGACGCGGCCGGCAACGTCTCGGCATCCGTCCCCGCGACGGTTCGCGTCGACCGCGCCGCGCCGACGGTGACGAGCGCGGTGGATGCCACGACCCGCACGGTGCGCCTGACCGCGGCCGACGCCGCCTCGGGCGTGGACCGCATCGAGTACCGTCTGGGCGATGCGTCGACCTGGACCGCCGTGTCCGGCGCCGAGGCCGTCGTGACCGCTCCGGCGGGGGCCGTCGCGGTGTCCTACCGCGCGGTGGACGTGGCCGGCAACGTCGGGGGGACGGGCTCGGCCTCGGTCGGCGCCACCGCGGGCGACCCGACGCTGGCGGTGTCGGGCGACCTGGTCGCGGGCGGGACGATCACCGTCACGGGCACCGGCTGGCCGGCGAACGCCGACGGTCGCCTCGAGCTGCACTCGACGCCGATCGCCCTCGGGGCGATGCGCACCGACGGTGACGGGACGTTCCGGGTGACCGTGACGCTGCCGGCCGACGTTCCGGCGGGGACGCACGACCTGGTGGCGATCGTCGGGGCCGTGCAGGCGTCCGTGCCGGTGGAGATTCGTGCGGCGGCCGGCGTCACGCCCCCGGTTCCGGCCGCTCCGGCCGCCGGCACGCCGCTCGCCGTGACCGGCGGGACGGTCTCGATCACCGCGCTCGTGCTGGGTCTGCTCGCGCTGGCCGCGGGGGTCGTGATCCGGCGTCGGCGCCGCGTCGGCCAGAACTGACGCGTTGGCCTGGGAAGGGGTCCCGTCGCTCGTGCGGCGGGACCCCTTCCGCGTCGATTCGCGGCCACGCGGCGGGGCCGCCGGGGCCGCGCGCGTCGGCTCCTTAGGCTGTGGAGCATGAGCGAGAACGAGGCGAACGCGCACGGTCCCCTGCTCTCCACCGACCCGGTCGAGCGCGCCGTCTCCTACGCCGCGACGTTCGCGGCATCCCGCTCCGCGTCGTCCGAGATCGCGTACTTCCTCGCACGCGCCGCGGACGGCGTGCTGCGGCCCGAAGGAACGACGGCTCCCGCCGCGGCCCTCCACCGGCTCTCGGGCGAGGTCCCGGCCGGACTGCCCTGGGTGGCGCGCGGCGCGGTCCAGCTCGGCGCGGCGATCGCTCCCGTGCTGCCCTCCCCGGCGGTTCCCCTTGCACGCCGCTTCCTTTCCGAGGCGCTCTCGCCCCTGTTCCTCGACGCGCGCGGCGACCACCTCGGTCCGGCGCTCGCCGCGCTGAGCCCCGACGCCACCCCCGACCTGCGGCTGACCGCGCCCGCCGTGCGGGGCGAATCGGCCGCGCGGCACCGGCTCGACGGCATCCGTGCCCTCGTCGCCCGCGAGGACGTGCCGCGGGTCTCCGTCGCCGTGACCGAGGTCGTCGCGGGGCTGTCGCGGTGGGCGTTCGAGGCCGACGTCGAGTACGCGGCCGAGCGGCTCCTTCCGCTGTTCCTGGATGCCGCGGGCTCGAGCACGCGCGTCACCTTCGTCGCCGAGGGGCGCGACGACCTCGACCTCACCGTCGCCGTCCTCACCCGCGTGCTGGAGGAGCCGCGGCTGCGGGACGCGTCCGCCGGGATCGCGCTGCCCGTCGCGGTGCCCGAGACGCTCGGGGCGCTGCGCGAACTCGCCGCGTGGGCGCGGGTGCGCGTCAGCGACGGCGGAGCGCCGCTCGCGGTGCGTCTCGACGACGCGATTCCGGCCACGGACGACGCGCTTCGTGCCGCTCGGGGCGGCTGGCCCGCTCCCGCCGTCACGTCCACGGCCGACCGGGACGCACTCACCGTCGCGACGGCGCGCGAGGCGCTGGGTCGCCGCGCGACCGAGGGGCTGCGGGTCGAGTTCGCCACCGGCGACCCGGTGCGCGCGGCGATCGTGCGGACCCTCGCCGAGGACGCGAAGGGCCACATCGACCTCGCGCTGCCGCTCGGCGGCTGGGCCACAGACGAACAGCATGTTCTGCTCGCGGCCGTGGTGCACCCCGATGACGCCGACGCGGTGATCGCCGGGCTCGCCGCCCGGGCGGCGCAGGGGCATCCCGAAGATGGCGACGACGACCCCGAGACCCGCATCGCCGCCGCGTTCGCGACCCCCGAGGCGACGCCCGCGCCCGCCCGTGCCCCGCAGCGCGGGATCGCGCCGACCCCGCCGATCCTGCGCGAACCCGCCGCCGACGACGCGGAGGAGCCGGGCCTGACGCAAGCGGTGCTCGGCATCGCGCGCGACGCCGCGCCCGGCGACACGCAGGCGCGGGGGCCGGACGTCCAGCAGATGCTCTTCGGCGGTCAGGCGTTCGTCGACACCGCGGTGTTCTCGGTGCGCGAGACGGTCGAGCTGTCGGGCGCTGCGCCCGGTTTCCGCAACGTCCCCGCCGCCGACCCCAGCGTCCCCGCGGACCGCGCGTGGGTGCACGACGTTCTCGCAGAGGTCGCCGGATCGACGGCCGGGGACGCGACGGCCGCCGCCGGTCGCATCGACGACGAACCGAGCCTGGATGCCGTGATCTCGCGCGTCCGCGACGCCGCCGAGGAGTGGGGGAGCTGGGCTGCGACCGACCGCGCCGCGGTGATCGAGGCGGCATCCCGGTCGCTCGCCGAGCGGCGGGCGGAGCTGGTCGAGGTGCTCGCGTCGGAGGGCGGTGCGCTGTTCGCCGAGGCCGACGCGGAGGTCGATCAGGCCATCGACGCCGCCGCGTACTACGCCGCGACGGCGAAGGAACTGGACCGGGTCGCGGGCGCCGTGTTCGTGCCCGACCGGCTCACGGTCGTCGCGCCCCGCTGGAACTCCTCGGTCGGACTGTGCGCGGCCGAGACCCTCGCGGCGCTCGCCGCCGGCTCCGGCGTCGTGCTGACGCCGTCGCCGCGCGCGCGGCGGGCCGGAGCCGTCGTCGCCGAGGCGCTGTGGGCCGCGGGGGTCCCGCGCGACGCACTCGCCTACGTCGACCTGAACGAAGAGGCATCCGGTCGCGCCCTGATCGTGCACCCCGGCGTCGACCGCGTGCTGCTCGCGGGGGCGCGTGCGACGGCCGAGCGATTCGTCGAGTGGCGTCCCGACCTGCCGCTGCAGGCGCTCACGGCCGGGCGCAACGCGGTGATCGTCGCACCGTCGGCCGACCTCGACCGCGCGGTCGCCGACATCGTGGCCGGTGCCTTCGTCCGGGCCGGTCAGGCCGCGACGACGTCGTCGCTCGTCATCCTCGTGGGCGCCGTCGCGCGCTCGACGCGCTTCCTGGCGCAGCTGAAGGATGCCGTCGGGTCGCTTCGCGTCGGGCCCGCCGACGACCCGCTGTCCGACGTCGGTCCGCTGGTCGAGGAGCCCACGGGCGACGTCCGCCGCGCGCTGACCGTCCTCGCCGACGGCGAGCGGTGGCTCGTCGAGCCGCGCGAACTCGACCTCGGGCCCGAGACCGCGGGCCGCTTCTGGACGCCCGGCGTCCGGACCGGGGTCCACGCCGGGTCGCACCTGACCCGGACCGCCGTCGCGGCGCCGGTGCTCGGCATCCTGCACGCTCCGACCCTGGCCCGCGCGATCGAGCTGCAGAACCTCGTCGGCTCGGGCTTCGTCGCCGGGCTCCACACCCGCGACGCCGCCGATCTCGAGCTGTGGCTCGACACGGCCGATGCGGCGGTGCTGCGGGTCAACCGGCCCACCACGGGCACGGTCGTGCAGCGCGAGCCGCTCGGCGGCTGGGGTGCGGCGGGCGTAGGCCCGGGCGCGATGTCGGGTGGCCCGAACCGGCTCGTGGCGCTGGGGGCGTGGCGGCCGTCGTCCGGTGGCCCCGCGTCGTCGACGCTGCACCTGCGCGGTCTCGACACGCGCATCTCGTCGCTCATCGAGGCCGCCCAGGCGACGCTCGACTACGCCGCGTTCGAATGGCTGCGGCGCGGTGCCCTCTCCGATGCGGTCGCGTGGGACCGCGAATTCGGACGGGTGAAGGATGCCTCCCGCCTCGGCGTCGAGCGGAACCTCCTGCGGTATCGACCGACGACGTGGNCGTGCGCGCGACCGCCGAGCCCGGGGGCAGGCGGTGCTGCGCGTCCTCGTCGCGGCCGTCCGGTCGGGATCCCGCTTCACGCTCAGCACCCCCGTCGGGCTCCCCGCCGCGGTGCGGCACCTGCTCGGCGAGAGCGGGGTGCCCGTCTCGGTCGAGTCCGACGAGGAGTGGCTGCAGCGCCTGGCGGGTGGCATCCCGGATGCCGAGTCCGCCGACGACGCGGTGGTCGCGCCTCGTCCGTCGCGCGTGCGGCTCGTCGGCACGGCGGCCTCGGCGGAGGGCCTGCGGGTCGCGCTGGCCGAGACCCTCGGCGGCGACCCCACGCTGACGGTGTACGCCGGCGAGGTGACGACGGCCGGCCGCATCGAACTGCTGCCGTTCCTGCGCGAGCAGGCGGTGTCGATCGAGGCGTTCCGTTTCGGCCTCCCCGACCCGTGGAGCGCCACGGTCATCTGACGCCTCGGCCGCCGCACCCGCCGCCCGCTCCGCCCCGCCCGTCGCCGCCCCCGCCCCCCTCGGACGCCGACTGCCCACGATCCGGTCCACCGCCCACGGTCGGGGCGGCCGGGACGTGGGCGCTCGACCCGATCGTGGGTGCTCGTCCGGCCGCGGCCCGGGCCGGGGGTCGTGGCATCCGGATCACGTGATCTGGGCGAGGTGGCACGGGATGGCATGCAACGGCGCGTGATCTCGGCCAGGTCGCGTGCTGAGGCGCCGCCGCGGCAGCCGGGCCGCGGCGCCGGGTTTCGAAAACGTTTTACGCCACGCGCCGGGCAGGGTACCGTCGAGACCGACCGGAGGAGCAACGATGACCACCGCACGCCTGACCGTCGACCCCCGCTTCCCCATCGGGGCGGTGCGGCGCCGCCTCTTCGGCGGCTTCGTCGAGCACCTCGGCCGCCACGTGTACGACGGCATCTACGAACCCGGCCACCCCGAGGCCGACGAGCAGGGGTTCCGTCGCGACGTCCTCGAGCTCGTGCGCGAGCTGGGGGTGAGCATGATCCGCTACCCCGGCGGCAACTTCGTCTCGGGCTTCCGGTGGGAGGACAGCGTCGGCCCGCGCGAGCAGCGCCCGCGCCGCCTCGACCTCGCGTGGCACTCCACCGAGACGAACGAGGTCGGGCTGCACGAGTTCTCCGACTGGCTCGAGAAGGCCGGCAGCGAGCTGATGCTCGCGGTGAACCTCGGCACGCGCGGGACGCTCGAGGCCATCGACCTGCTCGAGTACAGCAACCTCCCCGGTGGCACCGCTCTGTCGCAGCAGCGCATCGACAACGGACGCGAGGCGCCGTTCGACGTGCGCGTGTGGTGCCTCGGCAACGAGATGGACGGGCCCTGGCAGCTCGGTCACCGCTCGGCCGACGACTACGGCAAGCTCGCCGCGCAGACGGCCAAGGGCATGCGCCAGCTCGATCCGTCCATCGAGCTCGTGGTGTGCGGATCCTCCGGCGCGCAGATGCCGACGTTCGGCGAGTGGGAGCGCGTCGTCCTCACGCACACGTACGACGAGGTCGACATGATCTCGTGCCACGCCTACTACCAGGAGCACGACGGCGACATCGACTCGTTCCTCGCATCGTCGGTCGACACCGACCGGTTCATCGAGGCGGTCGTCGCGACCGCCGACCACGTCGGCGCGGTGCGCGGCAGCGAGAAGAGGATCGACATCTCGTTCGACGAGTGGAACATCTGGTACCAGACGCGATTCCACGACGTGGATCAGCTCAGCGGCATCGACAACTGGCCGGTGGCTCCGCGGCTCCTGGAGGACGTGTATTCGGCGGTGGATGCCGTCGTCTTCGGCAGCCTCATGATCTCGCTGCTCACGCACGCCGACCGCGTGGCATCCGCTTCCCTCGCTCAGCTCGTGAACGTCATCGCGCCGATCATGACCGAGCCCGGCGGACCGTCGTGGCGGCAGACCACCTTCTACCCGTTCTCGATCACGTCGCGGCTCGCGCGCGGCGAGGCCCTGCGCGTGCAGATCGAGGCGGGCACGATCGACACGGCGAAGCACGGCACGGTCCCGGCGGTGGATGCCGTCGCCACCCACGACGCCGAGACGGGCGAGGCCGCGGTCTTCCTCGTGCACCGCGGGCGGCAGGAGCCCGTCGAGGTCGCGATCGACGTCTCGGGCTTCGGGGACGTCGAGTTGGTCGAGACGCACCTGCTGCACGACGACGATCCGTACGCCAGCAACACCCTCGAGCACCCCGATCGCGTGCAGCCGCGCCCGCTCGAGGGGGCGCGGGTCGAGGACGGCATCCTGCGCGTGACGCTCCCCCCGATCGCCTGGGCTGCGCTCGCACTGCGCCGCGTCGGCTGACGCCGGATTCGCCGGCGCCTCGCCCCTGAACGGTTTGGGGCGCGATCCTCGCTTCGGGGCGAAGAATTCACGCCCCGAACCGCGAATCGCGCCCCAAACCGTTGCCGCGCAGCGGCGCTGCGCGGCGGCGGGCGGCGTCAGACCAGCTGGGCGCGGCGGGCGTGCAGCTCGTCGAAGGTCGCGAACGACTCGGCGATGGGGTTGCCGGTGAAGTGGCCGACCCAGCCGTCGTCGTCGTGGAAGAAGCGGATGCTGACGAACTCGGGGTTCGTGCCCATGTCGAACCAGTGCGTGGTGTTCGCCGGGACCGAGACGAGGTCGCCCGCCTCGCAGTAGAGCGCGTGGACCTTCCCGTTCACGTGCAGGTAGAAGACGCCGGCGCCCTTGGCGAAGAAGCGGTCCTCGTCGTCGTCGTGGCGGTGCTCGGACAGGAAGCGCTCGCGCGAAGCGCCCTTGACCTCGTCGTAGTTCTCCTGCGCGGGGGAGAGGCCCACGATGTCGACGAGCGTGTAGCCCTCGTCCTGCTTCACCTTCTCGACCTGCTCGGCGTAGAGCGCGAGCACGTCGTCGAGGGCGGCGTCGGACGCGATCTCGTGCACGTCCCACCGGGAGAAGCGGGCGCCGAGCTCTGCGAGGGCCGCGCGGATCTCGTCCTCGTCGGTCGTCTCGAGGACGGGGCTGGTCGGGTCGGTCTCTTTCCAGACGGTCAGGAGCGTCATGGCTCCTCCTCTCGGACGGATGCGGTCGGGACGTGTCGATTGTCTCGCCCCCGGCGAGGGCCCGGGGCGTTCCCGCCGCAGCGACCCGTAACAAACCGCAACCTCGGACCGTTCCGCACAGCGCGCGCTGATTTACTGCTCGACGGCCGCCGCCCCACAGCACCCGCCGCGGCTTCCCGCACCCGACCTCCTCCGAAGGGGACCCCGTGTCCGTTCGTTCCCACCGCTGGGCGACGCTCGTCGCCACCGCCGGCATCGCCGCGCTCGCCCTGACCGGCTGCGCCCAGCAGAACACCGCCGCGCCCGCCGCCTCCTCTGCCCCCGTCCAGAAGGCCGAGAACCTCCCGGCGCCGTTCAACGGCGCGCCGGTCAAGGTCGCCCTCGTCCAGCAGTCCGGTGCCGGTGACTTCTTCACCGCGTGGACGGCCGGCGCGAAGGCTCAGGCCGCCGCGATCAACATCGACCTCACGGTCTTCGACGCGCGCAACGACAACGCCAAGCAGGCGTCCGACCTCGAGCAGGCGATCGCCGCCAAGCCCGACGCGATCATCGTCGACCACGGCCAGACCGACACGATCGAGCCGCGCGTGCACGCGGCGGTGGATGCCGGCATCCCGGTCATCGTCTACGACCTCGCGCTCAAGGACTCCACCGGTGTCGTCGTGACCTCGCAGTCGGATGCCTCGATGGCGCAGGGCGTCCTCGACCAGCTCGTGAAGGACAACGGCCAGGGCGCGAAGGTCGGCCTCGTCAGCGCGGAGGGCTACGCCCCGCTCGACCGCCGCAAGAAGGTGTGGGACGAGGTCATCGCGAAGAACGACCTCGACCAGGTCTTCTTCACCGGCAAGGTGACCGAGTCGACCGCGACCGACAACATCCCGCTCGTCGACGCTGCGCTCAAGGCCAACCCGGGCGTGCAGGCGATCTTCGCCCCGTACGACGAGATCACGAAGGGTGTCGTCCAGGCCGTCGAGCAGAACAACCTGCAGGACAAGGTCAAGGTCTACGGCATCGACATCTCCAACGCCGACATCGAGGTCATCACCGCCGACGGCAGCCCGTGGGTCGCCACGAGCGCGACCGACCCGTCGGCCGTGGGCGCCGGTGTCGTCCGCGCTCTGGCGCTGAAGCTCGCCGGCCAGCTCACCGAGGACACCGTCCAGTTCCCCGCCGTGACGATCACGCGCGACTTCCTCATCCAGAAGGGCATCACGAACGTCGCCCAGCTGCGCGAGGCCGAGCCGTCGCTGCTGCTCAACGACACGGTCGTGGCCGACTGGCTGCCCGCCGTCTCCGGATGACCTTTCCGCTCTCGCACGCCGCTCAGGTGAACGACGCCCCCGTCGTCCGCCTGAGCGGCGTCGGCGTGCGGTTCGGCACCAATCAGGTGCTCCGCGACGTCTCGCTCGATCTGTACCCGGGGAGCATCACGGCGCTCCTCGGCACCAACGGCGCGGGGAAGTCCACGCTCATCGGGGCGATCTCCGGCGCCAACGCGGCGTACACGGGGGAGATCGCGGTCGAGGGTTCGGCGCAGCGGCTCACCTCGCCCGCCCGCGCCCGCCGCGCGGGGATCGAGACCGTCCACCAGCGGATCGCGGACGGCATCGTGCCCGGGCTGAGCGTCGCCGACAACCTCGCGCTCACCGACCTCGCCACCGGGGGTCACCGCCTCGTGCGCCGGGCGGAGGCGGAGCGCGTCGCACGCGCCGCGCTCGAGCGGCTCGGCCTGTCGTGGTCCGACGAGGTCTTGAGAGCGGATGCCGCGCGCCTCGGCACCTCCGATGCGCAGCTGCTCGTGCTCGCCCGCGCCCTGCGCTCGACCCCGCGCCTGCTGATCCTCGACGAGCCCACCTCCGCGCTCACCGCGGCCGAGGCGGACCGCCTGTTCGCCGTGCTGCGGGTGCTGCGCGACGAGGGCCTCTCGATCCTGTTCGTCAGCCACCGCTTCGGCGAGATCGAGCGGCTCGCCGATCGCATCGTCGTCCTGCGCGACGGCCGGCTCGAACTCGAATCCGGACGTCCGTTCGACTGGACCGCCGCGCTCGAGGCGATGCTCGGCGTCCCCACCGAGCTGCAGCAGCACGTCACCGAGCCGCTCCCCGCGGGCGCGCAGGTGCTGTCGGTCGACGGCGCCGTGCTGCTGCCCGGCAGCGAGCCGCTGAACCTCGAGGTGGCCGCGGGCCAGGTGACCGGCATCCTGGGTCTGCTCGGGGCAGGGAAGACCGAACTCGCCGAACTCATCGCGGGCGTCCGCGTCGACGGTGACGCGCGGCTGCGGCTGGACGGCGCACCGTACCGACCCTCCTCGCCCGCGGCGGCCAAGGACGCGGGCGTCGTGCTCGTGCCCGAGGACCGCCAGCGTCAGGGCATCCAGCCCGGCTGGTCGATCGGCCGCACCGTCGGGCTCCCGGTGCTGCGGCAGATCTCCCGCTGGGGCGTCGTTTCGCCGGGCCGTGAGCGCGCGGCCGCCGACGACGTCATCGACGCGTACGGCGTCGTCGCGCCGTCCGCCGACACGCGCGTCGACGACCTCTCCGGCGGCAACCAGCAGAAGGTCGTCGTGGGGCGGTGGCTCCGTACCGGACCGCGCCTCGCCGTGCTGGACGAGCCCTTCCGCGGCGTCGACATCGGCGCCCGCCGCCGCATCGGCGACGCCGCCCGCGACCGCGCGGCCGAGGGCGCCGCCGTGATCGTGCTCTCCAGCGACGTCGACGAGATCCTCGACGTCGCCGACCGCATCGTCGTCCTCGTCTCCGGGCGCATCGCCCTGGACACCCCCGCCGGAGTGCTCGACCGCGCGCGCATCGTCGCCGCGCTGCTCGACGACCCCGGCCACCGGAAGGAAACCGCATGACCACCGCTCTCGCTCCCGCGCGGGTGAGCGTCGGATCCCGGATCGTGGATGCCATCGCCAAATGGGGCTTCGTCGCCGTCACCGTCCTGCTGATCGCGTTCTTCGCGGTCAGCCAGCCGGCGTTCGCGACCCCCGAGAACCTCGTCGGGATGCTGAAGTACATCGCCCCGATCGGTATCGCCGGCCTCGGCGTGACCCTCGCGATGACCGTCGGAGGACTCGACCTGTCGGTGGGCGCCAACGCTGGATTCGCGGTGTCCATCGCCGCCTGGACCATGGTGATCGCGAACCAGGTCGGCGGGATCGCCGTCGGCGTCGTGCTGCTCTCCGGTGCCCTCATCGGCGCCATCAACGCCGCGCTGATCGTGTTCGCCCGCATCCCCGACCTGCTGGCGACGCTCGCGACGATGTTCACCGTCGTGGGTCTGAAGCTCATCATCGTCGACGGGAAGTCCATCTCCTCGCAGATGACCCTCGACGACGGCAGCACCGCG
>NZ_BADA01000366.1 GCF_000333395.1 Microbacterium sp. B19
TCGAGCAGGCCGTGCAGCGCCCGCGCCACGTCGAGGTGCCCTTAAAGGCGGATGCCANGGGNGAGACGGTCCACCTCTTCCCTTGAAAGTGNTCGGTGCAGCGGCGGCACCAGAAGGTCATCGAGATCGCTCCGGCGCCGAACCTCGATGACGCGCCTGCGGGTGGACCTGCACCGCTACGCCGTCGCGTTCGCCCGGTCGATCGGCTACCAGAACGCGGGCACCGTCGAGTTCCTGCTCGAGACCGCGGGTCCTCGCGCGGGCGAGGTCGTCTTCATCGAGATGAACCCGCGCATCCAGGTCGAGCACACCGTCACCGAGGAGGTCACGGACGTCGACCTCGTCCAGTCGCAAATGCGGATCGCCGCGGGCCAGACGCTCGCCGATCTGCAGCTCACGCAGGACGACATCCGCTTGCGCGGCGCGGCGCTGCAGTGCCGTATCACGACCGAGGACCCTACCCAGGGCTTCCGCCCCGACACCGGCAAGATCACGACGTACCGCTCGCCGGGTGGCGCCGGTATCCGCCTCGACGGCGGCACGACCGCGGCGGGGTCGCAGATCAGCCCGCACTTCGACTCCATGCTCGCCAAGCTCACGTGCCGCGGTCGCGACTTCGGCGCCGCGGTCGCCCGCGCCCGCCGCGCCCTCGCGGAGTTCCGCATCCGCGGGGGTCTCGACCAACATCCCGTTCCTGCAAGCGGTGCTCGACGACCCGGCCTTCGTCGCCGGCGACCTCAGCACGTCGTTCATCGACGAACGGCCCGAGCTGCTCCGGGGGCGCGAGTCGAAGGACCGCGGCACGAAGATCCTGTCGTGGCTCGTCGACACCACGGTCAACCGGCCGAACGGCGACAACCCGCTCTCGGTCGACCCGGGCAGCAAGCTCCCCGTTCTCGACCTCGCGACCCCCGCGCCCGCGGGCTCCCGGCAGCGGCTGCAGGAGCTCGGCCCGGTGGGTTTCGCCCGGGCGCTGCGCGCGCAGACGGCCCTCGCCGTCACCGAGACCACGTTCCGCGACGCCCACCAGTCGCTGCTCGCGACCCGCGTCCGCACGCGCGACCTCGCCCGGGTCGCGCCGTACGTCGCGCGGCTGACGCCCGAACTCCTCTCGGTCGAGGCCTGGGGCGGTGCGACGTACGACGTCGCGCTCCGCTTCCTCGGTGAGGACCCGTGGGAGCGCCTCGACGTGCTGCGGCAGGCGCTGCCGAACGTGGCGATCCAGATGCTCCTGCGCGGCCGCAACACGGTCGGGTACACCCCGTACCCGACGGAGGTGACGGATGCCTTCGTCGCCGAGGCCGCGGCATCCGGGATCGACATCTTCCGCATCTTCGACGCGCTCAACGACGTCTCGCAGATGCGGCCCGCGATCGATGCGGTGCTCGCCACCGGGACCGCGGTCGCGGAGGTCGCCGTCTGCTACACGGGCGACCTGCTCGACCCCCGCGAAGACCTGTACACGCTCGACTACTACCTGCGCCTGGCCGAGCAGGTCGTCGACGCCGGCGCGCACATCCTGGCCGTGAAGGACATGGCGGGACTCCTCCGTTCCGCCGCCGCCGCGCGCCTGGTCACGGCGCTCCGCGAGCGGTTCGACCTCCCCGTGCACGTCCACACGCACGACACCGCGGGCGGGCAGCTCGCGACGCTCCTCGCCGCCTCGGCGGCCGGAGCGGATGCCGTCGACGCCGCCGCCGC
>NZ_BADA01000365.1 GCF_000333395.1 Microbacterium sp. B19
GGCACGGGTCCCCGCGTGATCACGCGGACGTCGTCGAGGAGGTCGAGGGCGGGAAGCACCCGTGTCGCGAACGCGGCTGCGTCGGCGTCGCGCAGCACCTCCCGGGCCCCGATCGGCAGGTCGGCGCGCTCTGCCCAGGTCGTTTCGACCCGTCCCGCGATCTCGCCCTCGGCGCGGGAGTCGCGCTCGTCGTCGGCCGGCGTTCCGTAGGCCGCGCCGATGCCGCCCGGGTACACCCAGTCGAGCGCGTACTCGACGGACTCGTCGTCGCGGTACACCACGGTGACCTCAAGCGTCGGTCGAGGAGGCGGAGGCGTCGGGACGCCCGGCGCCACGGCGAGCGGAACCCGCCGCGCGAGCCGCGGGTAGGCGTCGGCGAGGAACTCCCCCGCGTCCTCGGCCGGCACGACGACCGGCCCGTCGCTCAGCAGGGCCGGCAGGGGGTCGGGCAGCGCGACGGGGCTCATGACCAGCGGGATCGGGTCGCGGTCGACCTCGAACGAGAAGATCCCCGCCGTGCCGAGGGGCCGCACGTGCGTGGCTTCCACGGTCCGTCCGTCGATCTCGATGGCCGCCGCGAGACGCAGTCCGCCGCCGGCCGCGGTGTCGACCGACACGCGCGCCGTCGCCTCCGACGCGAGGTGCACGCTCTGCTGGGGGTGCATCGGGACGATCGGGATGCCGAGCCCCGCCGCCGCGCGCAGGTGGGGCCACAGCAGGGGCGACGCGATCGCGTCGAGGGCGACGGTGTCGCTCGCCGCGACGAACGGTCCGGTCGTGCGCATCGCCTGCGCGAGGGCGTGGAGTTCGGCGAACCAGCCGACGTGCGACGGGTCGAAGCGGCCGGTGGATCGACGTACGGCGTCCCACGTGGCATCCGCTCGGATCCAGGTCTCGCGCGCACCGCGCACGAGCGGCCGGGCGACGAGTTGGAGCTCGTCCTGCCGCCGCGCGAGCATGCGGGGCGTCACCGGGTCGATGGACCGGGCTTCCCACCGCCCGGGGTCGTACGCCTCGCGCTGGCGCAGCTCGATGCCGAGCGCCAGCGCGTCGAAGCCGGGGCGCTCGGCGTCGGGGAGGAGGCCGCGCCAGGTGCTCATGCGGCGATCCTGTCAGGGGGCACCGACAGGGGCACCGTGCGGTGCTTGGGTGTCCAGGACACGCGGATCCGACACCGCGGCGTCCGCGTGTCTCGGACACTCGAGTCGCGTCCCGCCACCCGCGAACGCGACGACGCGACCCGCGAGGAACGCGGGCCGCGTCGGAACACGTCAGCGAGGATCAGGACGAGCGGGCGATGCGGGCG
>NZ_BADA01000364.1 GCF_000333395.1 Microbacterium sp. B19
CGAGCTCCCGATGCGGAACGCACCATGCCGCCCACGCCGTTGCGGATCGTGCGGGCGCGACGCAGCAGCGGCTCCCACCACTCCTTCAGCGCCGCGAGCATCTCGGCCGGCGGGATGATCTCGGCGCGGGATGCCTCTTCCGCCTGGATCTCGGCCTGGCGGCTGTCGCGCTGCTCGGCGAGGTAGTTCCACTTGTCGCCGAAGATCCGGTCGATCTCGGCATCCGTGAAGAGGGTCTGCGTGACGGTCACGTCGGAGCCCTGCACCTCGACCTCGGTGCCGGGGAGGAACAGGTGGCCCTGCTGATCGGGGCGCAGCTCCTTCATGTGGGCGAGGAACTCGCGCTGGTCGGTGAAGATCGAGTCGTTCTCGAGGCCCGTGCCGTTGTAGCGGAACAGCGCCTCGCGCAGGAACATCGGCGGCCCCGCCATGGGGAAGACGTGCGCGGCATCCACCTTCTCGATGTAGTACATCGCGCGCTTGTTCTGCGCGTCGCGCTTGAGCTGTGCGAAGTTCTGCTTGGCGTCCTGGGGCAGGTCGTAGACCATGGGCCACCAGATCGCCCCCGATACCTGGGTGAAGTAGGCGTCCGGCTTACCGAACGACATCAGCTTCTCGAGGTCGAGGGGGTGCGAGTCGTTCTGGTTCAGGATGGATGCCGTGCCGTCATCGACCGACAGCGAGGAGTCGCCGATGGGGCCGTCCGAGGGGGCACGGAGCGGGGTGACCATGAGCTTCAGGTCACCGAACTGCAGCGGTACCCCCGCCTCGGTGCGGACGAGGTTCGTGTAGCCGAGGGCGATCAGGTCCTGCTCGAGGTCGTCGGTCGGGTACTCGGGCAGCAGGACCCGGATGTCCTTCGAGACGTAGCGCTCCAGCATCGCCGGGTCGAAGTGATCGCGGTGCCGGTGCGAGATGTAGAGGAAATCGGCCTTGCCGAACCGCTCCCAGTCGAGCGCGCGGTTGTCGGGGAAGGGGAACCACGAGCCGAAGAAGCTCGGACCGATCACGGGGTCGCAGAGGATGCTGCCGCCCGCGGTCTCGATGAACATTCCCGCGTGGCCGAGGCCGGTGATCTTCATTTCGCTCCTGTCCGTGAGAACTTATCGAGTCTACGCGGGGGTGTGCTGTGCGCCGGGTGGGCGCGGCGGTCGGCCCTACGATGACGAATGTGGAGGGGGCTCTGGTCTGGGTCGCGGCGGTGCTGCTCGCGCTCGCCGTGGCGCTGCTCGTGCTCGCGATCGTCGCCCGCAGCCGTGCGACGGCGCTGCCGAGGTCGCTCCTCGTCCAGTACACCCCGACCGCCGGCACGTCGATCGTGGAAGACGCGATCCTCGCCGGCCGGGAGCGCCGCGCGATCGGTGCGGCGCTCATCGATCTCGTGGTGCGCGGGCGCCTGCGGCTGCTCGTCGAGGGCGACGTCACCCGCGAGGGCATCGCGCTCCAAGCCGTGGACGAGTCCTCCCTCACGGACGACGAGCGTCGGCTGCTGTCGGTCGTCGCGGGGCCGGACACGCCGAGCGGGTACTCGAAGCGGCTCTCGCGCGACCGGCGCCGTATCGCGCGTCGCGCCCGCGGACTGATCGACATGTACGTGCGGCGCCTGCAGCGTGACGGCCTACTCGACGGCACGTTGCGCGGTCGATCCGCGATCCGCTGGTGTTGCGTCGGGGTGCTCTTCGCGAGCGTCGTGACGCTCGCCGCGCCCGCCGACCCGGGCGCTTTCGGAGTCGCGTCGCTCGCCGCCGCCGTGAGCATCTCCGCTCTGGCGGTGGCGCCGGCCGGGCGGACTCGACGATTCACCCCCCAGGCGCAGACGCGGCGGGCGCACCTCGACGGCATCCGTCAGTACCTGGCTCTCGCCGAGGCCGACCGCTTGCGCGTCCTGCAGTCGCCGACGGGTGCGCGCCAGGGAGTCGACGGGGAGGTCGCGCGCTTCGCGCTGAACGAACGACTCCTGCCGTATGCGGTCCTCTTCGGCCTCGAGAAGGAGTGGCTTCGCGTCCTCCGGTTCGGCTACGACGAACTCGAGGATTCCTCCGCCGCGGTCCTCGCGGACGCGGGGGCGCGGGTCGCCCACGTCATCGATGTGGGGGCCGCCGTCCACGGGGTGGCGAACATCGCGTTCGCCGCCGATCACGCGGTGGATGCCGCGGGTGCGGTGCTCGACGGGCTGTTCTGACCGCGGCTGCCGCTCATCGCACGTGGGGGTCTCAGCCGCCGAGGATCCCGCGGATATCGTCGGCATCCAGCGCGTTCGCGAACGCCTCGCCGTCGTCGAGGACCGCGCGCGACAGGGCGGCCTTGCGCTGCTGCAGCTCGAGCACCTTCTCCTCCACGGTTCCCGCGGCGATGAGGCGGTACACGAACACGCTGTTCGTCTGCCCGATGCGGTGGGTGCGGTCGATGGCCTGCGCCTCGGCGGCGGGGTTCCACCACGGGTCGAGGAGGAACACGTACTCGGCCTCCACGAGCGTCAGGCCGAAACCTCCGGCCTTGAGGCTGATGAGGAACACGGGGGCGTCTCCCCCGCGGAACCCCTCGACGACCTCGCCGCGCCGCGAGGTCGAGCCGTCGAGGTGCTCGTAGGCGAGGCCGGCGGCATCCAGGCGTTCCGCCGCGAGGTCGAGGAACGACGTGAACTGACTGAAGACCAGTGCACGGTGACCCTCGGATGCCACCTCGACGAGGCGCTCGAGCAGGACGTCGAGCTTCGCCGACCCGAGGTGCGCGTCGCGCTCGTCGATGAGACCCGGGGCGAGCGCCAGCATGCGCAGAAGCGTGATGGATCGGAACACGATGAACCGCTGCCGGTCGAGGTCGTCGAGGAGCCCTAGCACCTTCTGCCTCTCGCGCTGCAGCACGCGGTCGTACAGCTCGCGGTGCGCAGGGGCGAGGGGCACGGCGATCGTCTGCTCCTGCTTCGGCGGCAGGTCGGCGGCGACGACGTCCTTGGTGCGGCGCAGCAGGAACGGGCGCACGCGCGAGCGCAGGCGCGCGAGGGTGCCGCGGCGGTGCGCCTCGGCCGCGGCCGCGGACAGTTCGGTCGGGGCGTCGGAGGGGAGCTGCTCGATCGCGCGGACGTACTCCTCGCGGAACCGCCGCGCCGACGGGTACAGACCCGGCGCCACGAGCGCCAGCAGCGCCCACAGGTCGTCGAGGCCGTTCTCGATCGGGGTGCCGGTGACCGCGAAGACCGAGTCGGCGCGGAGCGCGGCGACGGCGCGGTGGATGCGCGTCGTCGGATTCTTCACGAACTGCGCTTCGTCGAGCACCACGCCGGCCCATTCCGGCGCGGCGAACTCGGTGTCATCCGTGCGCACGACGCCGTACGGTGCGACCACGACGTCGGCGCCGTCCGCGAGCTGCGCGATCGTCCGCGTGCGCCGGACGGAGGTCGCCTCGACCGTCACGACGCGCAGGTCGGGCGCGAAGCGGGCCGCCTCCGCGCCCCAGGTCGGCAGCACCGACGTCGGCGCGACGACGAGCCACGGTCGCCGCTCCCCCGTCGCGCGCGCATGCGCGATGAGCGCGAGGATCTGCACGGTCTTCCCGAGACCCATGTCGTCGGCGAGGATGCCACCGAGCCGGTGCGCGTGCAGCAGCGCGAGCCACGCGAGACCGTCGCGCTGGTACGGGCGGAGCTCGGCGCGGAA